>CAYVCA010000012.1:4240-17376 GCA_964450025.1 uncultured Candidatus Saccharibacteria bacterium
GGTGCGTCTAAACTTGAAAAAGCCAAGTCCTATGGTACAAAAATTATCAACGAGACCGAACTGAGAGAGATGATATGAACGAATTTCAGATGAGTTCAACGAATACTAAAGGTGTGTATCGTCACGCAAAATCAGCTAAGATGTATGAGGTTATTGGCATGGCCCTGCACGCTGAGAATGAACAGAATCTGGTAGTCTATCGACCACAAGGTGAGAGCTAGCATGAGAGCCGTCACTCATAATGGCGATTTTCACGCTGATGAAGTATTCGCTACGGCGGTTCTTATGGAAGTATTCCCTGGCATACAGGTGACCAGAACACGGGATTCGGAAATAATAGAAGCAGCCGATATCGTCTATGATGTAGGCGGCGTATATGATCATGAGCGTCGTCGTTATGACCACCATCAGAACGACGACACCCTTAGGAGACGGGATGGTTTGACGCGTTCGGCTTTTGGGTTAATTTGGCACCATTATGGTGAGGCTTATTGTGATGGTGATCCTAGAGTGGCTGAGATTATCGATAAGAGGTTAGTTCGCGGTATTGATGCGCGTGATAATGGCGAGCTGGAGCCTCCAGTTGATCCGACCACACCAGACTATGGTATGACCGGAGTAATTGAACAGCTAAATCCGATACCTGGCAGTAAGGAGACATTTGACGAGCAGTTTTATAAGGCCGTGTGTCGCGCCATCGATATCCTCTCGCGACTGAAGCACACAGCTCAAGCTGAAGTAAAGACCGTGGATGAGGTGTTGAAGGCTATCGCGCAATCAGAGGACCCGCGTTATGCGGTAATGGATAAACAGATAAACCCATACGGAGAGCTGTCTTTGATAGACGGACTTGAATTCATTATTTTCCCTGAGGATGTCACAATACCTGGCGAATATATGCTGTGCATACTCCTGGAGACCCTTTCGCCTCAAAGCGCCCATTTCCTGAATCTTGGGCGGGATTGTCTAACGACGAATTAGCACGAGTCACCGGTGTTGATGACGCTTTATTTTGTCACAAAAAACGTTTTATGGCAGTGGCTAAGACTCGAGAAGGAGCTTTGAGATTGCTAGGGCTGGCACTTGACAATAACGGGTAGTTTGTGATATAATAAGAAGATAGGCTGCAAACATGAACAATAAGACTAATAAAAAGCGGGCAGTGATTAGTAAAAAGCACAGCACCTGGACATATCTGCGAGCGATGCTCAAAGTTGGTAAACGCTCTTTCGAGTTAGCGCCGGGGATTGCGATTGTAAAAATAACAGATAGTATTATTCAGGCTGTTTTACCGATAATTACAACTTTTTTCGCGGCGATCACCACTACGGCACTGGTCGAGGCGTATGCCGGAGACTCAGGCGCCTCAAATAGAGCCATTTTATTCGTAGTCATCACTGCTACATTAGGGATATTATCGATGCTGTGGCGAGGTGTGAGTGATTATATCTCACGAAAGATGAGGTATACTGTTGAGTCGTCGATTGAGGATGAAATGATGCTGAAGTTTACCGGTTTGCCTTTTGCCAGTTATGACGACAAGAGCGTGGTGGAGCTCTATGAAAAAGCGAGGCGCTTTAGTTACTTTTTTTCGTATATCTTTGATTCGGTTAGTTCAATGATAGGTGCAGTTATTGGTTCAATCACCGCAATTATTGCATTGTTAATTATATCGCCATGGCTCAGTTTGATTATACTGATATCGGTAGTTCCAGGGGCCATAATTCAGCTACAGCTAGCTCGACAACAGACCAGGCATTGGGATAAGAATTTTATCAATCGACGAAAACAAGGCGATATTGGCTGGATGATACAACAGCCACAGTTTATCGCAGAAATGCGTGTTTATGGCGTTATTCAACATTTAATTAGCGAGTATGCTAGATTTCGTGACAAAGACATTAAGGGACGAATGGATTTTGAGCTTAAATCCAGCCTGAGGTCATTGATAGCAGATGTCGGCACGGCCATAGTAGAGCTGGGGTCTTTGATTTGGATAACTCTAGAAATTATTAATCGCCACCAACCTGTCGGACAATTTATCTATGTTCAACAAATGGTTGGTCGTGCGTTTGGGGAGGCAGGTGGTCTAGCGTCACAGCTAGGCAGAATCGATGAAGATTTGGCGAATATTACGCAGTTTCAAGAGTTCATGGAGTTGGATACCGACCAGGATGATGGACGGGAGATTGGATCGATGAGTAGCGGCATCAGCGTTGAGCAGGTGTCATTTAAATACCCTGGCACAGAAGTACTGGCCCTAGACAGCATTTCGATGTCGATTGAGAGAGGATCCAGGGTAGCTATCGTTGGCGAGAATGGTGCTGGAAAGAGCACTCTCGTCAAAATACTGATGGGGCTATACAAGCCAACAAGTGGACGGATTATGGTTGATGGGCATGACTTAGATACGATAAAAATAGCCTCATGGCATAAGCAGGTGGCGCTTCTCAGTCAGCAGTTTGTCCAGTATATATTTGCTACAATGCGCGAAAATGTTGCCCTTGGCGATATTCGTAAGCAGGCAACTGACGAGATGATACTGCAGGCTATGGAGAAGGCAGAATTTACTGAGGTTGTAAATAAACTTCCACACGGCATGAATACATATATTGAGCGATGGTTGGCGGATGAAGATCAGTCTACGGCAACTGAGTTAAGCGGTGGTCAATCACAGCGACTAGCGATGGCTCGTAATTTCTATAGAAATGCACCAATTATCATACTTGATGAACCGACAAGCGCCATAGATGCACTGGCTGAGTCGAGAATATTCAAGCGACTATTTAGTCTTCCAGATAAAACCCTGATAATTGTCAGTCATCGCCTATCGACGGTCAAGAGGGCCGATGTTGTTTATATGATGGAGCAGGGTAAGGTTGTTGAAAGCGGTACGCATGATGAGCTGGTAGTAAAAAAAGGGCGTTATTATCGTATGTTTGAGTCGCAGATAACAAAATAACCCCCTGATTTAGGGAGTTATTTTGTTTACGGGCCAGTAGTCAGTAAACTACCAGCTTCGCTGGCGGAATCCGCCACCACCGCCGTTGTTGTCACCGCCGAAATCACGGCGAGGCTTGTCCTCTTTGGGACGAGCGACATTAACAGTGATTGTGCGACCATCCAGCTCTTGACCGTCTAACTTGTCAATAGCTTTTTGGTTATTTGCCTCATCAACAAAAGTCACAAAACCGAAACCGCGTGAACGGTTGGTTTCACGATCTTTCGCCACTGAGGCGCGTTCGACTTCTCCGATTTGCTCAAAGAACTCTCGTAGGGTATCGTCAGTAGTTGCGTATGCAAGGCTACCGACAAACAAACTTTGCTTCACTCGTTGTATTTCCTCATCTTATAATTATCCCGTCAGATCGACCGGCGGCAATTTCTACAAGATGAGTTTTCGTATTGTACATTCTCATGGTATTGTTTGCTGCTTCTGAACATGTCTATTTAATCATACTAGTTGTAGTTTTCCAAGCATATTCACCTTTAACCCATTATCGGGCTTGTGCTTTATTGAGACATGGCGCATAATAACCAATGAGCTGGTGTGCATTGGGGCATTCCCATCGCGCCGTCAAAGACAAATATTCTAAAACAAACATGCCCCGGGTGGGCGCATAGCAGCTCTTTTTAAGTAAATACAACTAGCTTATGCTATGATAAATACATGCCACCAAAGCGATTTGAGCAAAAAGTAGCGCAACTGACCCGCCAGTTTTTCGCTAATCATCCTGATGTGAAATTGATTGCCGTGACTGGCAGTGCGGGCAAGGCCAGTACTAAGGTAGCTATCGCTACGGTCCTGTCTCAGCAATATCGCGTGCAACTACGAGAAGAGGAGCCGCTGACAAAAGCAGATGTCTTCCTGCAAATAATGGGTGTTGTGGTGCCGCCAAAGGGTATATTCCGCTGGCGTCGTGCATTGAAAGCCGTTAAAAAACGGGTTAAAGCGACAAGACCAGACATTAATGTGATAGTCCAGGAGTTTAACCCGAAACAGCTAGGATATCATGAATGGTTTCGCAGTTACATTGTGCCCGACATTACAGTAGTTACATCTGTCACAAACGGCCGCATGGAGGTGGATTATTCGGTAGAAGAGGTGGCTAATGAAATGATTTCTCTAGCTAACAGTTCGAGACTCGCGGTAATTAATAGAGATGATGTAGAGGGCAGGTTTGCTGGATTCTTGACTAATTCAAGTATTACGACATACGGCACAAGTGCAGTGGCGGAGTATTATTTTGATCAGCATAGTTTCGCGTTTATTGAGGGGTATAGAGTTTCAGTGGTTTCTCCTGAAAACCCAGGAGGTGTTGGTGCCACCATACGGCTACTTGGCGAAAACAATCTGCGACCATCCGTAGCCGCTGCCGCCGTTGGCTATAAGATGGGGGTGAGTCAGGAGGCCATTGTAGCCGGCATCGAATCTCTTCGTTCACTACCGGGGCGTATGAATATGCTTGAGGGTGCGGATAATACATGGCTGATTGACGACAGCTATAGCTCCACCCCTGTAACTGCCTTGTCAGCTCTTCAAACACTATATGCCATGGAGGTACCACAGCGGATCGCAGTACTAGGCAACATGAACGGCCTTAAGGGCGTGTTTGAGGCTGCACATGCCGACTTGGGGGCGCACTGCTCGCCAACCCTACTTGACTGGGTAGTTACTGTTGGCGAGAAGGCTAATACCTACCTGGCGCCCGCTGCAAGAGGTAGAGGGTGTCAAGTGAAGGAATGCGTGGATGCCATCGAGGCGGGGGCGTTTGTGCGCGAGAAGCTAGAGTCTGGAGGGGTGGTCTTGTTCAAGGGCTCCAGTGGCGGGGTCTGGCTGGAGGAGGCGGTGAAAGTGAATTTGAGGTCCGCCAGTGATGAGATGCAGCTGGTCCGACAAAATGCGGCATGGGTTGCTAGGAAGAATGATTTTTTCGCTAACAATCGCTCAGTCAATCAGGTTACGGATGATTAAATAACGGAAAGAGGGGACACGAGCATGGATCATGATAATCAACCGATTGAGCCGCAACCGCCACAAGCACCTCAATCATCACAAGCTCCGCAATCGCCGATAAATTCTAGCAACCAGCCGCTACCAAAACCATTAACCGCTACACCACCCAAGAGGAAGCGAACAGGCCTTGTTATAGGGGTGGTTATTGGGGCAATACTTATTATAGGCGCCGTGTCTGCCGCTTTGTGGTATTTTCTGGTCTGGCAAAGTCCTCAAAATATGATCAACAATGCCCTAATGCAGGCCGTCGCGGAAAAGCAGTTCACTGCCAACAGCAAGCTTAAGTTAACATTTGCGAGCGGTGTGGTTGAGGTTGATATCAAGAGCGCTACGAATGCGCCGCTCAGTAGGGCAGAGGTGAATCTAAAACTATCTTCCAGTGCGATACAAAAGCCAATAAGCTTGAAGCTGGAGGGGGTCTATGGAGGCAATAATACCGTTTTCATCAAGGTTATCGATTTACAAAAAGCCGTCAGGGGCTACATCCACGTTGTTATCGGAGAATCATTGGGGTATGGCCACGAAGAACTAGAGGCTGAATATTTACGGATGCTCGACCTAGTCTTGACCAGGATGGAAGGGAGATGGCTCAAGATTTCCCTCGACGACATGAAGAAAGAGTCAGACAATCCAGAAGACATTCAGTGTGTTGAGCGACTCATAGATAAATATGATTCCCAGGCTATGAAACGAGACATAGTTAAGGCATATAGAGAGAGTCCTGTGTTCGCAGTCAAGGAGGGCTCCCGGCTACCTAATCGCAATGGCGGTAAGGGCTTTGAAGTAGAAACGACCGGCCTCAAAGGAAGGATCGAAAGCTTTGGTAGGGCTTTTGCGAAAACCGACTTTGGCGCACAGGTGAAGAGGTGTGAAGACGATATGTTTTTGGATGATATTTTCTCGGTAATTACCGATGATGACAGCGTATCGACATTAAAACTGTGGATTAAGCCACTGACGCATTCCTTGCTTGCAGCGGAGATAACTGTTGATGATGAAGACGACAAGATATCAGCTAGTCTGACGACTGAATTCGATATGGGCAGGGTCGAGACGATCACTATACCAAAAGACGCCATAAAATTAATGGATATGATTCGGGAGCTGAGTGAGTCGCTTGGTCTGGCTGATAGGAGCGATGCTGATCGGTTCTAATCTGTGATATACTACCAGATATGAAGCGCTATAATCCGATTGATATTGAGCAAAAATGGCAAGATAAATGGGAGCAGGATAAGACCTATTCGGTTGATTTAACCGATTCTACTCGACCAAAATATTATGGTCTTTCAATGCTCCCTGGTATAACGGGAGCAGGGATTCATATCGGCCACGGTCGAACTTTCCAGTTTGCGGATATCAAGGTTCGGGCTAAAAGGCAGCAGGGCTATAATGCCTATAATCCAATCGGCTGGGATAGCTTTGGCCTGCCAGTCGAGAACTATGCGATAAAGATAGGCAAGAAGCCTCGAGAAGCCCACGATGAGGCTAGGAAAAATTTCATCCGTCAGCTAAAGAGACTTGGCTTTAGTTATGACTGGTCAAAGGAGATTTCGACGGCCGACCCCGAGTATTACAAATGGACACAGTGGATATTTACCGAGCTCTATAAACACGGGCTAGCTTACCAAAAAGAGCAGCCTCAATGGTGGTGCGAAACGGACAATACGGTTCTGGCAAATGAGCAAGTCGAGGGCGGTAAGTGCTGGCGCTGTGGTAATATCGTTGTCAAGAAGAATCTCAAGCAGTGGTTTTTTAAGATCACAGCTTATGCCGATGAGATACTGGAGGCGACTGATGAGCTTGATTGGACGGATATGGTCAAGACGATGCAGAAAAATTGGATTGGTCGTTCAGTTGGGGCAGAGGTAGAGTTTGCGGTGGACGGTCGCGATGAGATTATTACGGTATTTACCACTCGACCCGATACCCTGTTTGGCGCTAGCTATGTGGCGCTTGCTCCAGAAAACCCATTAAGTCGTCAGCTAGCAACTTCTGACACGAGAGCCGTGGTTGATGAATATATCGAAGCCGCCTCCAGGCGTACAGAAATAGAGAGGCAGGAAAGCAAAGAAAAGACAGGTGTTTTCACTGGGTCATATGCTATCAATCCGGTTAATGGTGAAAAAGTCCCGATTTGGGTGGCGGGTTATGTCCTAGCAGGTTACGGCACGGGTGCTTTGATGGCCGTGCCAGCACACGACGAGAGAGATGGGGATTTTGCTACTAAGTTTGGTCTGCCGATTATCCAGGTTATTGAGAGGCCAGACGGCAATAACGAAACCGATCCGTACACGGGTGAGGGCGAGCTAGTTAATAGCGGTGCTTTCTCTGGAGAGCGTAGTGAGGAAGCCCGTGAGTTGATAGTTTCATGGCTAGAGCAACAGGGGACTGGTCGTTCAAAGACGACTTATAAAATGCGTGATTGGTTGATTTCTCGTCAGCGCTACTGGGGTGCGCCAATCCCGATTGTCTATGTTGATAGCAGAGAGCCTATTGCTGTCCATGAGAGCTGCCTACCAGTAATTTTACCTGAGGTCGAAGATTTCAAGCCGACAGGCGGCAATACTTCTGTATTGGCTCAGGTGGATGACTGGGTTAGGGTTTGGGTGGATGTTGATTCTGGAAAAACAGCTGAGATTACTGAGCCAAAACCAAAAGGTGATAATTGGGTAGAAGGTCGACGCGAGACTGATACTCAGGATGGCTACGCCTGTTCTAGCTGGTATTTCCTGCGCTATATCGATCCGTTTAATTCTGAGCAAGCGTGGGATCCAGAGCTTGCCATCAAGTGGCTACCGGTTGATTACTATAACGGCGCTGACCATGCAGTCGCACACCTACTTTATAGCCGTTTTTGGATGCGATTTTTCTATAAACAGGGGCTAGTGCCAACTCCTGAGCCGTTCAAGCGGATGATGTACAATGCCTATATCATGGCGCCAGATGGCCAGAAAATGAGTAAGTCCAAGGGCAATGTCATCGATCCGATGGAGATTATGGATAGTGGCTATGGAGCGGATGCGCTCAGGGTTTACGAGATGTTTATCGCGCCATACGATATGGATGCACCTTGGGATACGAGGGGTGTGCCAGGGACTTATCGGTTTTTGAATAGAGTGTGGAATTTGGTGCAGGAATATATAGAGGTCGGCGGTCGGGTAGCCTCTGAAAACAATCCGGGACCCGCGAAGCCAGCCCAAAATTTTTCTGAAGATACCGCTCACAGCTCTACTACCCGGGGTGATATCTTGCAGTTGACTCACGCCACTATCAAAAAGGTGACTCGTGATATCGAGGATGAGAAGTTTAACACCGCGGTGGCGTCAATGATGGAGATGGTTAATGGGCTGTATAAATTTAAGGAAGCCTCAGCTATTTCTCACTCTGGGGTTTGGCAGTTTACTATTGAGAGTTTGCTACAGATACTGGCGCCTTTTGCGCCGCATATCACTGAGGAACTATGGCATCAGCTAGGACATGAAGACACGATTCACATCGATCACTGGCCAAAATGGGATGACTCGTTAATTCAAAGCAGTACAATGACAATTATCGTCCAGGTAAATGGCAAGTTGCGGGCTAAACTCGAACTCCCAGCAGATGCCGACCAAAAAACCGTCGAAACGACGGCTTTGGCGGATGAAAATGTCCAGAGGTTTTTGGGTGATAAACAGCCAACCAAGGTGGTTTATATCCCCGGTCGGCTAGTGAACGTAGTGGTTTAAGAGCTGGCGACATGAAGTTGTCGCTTTGGCTGGATCAAAAGACAACAGGATATCGATCCAGTATTCTAGCCAGGCTTGTCGCCGGTCACTAGCTTCGCGGTAGCATAGTTACCTAGCACCACCCCTCCAATACCGCCAGGATATCTTACGCACACATCAACCTGGTCGCCTGGGCGTAGCGGCCCAAGCTCTGTAGCGGTGACTACTAGTTCTTGGCCATGGTTAGTGGGCTTCTCGCCGGTCGTATCCTCGATACGCTCCAAGCCTTTCTTGATGACTGCTAACGCTCCATCGCCTGGTAGAGTGGTGACTGTTGTGCAGGCAATCTTGCGTTCAGGCTGACTAAGTTTTTCATCGGCAATTTTGACGGCATTAAGGCCAGCTATCAAAATCGCAAAACCTGAGAGCAGTGCTACGGGGGCAAGAATTCTGTTTTGTCGTCTCTCGACAGATTCGGGGTCTTGTGGCAAAATGGGGTTTTCCATGAAAGCAACTTTCCTTTCGGGGCGCCTTATGGGCGTCCTTCTCTTTTAATATTACCACAAACACCATCATAAGTCAATAGTTTATGATATTTCCAGACTTTTTGCTGGTTGTATCTTGAGATTAAGGTCGAAAAACTATATAATAGGACCTAAGTGTAAATCTATAAACCTAAAGGAGTAAATATGGCAGAACCGAAAAAGCAGACTAGCCCTCGAAAGACGGGTTTGCGTCGTAGCCACTTGAGGCTGAAGCTGGCCAGGCGTGTAAATGCATCGTCACCAGTAAAGGTCAAGACAACAAAGCGCGAAACAGGCAAGGCGCTAGCTAAATAAATTTAACATAGAGAAACGAACTTTTCGCTTATGGCTTCAAATCGTCACCTGGGCCGCATGTTGGCACTGCAGACTCTGTACGAATATGAGTTTCGTGCTCAGCTTGATGATAAGTGGGCTGATTGGGCAGAGATATTAAAGCGCAACTTGGAGCGGTATAAGTCAACTGTGGAAGATGTGGCTTTTGTTGAGCGGCTAGTCGCAGGTGTGCTTGAGCACCAGCAGGCACTGGACGATCAACTAGGGCCTTTAGCGCCAGAGTGGCCGCTGGATCAGATCTCACGGATTGATAGGGCAGTGCTGCGACTGGGTCTGTACGAACTGGCATACTCAGTGGACAAGGTGCCCTATAAAGTTGCAATTAATGAGGCAGTGGAGCTCGCCAAGGCGTTTGGTTCGGATAACTCAGGAAAGTTCGTTAATGGTGTGCTAGGCACAGCCTACAGGACTTTAGTGGAGGACGCCGGGGATGAAAAAACCAGACTTTCAGTCAGTTAAGAAATATTTTGGCCACAAGAAGCCGTCTATCCAAGAGATAGTCAGGGAGCCGACAGCGGGTGGAGTTGTTTTTCGGCGAGAAAAAGAAGGCGCAGAGGTTGAGTTTTTGCTTTATCAAGATGCGAGGGATCGTTGGACAATTCCAAAAGGGCATATTGAGCCAGGTGAGACTGCCCAGGTGACTGCTCGTAGGGAGATTGGCGAGGAGACTGGCCTGAAGAATCTAGCGATGCATGGCTGGCTGGGCAAAGTTGACTTTCGCTATCGTCGGAACGACAAGCTGGTTTTGATGACCACTCAGGTATATTTGGCAAAGGCCCTTGATCCATACGAGAAGCTTCAGAAGGAGGAGTGGATGAATGGCCTGAAATGGTTCTCCTTTCATGACGCACTGGAGGAGGTTGAGTATGAAGATGTTGGCAAATTGATTATGTTAGCAATGAAAAAGATACGGCAGGAGGCCCTGTAGAGATGTCGGGCATGGATCCCACCCCGTATCGAGAGTTTGCAAAGAACATACTGGGCTTAGAGTTTAAGAACATCGACATTCTCGTAACTGCATTGACTCATCGTAGTTATGTCAATGAGCACAAAAAATCAGCCAAAGAGCATAATGAGCGACTCGAGTTTCTAGGGGATGCTGTCTTGGAGCTGGCTGTAACAGAGTATTTATATATCAACTACTCTGAACCTGAGGGGGTCCTAACGAGCTGGCGAGCTGCTCTAGTGAGGACCGAGAGTATTGGCATGGCGGGTGATTTGCTGGGCTACGAACCTCTTGTGAGGATGAGTCGAGGCGAAAAGAGCGGCTCCGAACGGGCTAGGGTGCAGATTTTAGCTAACGCCTTTGAAGCGGTAACCGGCGCGATATACTTGGAGCATGGCTATGAGGCTGCTAGGCAGTTTATACACAAGAATATAATTGCCAAGCTGGACGGTATTTTAGCGGAGGGGAGTTGGCGTGATCCGAAATCCCATCTGCAGGAGGTGTCGCAGCGAGTCGATGGATTGACGCCAGTCTATAAGGTGCTGCATGAAGAGGGGCCTGATCATGACAAGCTGTTCACGCTGGGTGTGTTTGTGGGAGAAAAAATGATGGGACAGGGTAGTGGGTCCTCAAAGCAGTCAGCGCAGCAGGCGGCGGCAAGGGTGGCTCTTGAGGAGTATGAGCACCAGGCCAGTCGGGATGAATAGCTTCAGGCTAGTAGATTTGCTAGCTACAATAATGCCATGCTATAATTAAATAACAGTATAACTTCAGGAGGAGGGCAGTATGTCAACAATAGATCAGCAGTTCGTAGAATATGTAGTCAAATCACTGGTGGAATATCCTGACGATGTAGTAATAGAGAGAATAATCGACGAGAAGGGCGTGCTACTTACGCTAACCGTTAACCCAGATGATCTTGGACGGGTGATTGGCAAGCGAGGAGGCACAGCCCAGAGCCTAAGGACGCTACTGCGAGCGCTCGGCACCAAAAATGATGCTAGATATAACCTCAAGATCGTCAATAATGACGGCTACACCGGTTCGCAATCAAGCCAGGGCGCATCTACAGATGACAGTTCCGACGACGATGTGGATAATTCAACAGATGAAACTGTGGAAAATCGCTCAAGCTATGCCGAGAATGCCCGTAAAGAGCTTGCAGACCTGGATGATCTTGATATATAATTAGTATTAGTTCAAGCACAAGCAAAATGCGAGAACGAGCTCTACGCGAGCAGTTGGTTCAAAATAAACCTACTGAGAGCCTTATTTGTGTCAAAAAACCACCTAATGCAAAGAGGGTGGTTTTTTGGTTTTTGATAATTTAATTATTCTTTATTCTCAGCAGAAGTAGCAAATTTGAGATAAACCCCATTAGGAGAGGCTACAGTCACTGTTTTTCCTATTTGGCGGGTTTTAAAGTCGCCTTTCGTGCCGCTCACTGCGCCAATCGTCGCCGTTCCACCTGGCAGAGTTTCATGCCTGGGGCTATATTTTGTGCCATCCTTGGCTGGTGGCAAATATATAATAAGGCTTTGCCTGTCCGGGTGAGGACAGCTGGCCGTAACGATCTCTCCCTGAGTACCAATAACTGGAGACTCTGTAAATTTCGGGTCAAATATGGAGGCGCAACTCACATTGGCTTTGTAGTGTTGCGGGGTAGTGCTTTCGGAAGAAGATGCAATATATACAGCCGTTAGGCCAATGAGGCCAAGGAGGCCCGCCAAGTAGAGTGTCTGTTCTAGATTTTTATATCGGGGTCCGTCCTCTCCGCGCTCTTTCATTAACTTTTAGCCTCGTATCGCTCCCCATAGGGTTATTTGTATTATATTAGCACAGCTAGACAAAAAAGTCAATGCCAGGTACAATTTATAGGATGAGAAAGTTTCAAGTTATCACGCTTTTCCCAGAAATGTTTACTGGGGTTTTCGGCGGTTCAATGATGTGGAAGGCGCAAAAAGATGAGATTGTTTCACTCGAAACGATCGATCTACGACGGTTTGGCCTAGGCCCGAGAAAGCAGGTTGATGACACTCCTTATGGCGGGGGTGATGGTATGTTATTGATGGTTGAGCCACTCTGGAGGGCTATTTCTGATGCGAAACTTGCAGATCCTAATGCAAAAGTACTCCTTATGACGCCACGAGGCGCTCTCTGGAGGCAGGAAGTGGCAAAAGAGTATGCAGACGAGGACTGTGGATATATATTCGTCTGTGGGCGCTATGAGGGATATGATGAGCGAATTTTGGAGTTGGTGGACGCTGAGATTAGTGTGGGCGACTATGTATTGACTGGCGGTGAACTGCCAGCGATGACGATTATTGATTCTATCGTGCGACTTATTCCTGGCGTACTGGGCGGCGAGAAGTCAGCAGAAATTGAAAGCTTTTCAGATGGCGAGACATTGGAGTTTCCGCAGTACACGAGGCCAGAAAGTTTCAATGGTCTTCGTGTCCCTGAGGTGCTGCTGAGCGGGCATCACGCAGAGATAGCCAGGTGGCGAACTGAGAATTCCCGTAAAATCACCGAAAAATAGAAATACCCCTTAAAATTAAAGGGTATTCCTAGTTGTGGTGGATGTCGTA
>CAYVCA010000013.1:0-15436 GCA_964450025.1 uncultured Candidatus Saccharibacteria bacterium
ATGAGGGTTTGGGCTTGATGGATTTGTGCTTCATGACTCATGTTTAACTCCTGACATTGATTACTGTTGCCTATTATAGGCTCTAGGCGAAGACGATACTAGGGAACTCAACTTCCCGTTGTCGAGTAGTGGTTTAGCTCGCTACCATTTAGCAGCTCAACGACTCCCGAGTGGCGTAAAGGGCTAGGCGGCTTGCTATAGAAGAGGTGCATCTACGCTTTTATTCTTCCTAGCGGAATAGTTTTTCTAAAAACCATACTACTGCTCAAATATTCTCATCTCGTCGAATAAACTTGAATAAAACTCTTCAATTGCAAACTGGTCTGGCTGATTTTGGAGAGCAATTTTTGTTTCATGGTCTATCATATTTTGCAATTGCATGCTTAATTGAAATATGTCTTGTCTTTGAGTCTCGTTAAGGCATTCTTCAGATGACAGATTATAGACTTTCAGAAATCTGTCAATTAGCATTTCTGTTAGTAAATAGGATACATCGAACAAGCGTCGTCTGTGCGCCTCCGCCGCTTTAATAGTATTAAAGCCTTCGCGAGCTTTGTAGTCTGCAATTGCGCAAATATCGCAGACTGTTTGTTTGGTGAACTGGTTCGTGGCTCCAAGAACGGCAATTGGTTTGCCACATTCAGCACAAATCATATCACTATTTTGCGCCAACTCCTCTCGTTCGGCTTCGCCTGGGGGATTGAAATACTTCAGTTTTATAGATGGAATAGGCTTGGATAGAAATGGTTGCATTTCTAAATATTCGCAGGCAGGCATAGCAGCATGCTCGGCATCAAAAGAATTGTTATTGTGTGTATCGTAACTTTCTGTTGAATGTTCTGGGACGCCAACCGCATCAGCACGCTTCCAGTATTCGTTGTCGTTTGGCTCATATCGCCACATCATATCATGCCAACTCAAGGCCAGGGTTTTGAATACTGATGGAGTTAATCCGTCAAGTTGGGCTGGTGTTTTTCTAGGTCGATATTTAGAAATTAGTTTTTCTACCCGTATAATGTATGATTCGTACTCCTTGTTTTGTTCGAACATGGATGATTTTGACCGCGATTCTTTGTAGTGCATTATTCCTTCAAGAATTTTTCTGCTATTTTCACGAACGTTACCATTGCCACTCTCTAGCCCTCTAAAAACTAAGTCTACAATTAACTTGAAGTGCGTTGGTGACGTTTTGCTAAGTTGAGCCAGCCTAATTAACCTTAGAATGGTGAGTAGATGAATGTCTTTCTGCGCATCGCTTAAGGATTCGATTTTGTTATAAAATACAGTAGCGCAATCGTCCGAAATCATATATCTGTACTTCTGTAGCTGACTCAAGGCGTCTTTCGCAGTATCTTTGGTTGCGTCAAAGATCTTGTCTACCAAAACCTTGCTCATGTCTACTGTTAACGATTCGCTTACCATAGCCCGCCTTTCAATAATCTATAGTACAGAGGGTCTCGTGTTAATCCTATGCACCCTGCCCGTTCATAAGCACGGGAAGGGCTATACATTTTGATTCCTCTTGAAGTTCTCGGCCTGCTCAAATATTTCTTTGTAAGCTTCATCATGCGAGATGGGAGGGTAGCCGTTTTCTGATAATAAAACAACTAAGTCAGCCTTCAGCCCAGCTTTGATATCAAATTTTTGATCCCACGCTGGATATCGTGCAACATCATCAACAATGTTCTTTACCTTTTTGGCAAGTTCTTTTAATTTTTCGTCGGGGTATTCGAAATCGTATTTAATTGTTAGTGCTTTGAGGATGTCGTAAAAAGATTTTTCCTCAATATTTAACCCTATTGTTGTATGTGATTTGAGTTCCTCGCCTAAGTCCCCAACCAAGTCAATAATCTCTTCGGTGAACTCTTCTAGTATCTGGCTAATCAGCACGTCTTGTTCTTTGCGATTATTGTACCTGTCAATAAGTTTCTTGAACCTGTCGGCAAACTCAACACCCTTAACCTTGTTGATTTTTTTGAGCGTGCCTATTTCTTTTGCTAGCAACATCTCGAGTAGACGGATTTTTGCGTTTGGCATCTTTATTTTCTTAATCTTTTCCAAGAGTTCAGGGTCAAACAAGTTTATTTCTTTTGATGAAGTGTCGCCGAGCTTGAAGATCTCTTCCACACCCTCGCTATCCAGGGCGTTGTGGACCATTTCTGTCACGACTTTATTCATTTGGGCGGTGTCTGGCGTGCCACCCTTTGTTAACTTGAAGACGATAGTTCGCACCGCTAGATAAAAGTGAACTCTGTTCCGCTCATCGTCGCTGAATGCTTGTTTGTCGCCTGCACAGATGTCATACGCGGCTTTTAGGCGGCGACACAACTCAATAAATCGTTTTTCTTGCTCATCACTCCGCATTACATATTCAGCCGTCAGATTAAGTGCTTTGAGGCGCTCGGCTGAATTGCCAACGTAGTAGCCCTCTTTGCCATCGAATCCCCAGAAGTATTTATCCAATAGGTCGATATGGTCTTTTGCATCACCAATTGCTTTTTGGATATCCTCAATTGTCGTGCCAATTCCGCCGCCGCTACCATATAGGGCCAACGCTTTGTTCATCTCACGCTTGAACCCAAAATAGTCAACCACAAGCCCACGCTCCTTGTTCTTGTATTTACGATTAACGCGCGAAACTGTCTGAATGAGAGTATGCTTGCTGATCGGCTTATAAATATACATTGTGTCGAGCGCCGGGACATCAAAGCCCGTCAGCCACATATCAACATTTATGACGATTTTTAGATTCGACTTGTCACTCTTGAATTGTTTGGCCAACTTGTCATGATTCGCTCGATCTCCAGCCAGCTCCCACATCTCAGGATCGTCATTGGCGCTTCGATTCATTACAAGTTTGATGCGTTCTATCGGATATAGTTCATTTTTCTGTGATTCACTTAACGATTCGATATCAGAAGCAGCCCGAACCTCGTTCCACTTAGGGCGTATCTCAACAATTTGCTTATATATGCTCAGGGCAATCGGCCTAGAGGGACAGACAAGCATCGCTTTTTCAGCAATTGTCGCGCCTTCAGCTACACGACTTTCGTAGTGAGCGATAAAGTCTTTGGCGATTTCATGCAGGACATCTGGATCCGACAAAATGCTCTCCATGCGAGACATTTCTTCTTTGCTTTTATCGATTTGATATTTATTTCCACCTGAATCTTCGACTTGTTGGTAATACGATTCTATTTCTTCAAGAGCGGCTTCGTTTAGTCGCACCTTGGCGGCTCGGCCCTCATAGACAATCGGCACCGTGATATCATCAAATACTGACTCGGTCATCGTGTATTGATCGACTACATCACCAAACACATCAAGTGTTGCATCAATCGGTGTTCCAGTAAAGCCAACATAAGTTGCGCTAGGTAGTGAGTCGTGCAAGTATTTAGCAAAGCCATATGTTACCTCAGAGCCGTATTTTGTAATCTTTACTTTTTGGTCTAGGTTGGTTTGTGAGCGGTGCGCTTCGTCTGATATACAGATTATATTGCTCCGATCGCTAAGCAAGCCGGCAGCCTCTGTAAATTTGTGTATAGTGGTTAAAAATACGCCACCACTTTGCCGACCCCGTAGTAATGTGCCTAGTTCGTCGCGATTTGCGACGCTGACAATATTTTCTTCGCCAAAAAACTGCTTGGCCTCAACTAGCTGCTCGGTTAGCTGGTCGTCTAAGTCCACGCGGTCTGTTATCAAGACAATTGTCGGGTTGGCAAAGTCTGGGCTGCGCATCAAAAGTCCAGCCAGGTATAGCATTGCATAGCTTTTGCCCGATCCGGTCGCACCAAAATATGTACCACCCTTTCCATCGCCTTGTGGTTTCATTGCTTCGAGAATGCTCTTATAAAGTTTGGTCGCTGCAAAATACTGCGGATAGCGACAAACTATCTTTTCTTCTTTTTTGCTGTCGTCTGGGAAAAATATGAAATTCTGCACTACATCGAGCAAGCGCTTTCTATCGAATAAACCATCAACCATTGTCGACAGGGATTCAATACCTTCGCTCTCAATCGCTTCATCGCCAGTGACCTTGCGCCAGGCATAGAAGTATTCGTATGGTGCAAAGAATGATCCCATTTTACTGTTGACGCCATCACTGACAACGCAAAGTGCGTTATATACGAAAAGCGACGGTATATCACGACGATAGCGAACAGCGATTTGCTCATAGGCATCATGAATCGTCGCTTCTTCGCGAATTGTTGATTTAAACTCAAACACCACAAGAGGAAGGCCATTGACGTAAACAATAGCATCAGGAATCCGATACGGTGCATAATTTTCCAAAATCTGCATTTGGTTGACTACACGATAGCTATTTTTCTCCAGATTATCAAAATCAACAAAGTGAATCATAATATCTTTTTGACTTCGGTCCATTCGCGTCAATTTATAGCCCTGTTGTAGCCAGCGCATAAACTGCCGATTGCTGTCGTAGAGCGTAGTGCTATCGATTGACTCGAGCTCACGGATCAAGAAATCAACTTCTTCGGGCGTAATGCCTTCGCCGGCATATTCTTTTAGCAGGTAGCTACGAATATCATCTTTGATCAGCACATCGGTAATTTCACGATTGCTCAAATTTTCGCCAAGAGTTCGCTCGTAGCCCTTTTCATGGAGCATTTCTACAATCGCTTCTTCAAGTTGCGCCTCTGTAAACATAATTAATCTCTCACCCTCCACACCGCTCGCGGGTCGGTATTTGATTTTCCAATGTGCTCAATCAGCCCTTTCTCCTTCAGCTTCCTAAGCCGTAAACTAGCAGTCGGTCTTGTCATCCTAAGTTGCTCCATGATATCCCCCGTGCCAATACCAGCTTTATTAAGTCGAATAATATTTAATACTGCCTCTGAGCCGCTGGGCAGTTCGTCTAGCAAGGCTTGATTGAGTCGCATTACCGCCTCAAGACGAAGTCTTACACTGCCACTGTTTTGAGTATATATCGGATCGACATACCCAAGCCCTCGCATTAAAGAAACCATGCGCTTAACACCCTCGCCCAGCTCTTGGCCAAACCCAAATTCGGTACACACTCTAGCAATTCGTGGGTTTCTAGCAAATCTACTAATGTTTAGCAGGTCATCCATTTTGGCTAACCCCGGAAAAATACCCGGGCTAATGACTTCAACTCTGGTAGGATACAGCTCAACATGAATATAATCACCCGACAAACTATAAGATCTGTGGATCAAGGCATTAACAACCCCTTCAATCCAAGCATCTCTCGGGATAATATCCTGAAACACAAACTCGCTACTTTCGCCAAGTGCTTTTCTTTTCGTAATCACTTTATCAATAATCTCAATTGACTGCCGAATTAAAGTTGGTATATTGCCATCCAGCCTATAATCATGACCAGCGTCTATATTCAACTCAGAACCAGTTCCACGCTCGTCAGACAAGAACTTGGTTATACGAATACTCGCCTGCGGAAACACTTTTTGTGGATGTCTTGAAAACAATAAATGACAAGCATTTGTCTGCTCGCCTTCGGCACTCGCCAAAAAGCGCTCCTTCAGCACATTTAGCTTTTGTGGCCTGTGGTAGCCAATCTTTTCGGCATACTCATAAACCAAGTCTTTATCTAAATCACCCAGACTACTACCTTTGATAAGCTCGCCGTCATACTGCCGAACGCCCTTGTTGTACTCAAGCTCTTGCCGCTGGGTGAATGTCAGCTGACGCGATTCATCGCCAACTCGCAAATAACAATTTCCGATCTGGTCTTCATATACTACATCAGCAGGGTCCACTGAAATAAATATGACTTCATCTTCTTTTCCATCGTTATTGATTACCGGTACTTTGTCAAAAGAATAACGAATCGGCGGTTTAATAAAATCATGTATCGCTTGCCGAAAATCATTTTCTAGAGATGGATTTTTGGACAAGCCTGAAACTGAGTTATTTGACGCCCCAATCATCAATGCCCCGCCTTCAGCGTTTGCAAAAGCTATAATTGGCTTTGCGATATCTTTTGGCTTGATCGACATGCTCTTGCGCTCAAAATACTGCGACTCTTTCAATGACAAGAGATACTTACCGCGGTGCTTCAGAGGTATTTCGAGAATATTATCGTAATAAACCGGTTGCATAATATAAGTATACCAACATACCCTAAAATTTTATAGTAGCTTTATAGTAGGGCGACGGACAGTTCGTCCAACAGAGGTCGGACATTATGCATATGCTTTATAGTAGCTTTATAGTAGCAATAAGTAGTCTATATCTTAGCAGTTGCTAGAACGCGATCCTTAGCGTCTTTGATGAGGACTGGGCTGATGTCTTTGATGACTTCTTTTAGCTGGGTGGCGAGCTTTTTGCGCGATTCGAGTGCGTGATAGATGGCGACAATTGAGCGCTGGACTTCAACCGGTGGCACTGGCACTCGGACTCGCTTCATTTCATCCCAGTCAAATGTCTCTCTGGCTGAGCCCCAAGAATTGTAGCGAGCGTAGCGGTCAAACTCTGAGCGCTTAAACCAAAGTAGCAAAAATTCTGGCAGGAGTTTACTGGTGTCGATTATTTCAAAAGTTGTGTAGGTACTAGACACTATATATGGCTCTTCGCTGTCGTTTATGGCGATTGAGATTTTTTGTCCGTTTCTGGAAGTAACTGGCACATAAGCAAACTTTCTAGGATGAACAACCTTATATCCGCCAAGCGGGACACCGTCCATATTTGCTTTACTGTCTATGAACATTTTGCGGATTGAAATACCTTGAACTTTTTTGACAGCAAGATCGCGGTTGCGAGTGTCGGTTGATTGTATGTACCGGCCAAGCTCCTCCGTCCCGTATTTATCTGCCAACTGCTCTATATATGTGTCAGATATGAGTTGCAAGTCAGCAAAGCTCTTTTCGTGGTTGCTAGCGAGCTTCAATAAATTGCCATAAATCGCCACATATTCACGCTGTTTTTCGATTGGTGGTAGAGGGATTTCAATTTCACATAAATCCTGGAAAGTAAAATTTTCTCGGGCTGAGCCCCAAGAATTATATCGAGCATATCGGTCAAATTCATCACGCTTTAAAAAGAACTCTAGATATTCTGGGAGTAGGCTTGTATCTCTAATCGAAAAGACCTCATAAATCGGAGATACAACAATCGGGTCATCTCCTTTATATAATGCTGAAGCAAAAACCTTCCACGTGTCAGTCGTAGGAACAAAAGCAAACTCTTTATTTTTAACAATTTTATAGTTTGAAAGCTGTTGCATATTAACTGTAGCATGTGGTCTACGAAACTTTTTCTGAGTGCTCAAGCCCATAACATTACGGATGCTGCTGCCTGAATTCCTAGAATTTTCTCGATTTATCAGAGTTCCTAGCTTAACTGTCTTATATGTCATACCCCAGCCCTTCAAATGCCTCGCGAAGCGCCTTTTCGGCATTTGTTTCTTCGGCCAATATCTCGCTCATATCTTTTTGGATTCGTTTCATCTCTGTGTCGAAGTCTATCTGGCTGTCGCGATCGACAAACTCTATGTAACGGCTGGGCACTAAGCTCCAGTCATTATTCTTTAATTCTTCAAGCTTGACGCTCCGGCAGGTTTCGGGCTGGTCGGTGTAGTCGCCGTTGGCTTCTTGCCAAGCGTGGAATATCCCGCTAGCTTTTGCGATATCGTTTGGAGTTAGCTCTATGTATTTTTTCTCAAATTCACTACCCCAGGTACGCAGGTCCATAAATAGCACTTCGCCTTCGCGGCTGCGTAAGTGACGTATTTCATCACCAATCTTGATATCGCGAGCCTTTTTGTTTTTGCTGAGTATCCATAGCGTGACCGATATATCAGTGCTATAAAAAGTGTTTCGCGGTAGCACCACTATAGCCTCTACTAAATTATTTTGTATCAGCTGGCGGCGTATACCGCGCGTATCGCTGTCGCTCAGTGCGCCGTTTGCCAGCAAGAATCCAGCTGTACCATTGGCGCTCAGTTTGCTGACGATATTGAGTATCCATGCATAGTTGGCATTGCTAACTGGCGGCACATCGTAGCCGGCCCAGCGTGGGTCATCACGAAGTTCGTTTTCGGCGCGCCAATCTTTTTGGTTGAACGGTGGGTTGGCCATGATGTAATCAGCCTTGAGGTCTTTGTGCTGGTCGTTCGCAAAGGTATCGGCATTGGTTTGGCCAAGATTGCCCGAAATACCGCGCAGAGCCAGGTTCATCTTGGCTAGTCGATAAGTTGTGTCGGTGTATTCCTGGCCATAGACAGCCACATTCCGAGTGTCGCCCTTGTGCGCCTCGATAAACTTGAGCGACTGCACAAACATACCGCCCGATCCACAGCAAGGGTCGTAAATCTTGCCGCTGTATGGCTCGATCATTTCAGCAATTAGATTGACAGTGCTTTTGGGCGTATAGAATTCGCCCTTGCCCTTGCCCTCATTGACTGCAAATTTCTGCAAGAAATATTCGTAGATACGCCCCATTAGGTCGAACGATTCGTCCTCGTGCTGGATATTGTTGTTAATGTCGTCTATTAGCTTGGAGATCTTAGAACTTGCTAGATTGACCCTGGAGTAATAGTTGTCTGGTAGAGCACCCTTGAGACTCGGGTTGGTCTTTTCGATGTTATTCAATGCAGTGTCAAGCTTAATTGAAATGTCACTAGCCTTAGCGTTTTTGACGATATAACTCCAACGCGAATCTTCCTCGAGATAAAACACATTATCTTTTTGATAAAACTCCTTCATCTCGATGAATTGGCTCTTACCGTCTGTCTCTAATTTTTCCCGCTGATCTTCAAACTTATCGCTGATGAACTTCAGAAAGAGAAGTGGCAACGTCACATGCTTGTACTCGGCCGCCTCCACCGCACCGCGTAGAGTTTTCGCGATATCGTTATAAAGTGTCTCCTCTAGAGATTTGGTTTTCTTGGGCTTGGTCGTTATTTTCGTCATATTATCTCCTATTATCCACATCTAACATCAATAACACCAGCCCAACCATCTTGTCCTTGTCTGTCGTATGGCCAAATGTGCGCGGTGAAAAATAGTCATAGCCAAGACGCGTCAGGTGGATAGGCGCTGGAATCTGAACTCGAGCTGCCTCGTTGAATGCCATATGGTCTTATTATACCTCAAAAACAGAGATAAACCGGTATATTGACCGGCTCAAATGCTGGGATTAGAACAAGAGCGAGAGCAACCACTAGATAAGTCTGTTATCGCCCTAGGCGCATCATATGGATTGTCGGCAATCTGGCTCTTAAGCGGGGGCGGCTATGCTATGAACCGATTGGATTCTTCATCTTGCTGAGTTCATTTATAAATAGCTGTAACATCTGTTCGGTGGATATTCCGTCGCCGGTTGCTGTAGTACTCCATATCAGAGCACAGCGACCAGGGCTGACACTACCGGGCTTATGATCAGGATAACTACACCGAGCCTCATAGTTTCTAATTTTCTGAATGGCAAGTTTTCCATCCTGATACGGGTCGACGCCAGTGTTCTCTAGCTGAATTATTGTATTGAGCTTGTAGACCGTGTCCTCATCGAGCACAATAGCCTTGCGGTTGCTATATATGTCGCTGTTCAATTTATGCGAATGATCCAGAAATTCTTTTATCGTAGCCGTGTCTTGCTGGGATGGTTTTAAATTCTTTGCGCAAATTGAGCTATGCAGGTCTTCGGCTTTGTGTTGATTTTCACTCTCTAGGCGCTCAATCTCAAGTATCTGATCTGCGTACTTGTCAGCGACTTCACTGGAGATGCCACTTCGCCAATTTCGCCTAGCTGTTTCACTTTTACTGGCTACGCTTTTGAGATTGCCGCAGGCGCTTGAATACTCCTTCTCTTCGGTTCTTTGTTCGCTAAAAGACATAAGCCCCTGTTGGTCTTTAATCCTAGAGGACACTGTATCAGCAAGCCCAAAGACAATCATGATGGCCGGTGTTATGAGCAAACCAAGATAGTATCGCCATGATTTTTTGTGCCGCACAAGATAGGCTATGCCAATGATTATAGCTACCAAAGATACAACCAGGCTAGCATAGATTAGTGGCATCGTGTCTGCTAGCCTACTGAGTGTTAGTCGTGCTTCTTGTCCGTTCACAGACATAGAGTGAACGATGTTCAAGATTTTAGATACTAGTAGGGGTGCTGCCGCTAGCACTACCAAGCTATAAAATATACCTTTATTGAAATTCTTTGATTGATTTTTATCTATACCATTGCTCATATTGTGATTATACATCAACACGCCTTAGGCTAGTGCTGAAATCGAATGAACTTACTGATCCTCGTCTTCGAGGGGGCTATTAATAATTAATCTATTCTATGCATAAAGACTTGTATTTAATTTTTACATATGATAAGTTATACATATGACGAACAATTCATATAAATCATTCTTCGCCGCACTGTCTGGTGGTCGACGCCTGGAAATTATTCAGCACCTCTTACATAACGACCGACAAAGCGTCAACGCCATTGCCGATGCAACTGACATTGAGCAGTCAGCCGCCTCACACAGTTTAGCCAAGCTTCTTGCCTGCGAGTTCGTTCATCTTGAGGTTAGCGGCAAACAACGCCTGTACTCGCTCAATACCGCAACCATCATCCCTCTCTTCGGCCTGATCGATCAACATATTGCTACTTTCTGTACTCACAACTGCAACAGCTGCTCAGCGGACAGGTCTTGCCACAGCAAGCGACCCCAACCATCGGATCTAGCCGGTAGATCATCTAATATCAACAAGGAGGCGTATCATGTGTCCATGTAATCAGTAATTTAAACGATGAATAAAACCGCGAGCAACCTTCGCGGTTTTATTTATTCAGAGAGCCTATGGTCGTCGTCACACAAAACACACAAACCTACACAAGGATAATCCCTTAACAGAGGAGATTGGTTGTTACTTTTCGCCTGCGGCCGTTAAGGCGCTTCTTAGTTTGTCTGCTGGTACCATGCCGATTATACGGTCAACCTCTTTCCCGCCCTTAAACACGATCATGTTCGGAATCCCCTGTACACCGTGATCAATGGCAAGCTGTTGGTTTTCTGGCGACTCTTCAATATTAATCTTCACGATATCCGCAATATCATCAAGCTCCTCAGACACCATTTGAAGGGCTGGCGTCATTGCACGACATGGCGGACACCACTCAGCCCAAAAGTCCACCAACACCACTTTCTCGCTGTCAAGAACCTTGGTTTTAAAATTCTGCTTACCTACTACATTAATTAGTGCCATCTGGCCCTCCTATTGATTAATATTATCATCCACAAAAATACTTTCTTCTTCAAGCCGACAGAACTGCTGCACATGGCTGTCTATTGCTTCAAATAGCGGCCGCACAGTAGCCTGATTTGCCTGATAGACTCGTCGCTTGCCATTGCGATTAACCGTAACGAAGTGGGCTTGCAGTAACGACCGAAGGCCATGCGACACAACGGACTGCTCAATCTCTAGAGCTTCTGATATATCGCCGACACAACTCGCACCAGTGTCGCTGATATGTTTTAAAATTTGCAGGCGCTGAGGATTACCGAGTACTGCAAAGTAGTCACAGTATGTCTTTTGCCTCATATGTTAATAATAACATATGTATTTTACACAAACAAGTCTTTTTCGGCTTAATTCTTTATTTCTTTATCAACTATTCGCCGAAATAGGTATCAGACATACGGCTAATGCACCGTGGTTTCAGCCAAAACCAGCTCTTCACCCTTGCTCTCTAGCCGGTATGCGATATTCTTCCGCTCCAAAACAATTGACCAGCCCTCGCGCTTGGCTCGCTCAAACAATCCCTCGGACGGGTTAAAAGCGATTGGTTTCTCCACCACCTCAAGCAGTGAAGCGTCGCCGTCACTATCGCCAATTGCCAAGCTACCCTCCCATGACAAACCATGCTCACCAACCAATTCCCGCAATATCTCCGGCTTTCGACCGATTGTCCCGCGCTCAATCTGACCCGTAAAATGACCTTCTTGCCGCTCATACAGCACGCCAACTGTGATATCAAAGCCATATCTCGCACCAAACCTCTCTATCAGCTCTTGTTGCGATCCGGTAATCGCTATTATGGTGTAGTCCTGACTCTTTAAGTCTCTAAGGAGCTGCCTGGGGTAGTGATGTGTTTTGTGCGCACTCTGCTCAACCACCTTGTCACAAGCTGTTTCAAACACCGCCAATGGCACCAGAGGTAGATTCTTCACCATAATTGACACCACAAAAGTCTCATATTCATCAAACCCGATATCGCCACCTCGCCATTTATTCCACAGAGTGTCGAGTTCAGCGAACGCATTCTTGGGAAATACATCTGCAAAAGCCAGTGTCTGGACCAACTCATGATACAACTGCCAACGATACAGGGTTCCGTCTATGTCAAAAACTGCAAACTTCTTCATTTCTTAATCATACCTCATTGTCCGCAAAGTCACTAAACAGACTAGTTTTCGGTATTTCCAGAACCGACAAAGCCGGAAACGACTTTTTATCGCCCTCAGACTGAAGCAGTCTATCAACGACGGAGTGCTTTGAAGCTCCATAGGCCTGCACCACTGCCTCATCTAACAGCTCCAGGAATACGGGCGTAACGGTAATTCTCTGGAAATCATCCCCAACAAACCCGTCCACTAATTCCCGGGAGTCTACCGCCGAAGAGCCTGGTTTTATTCCACAAATATGCCCATCTTCACCGATACCCACTACTGCCAGCCTGTAGTCAACCTGTTTGTTGACACTTTCAAGCCAGGATGCAAAGTCCGCAACTGTCTGGTCCATACTCTTCCCCTGCAGTGGCCTGTACAGCACCGCCCCAGGAAGCGACATCCCCGCATCAAGCAAAATCTGCATATTCTCATCCTGATGACCCACCTCGCCATATCGCTCATCGCTCATTGTCACGAATAGTCCCGACAAATCCCGTCCTGCCAACAGTCGACTGGCCTCGACGCAAATTTGACCACCCGAACCGCCTGACAACAGCCATAGAACTTTCTTGCCACTACCTAGCAGATCAATCAAACGATTCGCGACAAACTTCGCGACCTCTTCCTTTGGCTCCATATAATAATTCATTCCGAACCCCCTAATAGACTAAGCACTAATGTTCTAATTATATACGCATAAGTCTTAGATTGACACTATAACCGCTGTCGTATCATCTGGCTTAGCGCGCAGATGTCCTGTTTGCTGACTACGCACCCTGGACCACCATGTTAATTCACTAGCCACCTTTTTGTCGTCACCCGCACCACTCACAATACGATTGATCTCTTCGGTCGTAAGGTTGTCATGCACGCCATCGGTCATGAAAAGCACCCTGTCTCCTGGCAGTACACCGTATGTATTAGTTTCTATCACCAAAGGGCCAGTTCCGAGACTGCTAGATATCTCATTCCTGTACCGGTATGCAGCCCTAAGCGACGAAGGCAGCTGCTGTGCACTACTGTTGTCAGCTACGCTTGAAAGTGCTCGTTGAATAGTATGTCTGTCTTCTGGAGCTCTATCATTAAAATGACCATGATCAAGGGTCAGCATGTATAGTCTGCCGCCTCTTAGCAAATACACTCTACTGTCTCCCGCATGCGCCACCACTAGTTTTCTATCACCCCGCTCATTCGCCAAAATCTTACCAATAGCCGCCGTCGTGCCAATACCTTTTGCTCCCATTTCTCGAATTGCATTATGTGCCTTAGTCAAAGCGTCTCGCAGCAAACTCTCTGCCTCAGCAGGACGGATGTTTTGCGCGATAAGCTTAAGTGTATCTGATACCACGGACTTAGCTATTTGCGACGCCTCCCCTGACCCAGCATGCCCACCCAGGCCATCAAATACTCCATATGCTTGGTTTCTATCATCAGCAAACCAAGCATCTTCATTCCATTCTGGGTGACGTTCAGACGCAAGGGAGCTACCGCCACTCGTAGCTCGCAATACCTCTACGCGCCCATGCTCACGAGACAGTAGCCTACCCACAAAGGTGCCGTTAGTAGACCCCAGATCTTTAATGGTCACCTTGTCGCCATTAGCTCCAGCTCTCACAGCAAGGTGCCGTCGTGATACACCAGTGTCGAGGTTAAATGGTGTTGGTGTATCCCGGCCAAGTACAAACTCACCCCCCTTGCCAACAAACATGGTGCGTAGCTCACTTTCATGGCCTGGTTGTGGTCTCTGGACCAGTATTAACCCTGGCGACTGCTGGTTTACCCGCTTAGCGCTCACAGGATCCAAGTAGTCTCTTGGGTTATACTGAGCAGTGTCGATTAGCGCTAGTGTCACTCTGCTCAATTTAAGATAGAGCGGACCCAGCCTAGGGTCATGTTCATGCGGCCGACCTGGAGGTATCCTGACCAGGTCACTATGTCGCCAGCCGTCAGCATCTCTGACCAGAGCACTATTCTCTATAGTCATACTTGTATTGTATCATTGTTCATTAGTATTGTCAAGCTTAAACATACTGCGCTGTGCTCTATTGGCGCCCGTGTCAAGGATATCCCCCTGGTCAAGACAGGGGACTTTTACTCCTCCGTCACTGTGGAAGGCCTAGGAAGAGGCTCTACACCCTAAAAGCAAGCTACTTTTTCCGCCCCCAGCTTCTCGGATCGAGGTGATGTTTGTACTTAGCGACAAATTCTTTGCCTGTCAATATCGCACCCAACCAAAAAGCCACCTCACCAGCGACTAACAATAAGCCCACCGCACCGATTTTCATCGAAGCCCCTATCGGCAAGAATGGAGCTACCGCCACCCCCAACCACAACAACCCAGCCGTCAGAAGCAACACTATGCCTATCTTGAAAGATATTTTGCGCTTGCCTTGGCTAGTTTTATTAGTCATATCGGGTTTTATTGTATCAGCTAATTGGTCTATCCCTCTAGTCGTCTAAATGCATAATACGCCAGCAACTGATATCACTGTTTATCACACCCCAGCTTACAGCAAAATCTCCCTCGGGTTCGAGCTGTCAGCTGGCCCAACTAGCCCCTCGTCTTCCATCCGATCAATCAACCGCCATGCCCTAGCGTAGCCGATTTTTAAGCGTCGCTGGAACAGGGCGGTGCTGGCCTTACCAGTACTCCGGACGATTTCGATAGCTTGCTCATATAGCTCATCAGGCTCGTCTGGATTTATCGTGGGCGATTTCGCCACCCGCTCAATATATTCACCCAAACTCTTCACAACATCCTCTCGAACAATCTTCCCCTCGTCATATAGCGATAGTAATGTGTTGATGATTTCTGAGAGTGTTTCGTTGGTGGGCATGGATTGATTATAACAGTTTAGGGCACCTAAGAAGTTGTGTAATTCTATATATTAGAGAGCGGCGCAGTTAACTCTACTGCGATATCCTCTCTTGTCCATCCCATCTTTCGAGCGAGAGCTGAGATAATATTTCTTTTTTTATTTGTATCACTCCCACTTTCTGCATAAAACCGACTATCATTGATTTGCATAGGATTAAAGAACCTAC
>CAYVCA010000014.1:0-12648 GCA_964450025.1 uncultured Candidatus Saccharibacteria bacterium
ATGATGCATATCAGACGGTAACCGATCCGAGCGTTTATGTGAAGTTTAAGCTGAAAAGAGGCGACCAAGTAAAAAGCAAGATAAACTTGGGTGAAAATTCAAAAATACTATTTGTTTGTTGTGAAAATATCGGTCGGTCCCAGATGGCTCGTGCTGTTTACAATCAGCTTACGGGAGGTAATTGTGCTGACGGTGCCGCTACTGGCACTGGCAAAGAATTCCGTCCGGGTACGGTTGCTGAGCTTGAGGGAGCAAAAAGTGGGGAACTTGGCGAGGCCTATGAGTCAACCGCAAAAATAGCTATATTGGAAAAACTGGGAGTAGATATATCGGATACGCCAAGGGTTAAATTGTCTCCTGATATGCTCGAGAAATACGATTTAGTTGTAAATATGGCCGAAAAATGGCAAACACCTGATTGGCTTCATGGCGACAATGTTATCTGGTGGGATGTCAAAGACCCTGGTATGATTGAGGATTACGAAGGTAGGATGGCTGCAAGCCGCGAAGCGCTCAGCGTTATCGAGAAGCGAGTAAAAGAGCTGGTGGGCGGTGAAACTGTTGATGATGGAATCAACGCAAGATATCTCCTCGCTTGGACAACCACCCCCTGGACATTGCCCGCCAACACTGCGATTGGTGTTGGTAAGGATATTGATTATGTTGAGGTTGAGGTTGGCGGTGAAAGGTTGATTTTGGCGAAAGCTTTAGTCGAGAAAGTGCTGGTTGATGACAGGAAACAGCCGCTTGAATATAAAATCATTCGTGAGATGAAGGGTGCGGAGCTGATTGGGCTGGCGTATCAGCCACTGCTTGGCGTTTACCAGGGTGAAAATGCCCACAAAGTCTGGGAATATCCTGAGCTCAGCGCCGAAGAGGGTACGGGTATTGTCCACTTAGCGCCAATCTATGGTGAGGCGGATTTTGAGCTGGCGAAGGCCAACGATATTCCGCGCGTCCATGTGCTTGATGACAATGGTTTTTATTTCCCAGAAGTTGTGAAGAAGCTTTATGAGCTAATGCCGTGGGTAGATAGCACCAAGCCGCTGGAGGTTTGGGAGAGCAACAAAGATATCGCCAAAGGACTAAAAAAGGCTGGAAAAGTTTGGAAAATCGACTACATCCAGCATGAATATCCATTTAACCCTCGCTCAAAACAACGGATCATGTACCGAGCAATCCCGAGTTGGTTCTTTGATATTCAAGGCTCGAAGTCGTTGATGCTTGAGCAAAACGAAAATATCAATTGGTTCCCCGAGCATCTCAAACACGGGCGATTTGCCAAAAACATCGAACAAGCGCCTGATTGGAATCTCAGTCGTGACCGTTTCTGGGCAACGGCCATGCCTGTTTGGAAGGGCGACAAGGGCACGGTTAAGGTTGTCGGAAGTTATGCTGAGCTAAAAGAGCTGAGCGGTGTGGAGCTGGAGGATTATCACCGACCATGGGTTGATGACATTACATTTGGGATTGACGGCGAGCATTTCACGCGCATCGACAAAGTGCTTGATTGTTGGTTTGAGTCGGGCTCTATGCCGTTTGCCCAGTTCCATTATCCGTTTGAGAATAAGGAAAAGTTTGAGGCGAATTATCCGGGTGATTTCATTGTCGAATATGTGGCACAGGTGCGGGCGTGGTTTTACTATGTCCATGCGGTTAATACGGCGCTGTTTGGCGAAGAAGCTTTCAAAAACGTCATCACCACTGGCACGCTGGCGGGCAATGATGGTCGCAAAATGAGTAAATCGTTGGGTAACTACACAGATCCAAATGAGCTGATGGATAAGTACTCGGCTGATAGTTTGAGGTTCTTGCTGATGTCGAGTCCAGTGCTAAACGGTGAAGATTTCAGCCTGCAAGATAAAGATGTTCAAGATGTTGCACGCAAGCTTTCGATGGTTTGGAATATGTACGATTTCTTCACGATGTATGCCGAGGTGGATGGCTGGGAATTTGATGCAGAAAAGCCGTTTTCAATAGTCGTTGGCGACCGCGCTTTGAGTGAGTCAATCTCCTCAGGCACGCGCGAACGCCAACTGCCTTCATCTTATTCGCGCTCTGCGGGGAACGCAGAGCCTTCTGAGCTCGACTCACTCAAATCGCTGGCTATTAGCCTTTCCAATCCCCTCGACATCTGGATCGTCAGTCGCCTACATCAGCTGAATCGACAAATCACCGAAAATATGGACGCCTATAATCTGCCCGATGCTTTGAGCCCGATTTTGCCATTTATTGACGATGCTAGCAACTGGTTTGTCCGTCGCTCTCGTCGCCGTTTCTGGAAATCAGAAGACGACGGTGATAAAAACGATGCTTACCGCACGCTTCACTATGTCTTGCTCAAATTATCGGTTATCCTGGCGCCATTTACGCCATTCTTGGCTGAGGAGCTTTATCAAAACATGGGTGGTGGGGCAGAGTCAGTGCATCTACTCGACTGGCCAACGAATTATCAGGTGGACCGAAAAGTATTAGACGATATGGATAGAGCAAGGGAGCTGATTAATGTTGGACTTGGACTTCGTATGCAGAAAGACGAGAATCAAGAATCAGTCAAAGTGCGTCAACCGCTTTCAGTATTTGCGTATCCTGGCGAAAAGCTAGGCGAATTTTACGAGAAGATTATCGCCGATGAATTGAATGTAAAGACCATAGAAAATGCACCTGTTGCGGCAGGGTATGGGGCTTCCGGACTGGTGGAGGGGCTAGTTACTACTCCGTTTGAGGGGGGTAGTGTGGCTCTGGTGAAATTGATCACCCCCGAACTCAAACGCGAAGGTCTAATGCGTGAAGTCATTCGCCTAGTCCAGTCTGCCCGCAAAAATGCTAGGCTGAATGTCGATGATCGGATAATCTTATCGCTTGAGACTGACGATGAGGAGCTGGGGCAGGCGATTAAAGAACACGAGGATACCATACTTAGTGAAGTGCTGGGGGTTCTTGGCGTCACAAAAGAAAATCAATCTATTGTGAAGGTTGATGGGATCGAGCTATCAATAAATATCAAAAGGAGCTAGCGCATGGAGTTTCTACTTATCTCCATGTCATCGTTGATGGCGTTAGCCCTACTCACATTTACAAAAGTCAAAATAACTCCAAGCAAAACCCTAAGCTGGCATATTGCTAGACATAAATCTACGGTAGTGGCGGCCCATGTGTTGCTGCCGCTAGCCGGGCTAATGCTTGGGTTCTGGGTAATTGGTTCAGGACTGACGATTTCCCTAAAGGGGTTGCTTTTAATTGTAGCTGTTGGTTTTGCGCTCATGGGGCTGATCCCTTATGGCCTGGGCCCTAGACGAGATAAGTGGCACGATAGAGTGGCCTGGATTTCAGCTTTTGCTGGCATGATCTTTGCGCTTTCGTCGGCCGTATTGGGTATTTCGGTGTGTTTGGCGGTTTTATCGCTAGCAGTGCAGCTACTATTTGCTGGCAATTTCTGGATAGCTAGAAATTATCGATTGATGCTGGCTGGGCAGGTGCTGTATTTTACTTTCTTCTATTTGCTTCTTGGGTCGATTGCTCTAGGCTGATTTAGCCAATAATCTTGACTCTTTGTATCTTTTATGCTATGATGATAGTATAAACCATTATTTTAAAACAAATATGAAGTCAATATTATTCAAACCAAAACTATCTTTTCAGCCGCCTGACCCATTGGGGGATGGGTTGAGGGAGATGATTCGCCAGGAGCAGCGAGAGTCGACTAGAATTAATCTATATGAAGATGAGGCGGATGTCGGTAGATTCTGGCATGCTTTTGGACTCGATGAAGAGAGGCTTGAGTTTTCTGGTGGCGTTGATTGATCAAGTGACTTAGACTGGTGACTCAGCAGCAGAAGGGTGTATACTGGGTATATAAAGGAGGGGATTGATGAATATATTAGTGACTGGTGGTGCTGGGTATATTGGCTCACACACTATTGTTGCGCTGCTGGAAAAAGGGCATAAAGTAACAGTGGTTGACAACTTGAGTAACAGCTCAAAAGAGTCTATTAGTCGGGCGGAAGAGATTGCAGGTAAAAAGATAGAGTTTATCGAAGCTGATGTATGTGATCGATCAGCGTTGGATAATATTTTTGAAGACGGTAATATTGAAGCGGTAATTCATTTTGCTGGCCTAAAGGCGGTTGGCGAGTCAGTAGAGAAGCCATTGGCGTATTATCGTAACAATTTAGATTCCACGCTAACGCTACTTGAGGCCATGAAGGCTCATGGTGTTACAAAAATTGTATTCAGTTCGTCGGCGACCGTGTATGGTGCGACACCAGCTCCTTATCGCGAGGAGATGACCACCGGTCAGGGAATCACGAACCCATATGGCAGGACTAAATATATGATCGAAGAGATACTCAAAGATGTCAGTTTGGCGGATAAAGACCTCCAGGTGGTGACTTTGCGATACTTTAATCCAATCGGTGCTCACCCGAGCGGGAAGATTGGTGAAGATCCGTCTGGTATACCAAATAATATCATGCCCTATATCACGCAGGTGGCGACTGGCAGGCGTGAAAAACTAAGCATATTTGGCGATGACTATGATACCAGAGACGGCACAGGCGTTCGTGATTATATTCATGTTCAGGATTTAGCATCTGGGCATGTCGCAGCCTTGGAAGATATGAAACCTGGCTTTAACGCTTACAACCTAGGAACAGGTGATGGCGTGTCGGTCCTAGAGCTGGTGCGGTCGTTTGAGAAGGCCTCTGGCGTGGAGGTGCCCTATGAGATTACCAAGCGTCGCTCCGGTGATCTGGCGGAGAGCTATGCAATAACAGATAAAGCCAGGACCGAGCTGGGCTGGGGGACCACGCGCAGTCTTGAAGAGGCTTGCGCAGACAGCTGGAGGTGGCAGAAGAATAATCCAGGAGGGTACGAGGCATGAGGCCGACAAAAGCAATTATCCCAGTAGCCGGCTGGGGTTCGAGATGGCTGCCGATCACCAAAGCAATCGAAAAGTGCATGTTGCCGATCGGTAATCGACCGTTGATTGACTATGTAGTAGATGACTGTCTCAAGGCGGGGATCGAAGAGTTCATATTTATTGTGAGCGAACAGAGTAATCAGCTAGAGGCTTATTATCGTAGCAACCTAAGGCTGAACGACTACTTAAGGCAAAATGGCAAAGAGAGTTTGCTGCCTCTAGTTGGGCCATTAAAGGCGAAAATGCGATTTATCACTCAGCCAAGTTACGGTAAATACGGTACGGCGGTGCCGGTCGGTCTGGCGCTTGATTATCTTGAAGACGGCGAATCGGCAGTGGTGCTGATGGGTGATGATTTTATCTACAACTCTGATGACTCGAGTGAGGTCAAGCGACTGATAGACGCCACGCCCGACGGATCGTGTGGTTTGATGGCCAAGCGAGTTGGCGATGAGGATATTTCAAAATACGGCGTAATCAAGATGGATGATGAGGGTAACTATCAGGCGATTGTCGAAAAGCCATCAAGGGAAGAGGCGCCAAGTGATATGGCGAGTATCGGCAAGTATATTCTAAATAAAGAGGTTGTCGCGCTCTGTCTGGATGTTGAGGAGTCGCCAAGAGGTGAGTATGAGCTACCAGATGCGATTAACGCCTATGTGACGAGTGGCGGGAAGGTCAAGGTCTATCCTTGCGTTGGCGAACATCTTGACGGCGGTACACCTGAGAGTTGGCTGTATGCTAATACTGTCGTCATGGGCCTTGATTCGGCACAATAGCCAGCGGTCGGTCGCCAAGAGCATAACTGTGATATAATTTAGATAATAAAACATAATTTACAAAAAGGATAAAGCTATGGATAACAGTAAGTTTCAGCCACCACAGGAGCCACCGATGCCACCACAAGGGTCGCCAGTACCGCCACAGGAGCCTGTGGCGGTACCACAAGAGCCGCCAATGCCAGCATCAACACCACCGCAAGAGCCGCCGATGCCAACACCGATACCAGCACCACCGCAAGAGCCTGCAGCGCCATCAAACCTACCGGGTAGCGGTAACCAATTAAAAAAGAGCACCAAGATCATAATTGCCAGTGTTGTCGCAGCGGTAGTTTTGCTACTAGTCATAGTCTTGGCCGCGGTCGCCCTCTCTGGGTATGTAGGTGTTCAAAATAAGGCCAAGCAGGAACAGGTTCAGTCTACTAAAACGACCGACAGCAAGACCAAGAAACCAGGCGCCCCAGCTAATGACAATAGTGGCATCTCTTTGAGAGATCCTTCCAGGTGTGTCGTGTTCAATGATATAGGCAAAGACACGCTTGACAGCATGGGATTATGGGATAATGAAGAAGAGTTTAGCTCTTTGGAATCGGATCATATATATACAGACACAATATTTTTCAATCCAAACAGCGTCAGCTACGAATCCCCAGAATCCACCGAAGAGTCCATCACTAAGATAGTCAGGTTCAGTAAGAAAACTCAAAACAAAGATTTTATCATAAAGATAAAAGGTTCAACTTTTGGTGAGCAGCCTAGCGATGAGGCTACGGCTCTGGCTAATCAGCGCTCTGTGATGGTTAAAAATGAACTAATCTCAAGGGGTGTGCCCGCAGATAAAATTGTTGTACAAGAGCCTGAGATGTCTATCTATGAAGAAACAGCCCGTAATGCGTATATCAATATATTACACAGTGGTGTTTGCGATAGGTCGGATTTCGAGTAGAGCAGGGGTAGGTGTATAGGGCTTGATTTAATCTGTCAAATTTGGTAAAATCTTTAGAGTTAATCAAAATTAATCTAAGGAATTACAAGTGAAAGCAGTCGTCAAAATCTCTGGCAAGCAGTATCTTGTCGGCGAAAAAGAGTCCCTCTTGGTGGATCTCCTCCCTGAAGGCACAAAAGAACTCACCCTCGACGCGCTTTTGGTGATTGACGGAGACAAAACTACCGTCGGTACACCAACAGTCAAAGGTGTAGTGGTCAAAGCAAAAGTAGAAGACGAGTTGGTCAAGGGCGAAAAGCTCCGGATTATTCGTTACAAATCAAAAAAGCGAGTCCACAAGGAAACTGGCCATCGTCAGAAGTATACACGCATAAAAATAACCTCTATTAAATAAACTAGAGTGATTAGCCTGAAGACTACCTCGATGCGAGGTGGTTTTTGGTGAGTAAGCGTGATACACTGAATACAGTAGAAAAACAAGGTCCAGCGACGCCTTAAGTGGTATTGACTGGTCGTCGAAGGGTGGTTTGAGGGCTATGTTGACTAGTCTTAAAAAGGGAGGTTATACGGTTGTTGAGACAATCATTATCATCGTGGTTATTGGTATATTGGCGACGATTGTTACTGCGGGCTATATTGGGTTTTCGAAAAGAAGCGCCAAGGCATCCATGGAGCACACCCTTAAGCAGGCAGCTAAATCGATCGAATCTGAGGCGGCTAGATCACGCTCTATGCCGACTAGTTTTCCAGACAGTTTCAGTGCTGATGACGGAGATATTACACTTAAGTTTACAGAAACGGGCGGTGCCAAATATGGACCGCTAACCCCCGTCCAGAACGGAGTATTGTTTCATAGCATATGCAAAGAGTTGATTGCTGATTCTCAGTTTTCGACAATTCACGCTCGTGAAGGCGGCGGTACTAGTTCGGTAATGATGTCGTGTGACGACAATATTCAGGCGGGAGGGCTGTTAATAACGGGTTGGAGCTCTAAGAACTGGCCAGTACCAGTTCGGCAGTCAGATATCGAAGCATATATGGCTAGTATTCCGTACGATAATTGGTGGACAGATAAGCAGGCGGTACAGCGGTCATTTCATCAGGCCCTGATAGACAGGCATACTGCGCGAGGAGGGGATTGGCCAGTTTTGTCATTTTGGGATCCATGGGCAAATAAGTGGAGTGGAGTTAAGAAGGAGGAGCTGCCAGACACGATGATGGAGACTGAGAAAGGGTATTGTGTTGAGGCAATCCATAACAAATATCCAGATATGAAATACATCGTTACAAGCGCCAATGACACTCCACGACCAGGCGGCTGCTAGTTGCTAGTCGATAGTATTTGTTTGCAAAAAGCATAGCGTATCGAGTGACTTTCTGCGGTCGTCATGCTATACTAGCATAAGCAGAGAGGGGATAATTAGTGGCGATTACTATTGCGGTGACAAATCAAAAAGGCGGTGTCGGTAAGACCACTACAGCAGTCAATGTTGCATTCTTTTTGGCTAAGGCAGGCAAGAAAACATTGCTAATCGATTTTGACCCTCAGGGTAATGCCTCGAGTGGACTAGGCATCAATAAACAGGCGGTCGAGGTGACGATCGCCGAAGTGATTACTGGCCAGGCCGCAATTGAAAGCGCAATCATGTCTACTGAGTTCAAAAATCTGCAGACAGTAGTGTCGACGCCCCACCTGGCAAACACCGAGGTGGAGCTTGCCCAGTCGGAGGGTAAGTTTACTCGATTGAAGCAGGTGATTAAGGTGGTCGACGACAAATATGATTATATTATCATTGATAGCCCACCAAGCCTGAGCCTGTTGACGGTTAATGGATTGATAGCTGCAAACTTTTTGCTACTGCCAGTACAGGCGGAGTTTTATGCCCTGGAGGGGCTGGGTCAGCTGTTGGAGACCATGAAGCTAATTCGTAAAGGCCTTAATCCCGAACTAGATCTATTAGGCGTCTTGCCGACAATGATGGATTCTCGTACAACTCTTTCGGGGCAGGTATTTGAGGAGATCAAGAAGCATTTTCCAGAAAAAATATTCCAAACAACTATTCCGCGCAATATTCGCTTGGCAGAAGCGCCTAGCTATGGACTACCAGTCGGAGTATATGATCGGTTTTCTAAGGGAGCTCGTGCCTACAAATCATTAACAAAGGAAGTGATAGAGAGGGCGGAGCAATGAAAAAAGGACTAGGCAGAGGGTTTGATTCCCTTATACCATCGACACTGCTCGAGGAAGCATTTGATCCGACGGCCGCTCAAGACGGAAAGCTAAGCAGACTGCAGGAGATTGCGCTTGCTGATATCCAGCCTGACTCGGAACAGCCGCGAAGGGTGTTCGACCAGGAGGCGCTAGAGGGGTTGGCATCATCGATTAGAGCGCATGGCGTGCTACAGCCTATCGTGATTTCTCCTCATGGTAAGAAATATAAAATCGTAGCGGGTGAACGACGGTGGAGGGCGGCAGCAATAGCTGGGCTAAGTGACATTCCAGCCATAATCAGAACACTAAGCAGTCAAAACCGACTGGAGATATCGTTAATTGAGAATCTGCAGAGACGAGATTTAAATGCTATTGAAACAGCAACGGCTTACCTGAAGCTTCGGGACCAATTCAATATGACCTTGGAGCAAATTGGCGAAAGAGTTGGCGGTAAGTCAGCTAGTGCTATTAGTAATACCCTCAGGCTTCTTAAGCTACCCAAGATTGCGCAGGAGGCGGTGTACGAGGGGATCGTGAGCGAGGGGCAGGTGAGGCCTATGATTGGCCTGCCCGAAAAGGTGATTACTGAGCTTCTGGCGCGAGTACTCAAGGAGGACTGGAGCGCTCGAAGGGTTGAGCAGTGGATTTCTCTCTGGAAGCAGTCCAAGAACAAGTCCACCAAGCTAGAAATAGAAACGCCACGACCTCATAGTCAGGCTGCAGAACACCTGGCTTCACGACTCAAAACTGCAGTCAATATTCGCACCAATGCTAAGGGCGGGGGCAAGATTGTCATTCCTTTCAAGAGCGAGGCTGAGTTTGAGAGAATCCGTGAACTACTAAGCTAGGTGCTAAAATGTGCGCACTTTATCAAATGGGAATATGCGTAGCGAGACGGGGCCGATGACGTCAAATAGTGGAATCGTACCCATGCAATTGCGTGAGTCACAGGAGAAGCTTCCCTCACGATGGTCGCCCATGACGAATATTGTTCCCTCTGGAACTGTTGTGTCTACTTCGCCAGATGTTGGCTGACCTGGCTCGTTGTGATTGAATGCTGAATCAGGATCGAACCCTTCTGGCCTGTCGGCCGTATATACCTTGACCCGGCCATTGTGTACAACTACTCGCTCGCCAGCAAAGGCGATTACGCGCTTAACGATGTATTCATCACGACCAACCGATGGTCTGAAATTGGGGTTTTTAAAGACAATTATCTGACCACGATCTGGAAGATAGCTTTTATTTTGTAATTGAGCCATGGTCGCGGGGAGGCGATTGATAATCAGCCGATCTCCAGTGTACATGGTTGACTCCATGCTAGGGCCCTCGACACTAAAGCTACGGAACACAAAGCTATTGATTACTATAGTGCCAATAATTACACCCGCAATAAATATTATTAACCCAATTGCATCTTTAATTTTTGGGTGTCTGTCGAGAAAAGTTGCTTCCATCTATTCCACTATAGCATAACGCAAGCGGCTTAAAAATAAAAAGCATGACTAGGGGCCATTTTTCATGTATAATAGATAGAATGAGGCAGGAAAACAAGACCTTGGATGGCTTTATTACGCGACGACCAGACCGCTCATCATTAAATGAATCTCACAGACGACGCGATACCAGAACTACAGTTGGTCATATGCGCAAAGAGCAACAGGAGAGCGCACAGATGCATAGTGGTCGGAGGGAGAAGATTGCCCCTGCACAGACTGATAGCGGGCTAACTCAGAATATCAGCGACTCCCTTATCGCCATTGATGCAGATGTCGAAAAGCATAAAGAGAAGAGGCAGAGGCGACACAGGAGACGGCGATACGCCAAGGTCATAACCTGGTCCTTGGGAATTATTGCTGCTGTGGTAATTGGATTCCTGCTATACAAGGCGTGGCAGCTTGGCAGCCGGGTGTTTCAAGGTAATATGCTGGGTATATTCCAGCAGCAAGAGCTAAAGATGGACCAACACGGCAGGAGCAATGTGCTTATACTCGGGTCAACCGATGATATGGCCGATAGGGATGGCGCTAGTTTGACTGATTCAATGATGGTAATTAGTGTTGATCAGAAAAAGAAAGACGCTTATATCTTTAGCATACCAAGAGACCTATGGGTGCAGTATGGTCAGGCTTGCGTGAGCGGATATGAGGGGAAGATAAACGCGTTTTATGCATGCGCCGATGATGGTGACGGTAAAGAGGCAGAAACTCGCCGAATGAATGAAACAAAAGAGTTAGTCGGTAAGATTTTTGATATGGACATCCAATATGTCGCCCATATCAATACCGTAGTTATACGAGATTCAGTTGCTGCGGTAGGGGGCGTAACAGTTAATGTTGATAGTAGGCACCCAGACGGGGTGCTGGACGCTACGTTTGATGATTTGTGTAGAGATTCATCAAACTCATGTCCGCGCGGTCATTTTTTGGACTTTAAAAACGGCCCAAATGACATGAATGGATTGCAGGCGATGGCGTTTTCTCAGGCTCGCGGACATACTGCCCCTACCTACGGGCTGGAGCAGTCTAACTTTGATCGCGAGAAGAACCAGCAGTTAGTGTTGATGGCGCTGAAAGACAAGGCCATGTCGACTGGTACGCTAACTGATTTTGGCAAGATTACAGCTCTCATGGACGCCATGGGGGATAATTTGCGCACCAATGTTGATATGGCAGAAATTCGGACAATCGTGAAGATTACATCTGAGATGGAGGATAAGGATATTCATCGCCTAAGTTTTGTTGAGCAGGATAATAGGCTTCTTACGACTGGTGCAGTAGGTTCACAGAGTGTAGTGCAACCAGTAGCAGGGCTTCGTGATTACAGCGAGATCCGCGCCTATTTGAAAAAGACGATATTTGCTACACAAATCACCAGGGAGAATGCACGTATCTGGGTGGCAAATGGTGGCGGGCCAGTAGGTGTTGCAGGTAAAGAGTCTGACAAGCTGGCACTCCTTGGTATGAATGTGCTTGAACCAGGTAATATCGAGAGCAGTGGAGAGTTTTCGTACCAAATATACCAACTGTCAGCTGAAGACAAGCATTCCGCAACCAGGAAAAAGCTAGAGCAGGTCTATGGCGTAAAAACGACCAAGGGTGTGCCGCCATTCAGTACAGCTAGTGGTGTTGATTTCGTGGTGGTCGTTGGCTCACGGGCTGAGTCAAGCTAGAGTGCTTTACGCACTTTCAGCTAGGGTGGTACAATAGAGGGGAATTATGGTAGATTTTTTGAAAATAGTTAGACAGAAGACGCTTTTAAGCGAGGTTGCATATTATTCTCTGAATGCAGGGTTGGTGCTGGTGCTACTGGTGTTGTCCCAGACCATTCAGTCAGCAACTCTTGCCATTATTGTGGTACTCATCAGTAAATGGCGTGTATTGGCGGTCCGTCCTCGCTATTGGTGGACTAACATCCAGGCTAATTTAGTCGATATTATCGTTGGAGTGAGTCTAGCGGCGTTAATGTACTTGCCGAATGCCACATTTATATTTCAAGTAGCTATGGTTATTCTGTATGCGGTCTGGTTGTTTGCCATTAAGCCATTATCCAAAAAACATCACATGATGATACAGGCGCTTATTTCTATTGGCTTAGGTGTCACGACGCTTTACTCAGTGTCATACAGCTGGCCAGTGGCGGTAGTCGTTTTAATAATGGCAGTCATTGGCTATAGTGCAGCTAGGCATTTCTTGTACGGATACGATGAAGATCAGATTGTGTTACTCAGTGGAGTCTGGGGCCTGCTATTCGCCGAAATAGGCTGGCTGGCGTATTATTGGACATTTGC
>CAYVCA010000014.1:12748-14868 GCA_964450025.1 uncultured Candidatus Saccharibacteria bacterium
TCTGGGGCCTGCTATTCGCCGAAATAGGCTGGCTGGCGTATTATTGGACATTTGCATATAACATCATGGGTAGTGCCGTAGTTAAGCTGCCTCAGGTGACAATTATCGCATTGCTCATGTCATTTATTGGTGAGCGAGTATATCGTTCCTGGGCAAAGAATGGGCAGGTGATTGTCGGTGATGTACTGATGCCATCGGTGTTCTCAGTACTGCTTATCGGTTCGCTGTTGTTGTTTTTTAATTCAGTCGCTATATAGAAGGGCGTTAAGGGGGGTATTATGAAAAATAATAAAAAGAAAACATCCATCATTATCGCAGGAATTGTCGCATCCATTTGGCTACTTGTGGGGGCGGGCTTCTTGGGCGCGTGGTTATCAACTCGGTTCGGAAGTGCCAATGTACCGAATATTAGTGAGTATGACGGCAACACTGTAGTGACTGCGGCGGAGTCGGATCTGGCAGAATTGGTCAAGAAAGTGTCGCCAAGTGTTGTGTCCGTCGTTACCACCAAGGTGTCGTCAGGTTATTACTCCAGGACATCCGAGGGGGCGGGGACAGGGATTATTATTAGCTCAGATGGGTATATCTTGACAAATAAGCATGTTGTCCAGGGGTCAGGCTCAATTACTGTCATACAGAGTGATGGATCACAGCACAATGCGGTTAAGCTAATAGGTACTGACCCTCTAAATGACCTAGCGATACTAAAGATAGACAAAGCTAGTGGTCTGCCAGAGGCCAAACTGGGTGATTCGGGGACAGTCAGAGTGGGCCAGAATGTGATAGCCATCGGTAACTCCTTGGGTCAATATCAGAATACCGTTACTAGTGGAATTATTTCGGGTCTGGGTCGCCCCGTATCGGCCTCTCTCGATAGCGTGGGGTCAAACATAGAGTCGCTTAACGACTTACTACAGACAGACGCCGCCATTAATCCAGGCAATTCTGGCGGGCCACTGATTAATATGGCCGGTCAGGTGATTGGTATAAATACAGCCATCGTATCAGACGCTCAGAGCATCGGCTTCGCTATCCCCATTAATGCCGCAAAAGGCATAATCAAAGGCGTAGTGAAAGGCGGAGCGGTCAGTAAGGCTTATCTTGGCGTGGAATATATTTCTATCACCCCAGACATTCGTGCAGAATACGATTTATCTGAAAAGCAAGGCGCTTTAGTCCGCGGAAGAGAGGGTGGTAGTCCAGTGGTAAAGGGCAGCCCAGCTGAAAAAGCAGGCATTCGTGACGGAGATATTATCACGAAGGTGAATGACAAGACAGTTGGCGAACATGGGGGCTTGAGCAGCTTGATAGCAGAGTTTGTGCCGGGTGATGAGGTGAAGTTGACAATTATTCGAGATAGCAAGTCAATTGTCTTGAGTCTAAAGCTAGGTAGTTACACTCTGTAGGGCCAGGCAGTAGTGCTGGCTGTGGCCCCATCTTAGATTATATTTTTGGGCATATTTAAGGATGTGCTGGTGTTGCACGGGATCAGCCTCTAACAACAGCCAACCGCCGTGGCGAAGGCGGCGAGGGGATTGTTCGATCAGCCTAAATATTAGGGCTAGGCCATTTTCTGCTGCAAAAAGCGCCTGCTTGGGTTCATGCCGTAGTTCTGGTGAGACCTCCCATGTCTCATCGACATAAGGTAGGTTAGCGAGGATATAATCCAGTGGCTCTACTTGGCCAATTAACAGGTTTTGCTTGCGTATTTTAACGAAAGCCTTGAGTGAATCAGCATTTTGCCGTGCAACTTCAAGCGCCTCTTGACTAGAGTCTGTTAAGGTGACAGATATGTTTGGACGCTCAAGCTTAGCGGTGATGCCGAGACAGCCTGATCCAGTTCCGACATCGATCAAGGTCTTTGTCTGATCAATATCTCCTGCTGATAAGTCTAAAAATAACGATATCATATCTTCAGACTCAGGACGCGGTATTAGTACACTGGGTGTGACCTGAAACTTTCGCCCGTAAAACTCCTTGTAGCCTAAGATATAGGCGATTGGCACGCGGTCTAGTCGTAGATCCAGACGAGCATCAGCAATGTCCATTCGCCTGGGATCAATCGCCTCGTCAAGATGAGCGTGCAGATAAGTGCGGGGTTTTCGTAGGGTCTCAGCCAA
>CAYVCA010000015.1:0-1852 GCA_964450025.1 uncultured Candidatus Saccharibacteria bacterium
TAGAGTTAGAATTAAGCTTATGCATATTAGTCTCTATGTTACCCCCCCCCGAGCGGTTGAGTCAAGCCTCTTGTGGCCAGTCAACGACACAACGGAGCAAGGAGATTTTTAGCTATTAAAATTTATAGATGAAAAAAGGTCCTTTTTGGCGCTCTTTAGACTCTAGATCTTTAAAGCGAAAAGCATAGCTTACGACTTCGAAATTGCCGTGAATACGCGCATACTCAATGAGCTTTGCGTTTAATTTCTCCATGAACCTTTCGTTCGTAAACAAGAAAACTCGAGTAGTATCCGCTGGAAGTGCGTAGTTAAACATGTTCCCAACTCTTATGTCTTTCATAAAACCAGAACGGCGAAGTCGCCACCTGGCCACCACTACAAGCAACGGGTTAATTTCGACTCCAGCCACCCCTGCCCCACGCTTGGCGGCCTCCACCAGCACGCTGCCATCACCAAAGCCAAGATCAACAACCAAATCACGCTCGTCAACCTCAAGATGGTCAAAAATCATCTTGATATCGCGTCTATGGGTTGGCAAGTACGGCAAACCAAACAGCACCGCTCCAATCGACAGCACGGCCACAAAGCCTACAGCCACCCAGAACGCAATCATTGTTCGTTGAACTTTTTCTCAAGTACGGTAATTTTGTTTTCAATCTCGCCAAGCTCAGTCTTTGCTTCATCGACCAGCTTAGTTAATTTATCAAACTTCTCAAACGCCTCATCAATATCTGACTCTTCGCCGTCAAACCAAGCGACCAGCTCATTGATTTCACGCAATATTTCGTTGATTTTTCTCTTTGACATCTACTACCTCCGATTTTATATTGTACTCGTTTGTTTCTATCAATAATACATCTCCCGCCCTCGGCGTCCTGTCAGCTCCTAGCGCGTGTCCGTTTGCATCCCTAACAACAGCGTAGCCTCTTCTCAGGATTACACGAGGGTCTAACTGCCTGGTGGTGCGCTCGGCCGACTGATATTCAGATTGTAAACCATCGACTAGACGGCGCAACTTAGCCAGCGTAGCGCTCAATTGACTGTCAATGACTGCATTGATTCCGCTTTTTCGATTAATAATCCACTCTAGCGATGATGAAACGCTGCTGTTTATCCCGTAGAGTACTGTATTTTTATCTGGAAACACCAACTGAGCTGCGTGCGACGGTGTACTCGCCCTGACATCTGCTGCAAAATCAACCAATGTCTCGTCCACCTCATGCCCGATACCAGTCAGTACTGGAATCCTACTAGAAGACACCGCCCGCACTACTGCTTCATCATCAAATGCCCCCAAATCCTCGGCCGATCCTCCGCCCCGAATTAACACCAAAATCTCTGGTAGGTCTGCTTGTTCGTTGAAATACTGAAAAGCACGCACTATCTGCGACGGCGATGACTCCCCTTGCACCTGAACATGCGCTACATCGACTCGTGCCCCACCCCACCGCTCATTAATTATTTTGATGAAGTCTTTGTAGCCAGCAGACTCAACACTAGATATCACGCCGATATGATCTGGCATTTCGGGCAGCGACCGTTTCCGTTCATCTGCAAACAAACCCTCTTTCTCTAACTTGTCCTTTAGTAATTGCCTTGCTCGCTTGATGCTCCCTTCGCCGCTAGGTTTTATCGCCTGAATTGTTAGACTGAACTTGCCCCAAGCTGTAACTTTTGGCACAGCACGAACAATAACCCTCATACCGTCTTCTATCGGAACTTTTAATTGCCAGACCGACATGAAACAACTAACCAACCCGCCACTGTCTTTTAGATCAAAGAACACATATTTTTGCTGATTTACCTTGAACGAGGCAACCTCACCCTCAACCTCCACCACACCAAAAGCAAC
>CAYVCA010000015.1:1952-14603 GCA_964450025.1 uncultured Candidatus Saccharibacteria bacterium
CCTACAATCAAAATAGCTGGATTGACCGATGCGCCCAACGACCAAAACGCCACCATGAACATCAAAACATCAAATATCGCATAGATCGCTCCCCACGCCAATGGCGCTACAAGTAGCCTTTTGTCCTCACTCAGTTCACCAAAGTCTCGATGCATTTCGATGAAAAACTTCTCGACTCTAGCACTACTCACAATCTGCTTAATTTTACCTAACGACAGACTTTTCGTAAGGCTGTTTATTATTCGTGCTATCCCTTTGGCTGACTTGGTCATCCGTTCTCTCGAAGAAAAAACCACCATCAGCCCCGCCACCAACGAGACTACCACCAAGACCAGCACAAAGCTTGAAGCAACAATATATCTGTTCACTTCTCCATCGATCGCTAGCACCAGTACCGCCACGACCAATATAGCCATTAAAGCAACAAAGCCCGACACATATCTCACCACCTGAGCGAATGTCGATTTCGCTGCACTAACACCCAGTTTATGAAGACGCCAAGCCGTGTATGACATGCCGCTAACTCCGCCTGATGGAAAAATATGATTTACTAAATTTAGCTCCAGCGCAATCCTCGTCTGCTCAAACCTTGAGACATGACCGATCAATTTTTTGCGCCGTAAATATGAAAAAATCATCTCTCCGCCTGCATAGTAAACTATAACCTGAAAAGGTATCAATAAAGCCAGTAGCGACAAGTTAGCATCACCCAACAGTATCCAAGCCTTGTAAAGTTCGTGACGAGAAGCAAAGACAATAATAACCAACACCACAATGGTAACAATAGTCAGAATTGCTCGTGGCGATCCCATGGTCTGTGACAATCTCTTTGAAGGCATGCTTTATTTAGTATATACTAACGCCATGTACATAGCCATATTGGGGCGACAACCAGATATCTCTATTGCTGAACTCGTGTCCGTTTATGGCCGCGAGCATGTTTCTCAAATCACCCCAGCTATAGCCAAAATCGACGCTGCATCAGTCGACTTATCGACTCTAGGTGGAACCATAAAATATGGCCAGATTACTGATGAGCTACCAGTATCCAGCCATAGCAACAGGTCTCGTTTTCTTGCGGCCTCGCATCATATTATAAATTCGTATAGCAACAAGTGGCAAAACAGCGACCGCAAAATCACCCTCGGGATTAGTGCCTATAACTTTGACTTGCCGCCAAGAGACATCCAAAAAACCGGCCTACTTCTGAAATCGAAACTCAAAAAAACATCCGCCAGCCTCCGCCTCATCCCCAACACTGAAACCGCCCTGTCAACCGCAACCTCACATAATAATAAACTAGGTCTCAGCCCGGCAAAAGTAGAGCTACTAATTATCAACACCGCCAACAGTGTCATTATCGCCGAAAGCTGTGGCGCTCAGAACATCACAGCCTACACCAAGCGCGACCACGGTAAACCCAGGCGAGATGCCTTTGTCGGCATGCTTCCACCAAAACTCGCCCAAATCATGCTAAATCTCGCACTAGGTGGCGAGGCCACCAGCCCCCTCACCGTCCTCGACCCTTTTTGCGGCACCGGTACTGTCCTGCAGGAAGCTATGCTGCGAGGTTTCAGCGTTTACGGTTCTGACCTCAATCCTAAAATGGTTTCCTACACCAAAGACAATCTTGACTGGATAAAACGCTCTCATCCCCAGGCATCTGGCACAATAGCCAGCCTCGAAACAGCCGACGCCACCAATCACACCTGGCAAAACGCCAAACAAATCGACCTAGTGGTCAGCGAACTTTACCTCGGACAGCCGCTTTCTGGCCTGCCTTCTAGCGAAAAACTACAACAAATAGTTAACAACTGCGACCATATCGCTAGCCAATTCCTGAGAAATATCCACCCTCAGCTCAGCAAATCCGCCAAGCTCTGCCTAGCCCTACCTGCCTGGCAGATCGATCAAGGCAAATTTATCCAACTACCGCTGATTAGTCAGCTAGGCAGTCTAGGGTTTGAGAGGATCAATTTTAGCCAGTTGATCTATCATCGTCCTGACCAGATAGTCGCCCGAGAGATACTAGTTTTGACGACCAAGGATTAGGGATTTGTAGCTGTATGATGGGGCATGTTGTTCAACGAGACGGTGTTGCCCGAAAAAGTAGCGCTGCCCTCGCCAGCTGGCTGAGAGCTTACCTGCACTGGTGTGCTGTTGTGATTAGATCCAGCAACACCATAGTAAGTTAAGGCTGCGGCAGTCAAAACGGCTCCACCCACTATTGCAATCCTTGTAAGACACCCTTTTCTGGCATCAATGGCACCAATCGGCGACTCCTCGATCGACGGCTCCTCGCCCGGCCCAATATATGTATTCATACTCGTATAGTAGCATAGGTAATCAAAATAGTCAAGCGGTAGTTGACATTTACACTCACTTCGACTATACTCTTATAGATTGATTTAACAAATTTAGGAGTAACCAATGTCAAAAGTTAAAGCTGGAGGATCATCCAAGAATGTCCACGACAGCCCGGGTCAAAGACTGGGTGTCAAGCGCTCTGGTGGACAAAAGGTCTCGGCTGGAGAAGTAATTGTTCGCCAAACTGGTGCCACAAAAATCGCTGGTGATGGCGCATACATCAGTCGCAACTTCACCATACACGCCAAAAAAGACGGCATAGTCACCTACTCACAGGTTAAAAAACGCAAATTCACCGGCAAAACCGAGCGACGCACTCAAGTCAGCGTCGTCTAGCTCCTTTTGCAATCCAAGTAGAGAAGGGCCATTATGGCCCTTTCTCGCTACATATGTGCTTGGTCTGGCGGTGGAGTATGCGAGTATCGATCACCGCCTACATGATAAACACCCGAATCTGGCCTGTTAGCCTCACGAGCTACGCCACTAGCTGGCACAACTCCCTCAGCCAAGGGAACAACTCCCCTACCGTCGCCTGGGTTCTCATTCCGCCAATCAGGATTCGTATTCTCAATTGCAAATGGATTGGGGTCCTTCGTTACTGCATCTGGCTTTTTTTCTCGAGGCTTTGGCCTAGCTTCTTTAACTAATTTATACACAAGACCACTATTTTTAGTATCAACTATGACCAGATGTCCAAATCTATTCTCCCCGTACGGAACTAGACCTACAGACTCCACTAGCGACTCTGGCTCGCCACTCCTGTTTATATAGACTTGAACGGCCTGACTCGTATCCCAAGCACGCCCGATAATAACCACTTGGTTCCCTTGTTTGTCTACCACTGTTCCTAAGCGACTATCCTGGGCCTGAACTGCAACCCCAAAAACTGTCAGTGCTGTATGTTCAATAGTTCCAGGTGTGGCCGCAGGAAATTCGACACCTGTCGAACTCCATGCCGCTCCCGTGTCTCGAGAGTTTTCTGTACCTGAACTACATGTTTCATGTGTCATTTTGTTGCCTTTTTTATTTTAAAAATCACTTTCACTATGTACTATAGCAAAGACTAGACAAAAAGTCAATAGTAATTCGTGATTTTATAACAATTCTAGTTCACACCAAGATGATGGCGGATGCGGGCAACGACATCACCGATAACTACCTGCGACTTGACCAAGTATTCATCGACACCCAAACTCTCGGCTCGAGTTTTATCTTTTGGCTGAGACAGCGCCGTGAGCATGATGACTCGCACATTTGCAGTCTCTGGTGTGTTTCTTAATATATCAAGCACATCGAAACCGCTAATTTTCGGCATCATTGCGTCGAGAAGTATCAGGTCTGGCTTGTACTCTAGTGCGGCCGACAAGGCATCCTCGCCGTTATTTACCTCTCTGATGTCAAAGCCTTCCAGCTCTAGTCTCGCTCGATAAACCGACGCCAGTGTTGTGTCATCTTCTACTAATAAAACCTTCTTTTTCTGATCAGTCATAGTCTTATGATACAGGCAACTCAGCTAAAGCACAAGTGGCGCTTAAGCTTATATCTGTTTCGCCCTCTCGAGTTGCGGATCTCGATTATTGCTGATATCTTCTGCGGTCAGCTCCACCTTTACATCTGGCTCAATTCCTGTGCCATCAATATTTTTGCCTTTGGGTGTAAACCATCTCGACTCTGTTACCTTCAGCTGCGCACCGTCTCGTAGACGCAACAGGGCCTGCACGCTCCCCTTGCCATAGGTCGTTTCGCCCACTAAAGTCGCCTTGCCATGGTCACGCAAGGCTCCAGCGACAATCTCGCTCGCACTAGCACTGCCACCGTTGACCAACACGACTGTCTTAACTCCACCCAGTACTGGCTTGCCTGTCGATTTGTTTGTTCTAACGACTTCACCACCCCGTCTCTGTGTCAGTATTACTTGATTGTCCAGCCACAGTCCAGCCAGACTCTGAGCGGCTGATACCTCGCCACCAGGGTTGCCTCGCAAGTCCAATATCACTCTGTTAACCCCCTGATTGATAAACTTTTCGGCCTCAAGTCTTGATAGGGCGCCCGTATCGCCGTTAAATCTATATACTCTCAAAATGCCTGTCTTCCCTGTTATTTCTGCTTCAACAGTTGGCGATGTTATTTCTTGACGAGTTACCGACATGGCCTTAATCTCGCCCTCGCGAAGTAGTGTCAATTCAACATCAGTGCCAACTTCTCCCCGAATCTTCTGCACCACCTGCTCAACCGTCCAGTCCTCGGTGCTTTGATCGTTGACCTTAAGGATAGCATCACCTGCCTGAACGCCAGCCTGCATAGCGGGACTGTCCTTTAGCGGTCGAATAACGGTCAGCTGCTTGTTGCGCATACCAATCTCTGCGCCAATACCGCCGCCAATATGCCCGCTCAAGTCATTATCCAGGTCCTCTACGCTCTTAGGGTCCAAAAATGCAGTGTGAGGATCGCCAGCAGCCTTCACGAGGCCTCTGTTGGCGCCGTTAATGAGTTCTTGCGTATCAAGATCCCCGTCGAAATTTGCTTTTAGCGCACGGTAAGTCTCTTGTACGCTCGATAGATCAATCGATCCAGAAACCGTACGAATGCCGAAAAGTGGCGCTACCGATGCAAAAATCTGGTCAGAGCGCATGCCCGCCGCAAAACTAACGATCGATACAATCAGACAAGCCAAAAGAACACTTGACTGCTTCACTCCTGCAGTGCCACCATTATTCATATGGATAATTATAGCACAGGCTTAATGAATTGATGTCGTATTTTTAAAAATAGATGTATACAAGCCCCGAGGCTGAGCGAGTGTAGTACCGATAGAGACCGTCTACTCCGAGGTTGTAGTCACTAACAGTGATAGTGCCGTTATCATGGACCGCTTCAACATACATAACATGGCCGTATGGGCCGCCATAGCTCACCGCTGCTGACCCAACTTTGGGTGTAGAGCCGTTGGCAATACCAAACCCTGCCGTCGTGGCTGGCCACTGGTAGGCGTGCCCTCTACCGCCAAAATGCGGTACATATCGGCCACTATTGGCAACCTTCCAGGCGACATAGCTCACACACTCACGCGTATACAGGCCCCAGTTGTCAATATAGGCGTCCAGTGGTGCATTCGCCCACTTAGATGGATATCCCCCGTTCCCCGCTGAAGGCGCTGGAATTGCTCCGCTCCAGCCTGATTGCTGGAGTTGTCGCAAGTTCTCTGCCGCTTGCTGCTCGCGGAGCTTGGAGATTTCGGCATTCTTCTCCGCAGCCAATGCGCTGTAGTTATTCTGGTCGTTCTTAGTGTCGCTCACAAGCTTTTGCTGCTCTGCCTGCTTGCCAGCCAGCTGCTGTCTCTGCGACTCCTGGTCTCTCAGGATATTTTCTACTGCTTTCTTGTCATCTTCAAGCGTCTTTTTGAGACCCTTAATTTCCTTAATTTTTCCATTCAAAGCGCTCTTCAGGCTCGCTCGTTGCTCCTGCTTGTCAATGTAATCGCCAATCGTATCACTGCTTGCCAGCATTTCTAGCGGGGTTATTTGTTCATCAATGTATAAGTCTGACAAAATATCCCCAAGTGCATCACGATTATCTTCAATTAATTCCTCGGTTCGGGATATCTCTACTACCAGCTCATCATGTTTTTTCTGGGTCTCCTGAATCTGGCTCTGAATAGCGTTTACTTGTCCGTGTATCTCATCGAGCGCACCCTGCAGTGTCGTTGCAACCTGACCCAATCGATCAGCCTCTGTACTGTACTGTCGTGACTCGCTTTCTTTTGCCCGAATTTCGGCATCAAAATCTCGAGCCAAAACCGAAGAACCTAGATGAAATATGCCCGTACCTGCCACTAAAACAGCCATGGCAACTGCAATCGACTGGCCAAGGAAGTTACTAGAAACGATGGGCGTGGTGGACCTTTGCTTCATAACCCCAGTTTAGCACAAGCGTGTTCGCAAGTCAAGACTATTGTCCGTACTAGCTACCTTTTGCGATTCCCTCTCTTCAGTCTGTCGTAACGAGAGCGAGGCCTAGCATCCCTATCGCTGATATATGTATCGAGCCTAGCAAGACCTAGTAGTCCCTCCTTTTGATCAGCCGACAGCTGGCTCAAAGACGTAACCCCCCTGTAGCGCTTGGCTAGCCGTTCAATCTGATGCAACGAAATCCTAGGTAGACGGCGGTGACGAAAGGGTGGATAGTGTCGGCTCCTTTCGATCTCGGAATGCGCCCATTTTGCATATTCCTTCACGAACAGCTCTTGATTTCGTGGCGACCTGTCTGTAACTGGCTGTGATGAACCCAGCAATATCTTCTTGCCTATCTGCAGACGTTCTCGCATTGCCAGACTACCGATCTTTGAATCATAATAAATCACACTGGGGTGTTGCTGGATTGATTGCGGCATCAACTCTACCAGCAGGCTAGTCGATACTTCGGTAATGTTTTGTACTAGGTGAAGTGTCTCTAGCTCGCCACCACGCATAGGCACTTCAAGATCAAACGGCACACCCACGAACAGTTTTGCTCGGCCAACCACTGTTGTTTTTGATAGACTCCTCTTGTCGCCAGTCTGGATGTGTTCCGCCTGCCTACGCTCATTCAGCTGCCAGATATTGTGTAGTTGACCAGCCACAATCGCCCTTACCAAGATTACCCGCTCTGCTGCGCTAACCCCACTAGAGTCCTGCCGTGACAGACCCAGGTCTCGATGCAGTCGCTCCCGCACTTCTGCCGCTTTGTCTATCTGCTTAGTAATAATTCCCATGGACTCGCGATCATCATCTGACAGCTCAAGCGCTGCTACAAATACATCATACTGGGCAAAAAAATCTGACCGCTCTTCACTGGTCAGCGAACGCCAGCTAATCCCCGATACTGAACTACGGACTACACCACCGACCTCTTGAATCGCGATCATCGTTGCCAACTTACTGCGCACGGCCTCGTTCGCCGACTGGACCTCAACTAGCATTCGGCCATAGCTTGACTCAACTGGAAATCGCTCCATTGCCCTGCCGATGCCTGTCACTTGACCGTCCCGCGTCAACGCACCTAAAGAAACTAGCGTTCGCTTGGCGCGGCGAATTGCGCCTTTGCTTGGATCGTGGTAAAAGTCCAGCTCTTCAATGTCCATACCGATACTCGCTAGTCGAAGAACCAGGCGATCGATATGTTTTCTCAAAATTTCTGGCGTTGGATACGGTGGTCGATCCTCAAAAGCCAAGCATGGCATATCATCATAGGGTGCCAATACATACTCCCCAGGCTTCGTGCGTCCTGCCCTGCCAGCTCTTTGCAAGCTATCCGCTTGTGATATTTGCGCAACAAACAATCCCTCAACACCACTTCTAACTTCACTTCTGCGCTCCAGACCGCTGTCAATCACCATGTCAATATCATCAATCGTAACACTGGTCTGCGCAATATTGGTAGCTAGAATAATCTTGCCCCTGGGGTGTGCATGGAAAGCCTTTTGTTGATCTTCTAGCTCAAGTTGGCTATGTAGCGGAATAATTGGAACGCCTGCTTCTGCGGCCTTTTCGGCAATTGCCTCCATGGTGTTCTGTATCTCGGATTTGCCTGGCAAAAATGTCAAAACATTTCTCATTGTCTTCTGGTCCAGCTGGATTGACAGTTCATGAATTACATCTGTGCCTAGTCGTTTGGTTACTGGAAAATACCTGCCTGGCATGTTAATGACGGCAGAAGTCCCGTAATACTCAGCCAGCGACTCCGTTTCAATCGTGGCGCTCATCACTAACACCTTAAACCCAGGATCTTCAGTGCAGCGCTTTTTTGCCCAGGCCACCAACACCTCCATGTTTTCATTCCATTCATGCACTTCATCGAGTATTAGAATTTGTTTCTGCCTGACTCCTGATCCAGTCAACTCTCGCACCATCTGCAGTCCATCAGTGCAGTACAGGATTTTTGCCAGCCCGCTATCATCTCGTTCGTGCGCAGTCCGATAGCCAATCACCTGACTGGCGTCTTCGTTATTTCGTCCAGACCACTCTTCGCGAACCCTTTTGCACAAATTTCTGGCTGCTAATATCCGTGGCTGTGTAACGACAGCCCTATCATATCCATGCTCGGCTAGGTATTGTGGGACCTGAGTGCTCTTACCAGCTCCCGTTTCTGCGGTCAATATAACCACCTGATGGCCATCGACTGCTGCCGTAATCTCATCCCTATATTCCAGCGTCGGCAGTTCGATATAGGTTTTCATAATTTAAGATATTTTCGGGTTGCAATATATGACGAAGCGACGCCAATTACCGATCCTACCCCAATCATAGCCAACACCACAACCCAAGCATACGATGTCAATATATTCAGGGTGCCCGCTATCGGTATCTCATATTTATCTAGGCTTTCGCGAAGTGAAAATATTAAGGCATAGCCAGCTATTGTTGCGACGGCTGCCGCAATAAAGCTGTAAAACATCGCCTCAATTAGAAACGGACCCCTAATGAAGCTTCGCTCAGCGCCAATGAGTTTCATCATATGGATTTCATCTTTACGATTAAATATTGCCATACGAATTGTATTAAAAACAACAAGTGATGAGATGATGACAAAAACTAGTGTTGCAATTGCGCCACCAATCTCCGCCAGCCTAACCCAACTACCTATACGGCCGAGCGTCTGTTGCTGTTTACTCCCTTCAAATGACGGCTGCTTTGACGGGTCGCGCAACTCCTTGTACAGGGTATCGTTTGCAGCAAAATCAACCAAAGGAGCTGTATTATTGATATCCTCAAGATTAATCCTCAGGGTTGCCGGCATCTTATTTGATGCTTCTTTGATTGCCTCAAGGGTATCTTGGTCTTGCTTGCTCTGCTCAGCCTGCTGCGCCCTAGCCTCCGCTGAGCTAATGTACCTAACAGCAGTTACATTCTCAAGCTTACTAACCCGGCTCTTTAACTCCAGCACTTTTTCCTCTGGTGCATCGCCTCGTAGATACATTGACATATCAACCCGACTACTGATAAATTCCACGGTTTCAATCAAAACATTCCGTGCCACCATAGTAGAAAATATAATCAATAAAGTTACCGCCATCACGGCCGTAGCGGCAATGGTTAGCCAAATGTTACGACTAAAGTTATCCACGGCATAGCGGCACATTCGCCAAAATGCCAAAGTCCGTCGTCGTTTCTGTTTAGTCTTGACACTAGGCGTCTTTTTACTCACTTTTGCGGTCATTGTTTGTAGCTCCCCTTGGCTTCGTCTGATGTTATCTTGCCGTGGTCGATCGTAATCACCCGTCGCTTCAGCTTGTTGACGATGTCCACATTATGAGTCGTCAAGAGAACGGTTGTGCCGTATTTATTAATCTTTTCAAGTAGCCGAACGATTTCCCAGCTATGCCTAGGGTCAAGATTGCCTGTTGGCTCATCTGCGATCAAGATTTTCGGCTGACGAACAACTGCCCTCGCAATCGCCACTCGCTGACGCTCACCGCCCGACAGCTGATGAGGGAAGCTTTTCTCTTTACCAGATAGACCAACCAGCTCGATAACTTTTGGGACTGTTGATTTAATTTCTCTGCTCGTCATGCCAGCGATCTCGAGCGCAAAAGCAACGTTTTCAAAAACCGTGCGGTTCGGTAAAAGTTTAAAATCCTGAAACACTACTCCGATTTTACGCCTAAGTAGTGGGATGTGCTTGTCTTTCAGTGTGTCATAATCAATCCCGCCAACTACGATTTTGCCACTTGATGGCTTTTCTTCACGAGTCAGCAGTTTAAGCAGCGTAGACTTCCCTGCGCCACTTGTGCCGACCAATATAACAAACTCCCCTGCACTAATATGCGCACTGATGCGATTGAGCGCAGGCTTGTTTGTTTTGCCGTATGCCTTGGTTACTCTGTCTAGCAAGATCATATGTGTTGATTTTACCATAAACCCACAAACCTGACCAAATAATGATTATGCTAAAAATAAAAACACCAGTTGATCAGACTGGCGTTTTTATTCCTTTTCGCGACAAGGAGTTTACTTAGCTTTTTCTTCAATTGTTTATCAGAATTAGCTTCGTAGTTTGTCGTAAGTGTTTGTTTATTGAACTTACTACCCCTAATCTATCACGGCATAAGCACCATGTCAACAGTTTTTACAAAAATCATTTCTCTACCAAGGCGGATTGCTCTAAAAAGCTAGTTATAAACCCTTCTATTTGCCCGTCAAGCACCTTTTGGGCGTCCTTTTCTTCGTATTTTGTGCGGGTGTCTTTGACGAGGGCGTATGGGTGAAGGACATAATTACGAATCTGACTACCCCAGTTGGCGCTCTCGCCTGCCCTGAGGTCGGCGACCGATTCGGCGTGTTGCTCGAGTTGCATAGCGAGTAGTTTCGAACGGAGCAAGCCCATGGCAGTCTCGCGGTTTTGAATTTGCGAGCGTTCATTTTGAATCGCCACCACCAGGCCTGTTGGCAGATGAGTAATCCGTACCGCACTATCAGTTGTATTAACCGATTGCCCGCCGTGACCACCAGAGCGGTAGACATCAATTTTTAAATCTTTTTCCTCGATCTGAACCTCATCTGGTGCGTCAATCTTGGGCAAAACCTCAACCAGTGCAAAACTCGTCTGGCGCAAGTTGTCAGAATTAAATGGACTGAGGCGAACCAGGCGGTGCACACCGTTTTCTGACCTGAGTTTGCCGTAGGCAAACGGACCGCTCATCTCGATAACACTGGTTTTAATCCCAGCCTCGTCATTAACCGACCTTTCAATTGTTTCAGTCTTCATGCCTGACTTCTCGGCCCAGCGAAGATATATTCGCTCCAACATCTGAGCAAAATCCTGAGCGTCTAGCCCGCCAACCCCAGCGGTGATGCGCATGACGGCATCTCGACTGTCGTATTTGCCACGAAAAAGCAAATCAGTTTTGCGCCTTTGAAATTCTTCCTCCATGGCCATGATTTGTGAAGTGAATTCTGGTAGCAGACTATCATCACCTAGCTCCATCAACTCGAAAATATCGCTTAATTGTGTTGATAGCACCTGCCAAGGATGAATAAGCGTGCGTAAATTAACGGCTTTCTTGGTGACATCTTGTGCATGGTCGGGGTTATTCCAAATCTCCGGCCGGGCCAACTCTTGATCGAGATTATCGAGTTTTGCTACCAAATCAGCAAAACCAAGCGTCTCTTTTGCCCGCTCAACCTCGCCCTTCAGCGCCTCAACTCGCCCTGCTAATTTTTGCATCTGGTTATATTATAGCAAATCGAGAACTACGCCCCTCTCTCCATCGATTTTTGTCGCAAAACTACGACGGCCGTCAAGATTTTGCGACAAAAAAAGAAGCCCCGTATAGAGACTTCTCTTCAAGCCATTATTGTTATGGACTAAGAATCAATATTAGCTACTTATGGCTCCTATATTACTCTCTCTCTCGATTTATCAAGTACTAACAGCATGATTTAACTAACTTTGCAAACATTAACACCCCACGGGCTTTGAGGAATCGCTTGCCACGGTCGGCATAACTAGAGAACATGTCAAGGCTGAATGATTCATCTTGCCGAATATAAATCTCCAAAGTATACTGATAGCATGAGACTAGGTATATTTGATAGCGGTATCGGCGGTGAGGCGATAGCACGGCCACTCAAAACAGCCTTTCCGACAGCAGATATTCTAATTGTCAATGATCGAAAAAACCTACCCTATGGAAACAAATCGCCAGATGAAGTTCGAGTCTTAACAGATCAGTCCATTCGTCCACTTCTTGGTCGAGATATCATCGTCATCGCCTGCAATACCGCTACAACATTAGCGCTCCCCTATCTGCGTGCAAAATACCCACAGCAAAAATTTATCGGTATCGAACCGATGATCAAGCCAGCATCTATCTTAACAAGGGCTGGGACAATATGCGTCTGCGCCACACCGGCAACTCTTGCCAGCAAGCGCTATAGTGAACTGGTGCTACAGTTTGCACCAAAATACCAGATAATCGAACCTGACTGTTCCAGATGGGCGTCGATGATTGAGCGAAACACTTTAACCGAACAACACATCAAGGACGCCATACTCCCTGTCCTAGAGGCTGGGGCAGATATCATAGTTCTAGGCTGTACTCACTATCACTGGATTAGGCAAAGTATTATTGACCTTGTGGGCGACCAAGCTAGTGTTATTGATCCGTCTGAGGCTATAGTCGATCGTGTTAGGTACTTGCTGGAGCTATAGGAGCTGTTGGGGCAGCATGATTACTAGAGATAACTGCCCCTTTCCATCGATCAATATGGCTAAGCCGACGAACTAGAAATGGATGGGAGCTAAAGG
>CAYVCA010000016.1:0-10520 GCA_964450025.1 uncultured Candidatus Saccharibacteria bacterium
AGCACTGAGACGGCTTAACCAACCGTTGAGCTTTGTGGAAGCGATTGCGGTGACACATCAAACACCGGGATAAAAGAGAAACGCCAAGGTGGAACCGCCTAAAATTCGAAAGAGAAGGGCCCGAGGCACGCTGAAGAGTTATTTTCTAAGCGTGTTTTTATTATTTTAAGGAGGTTCTACCCATGAACGACGAACAATTATACGCAATGAGGCATAGCCTGGCCCATATCATGGCCAGTGCGGTGCAGAAGATGTGGCCGGAGGCGAAGTTTGGTGTCGGGCCGGTGGTGGAGAATGGGTTTTATTATGACATTGACCTCGGGGACATCAAAATCTCAGAGGCGGAATTTGGCAAAATTGAGAAAATGATGCGACGGGTTGTCGCCGAGAAACAAACTTTTGAGAAATCAATCAAGCCGATTGATGAAGCAATTGCGTGGGCAGAGCAGGCCAGCCAGCCATATAAGGTTGAGCTGCTGAACGACCTGAAACGAGCTGGCACGACCGTAGCCAAGGATTTAGATGAGGCCGAAATGGGTACGATTGCCGAGGCTGGGGCGAAGCTTGATGAGGTGTCGTTCTATACCAATGGCGATTTTACTGACCTTTGTCGTGGCCCTCATGTCGAAAATACTAGCGAAATTGGCGCGTTTAAGCTAATGAGGGTTGCTGGTGCTTATTGGCGTGGCAATGAGAAAAACCCTCAGATGCAACGACTGTACGGCGTGGCGTTTGCGACGCAGGAGGAGCTGGACGCCCATCTTGAAATGATAGAAGAAGCTAAAAAGCGAGACCATCGTAAGCTCGGTAGAGAGCTGGACTTATATACAACTTCACAGCTAGTAGGCGCAGGGCTACCACTATTTACACCTCGAGGCACGATTTTGCGGGAACTATTTGCTAGGTATTCCAACCAATTACGCGAGGCGCGGGGCTTTCAAAAAATCTGGACACCACATATTACCAAGACGAGTTTATACGAAGCTAGCGGGCATTGGGCAAAGTTTGGCGATGAGTTGTTTTTGGTGACTAGCCAAGAAACTGATGACAAAATGGCCTTGAAGCCGATGAATTGCCCACATCATACGCAGATTTACGCCTCTCAACCGCATAGCTATCGCGATATGCCAGTTCGATTCTTGGAAACCACGACTGATTATCGTGATGAGAAAACTGGCGAACTAGGCGGCCTCAACCGAGTGCGCTCATTGACGCAAGATGATAGTCATGTTTTTGCTCGACCAGATCAGATTGAGCAAGAGATTGACGGATTGTTGGCTAGTGCTAGGGAGCTGTATGAGACTATCAATATGAAACTTCGGGTTCGCTTGAGCTATCGTGATGATTCTGACGCTTATCTCGGCGACACTGATTTATGGCAAACTGCTGAAAGTCAGCTAAAGCTGGCTGTTGAAAAGAATGGCCTGGAATACTTTGAGCAAGACGGCGAAGCAGCTTTTTATGGTCCGAAAATCGATTTTATGGCGACTGACGCTATCGGTCGAGAGCACCAGGTGGCGACAGTTCAGTTAGATTTCGTTCAGCCTGATAGATTTGGTTTAGAATATACCGATGAGAATGGCGAGAAGCAAACACCAGTGATGATTCACTGCGCACTGCTTGGCTCAATTGAGCGGTTCCTGAGCGTCTATATTGAACACACGGCTGGTTGGTTCGACTTCTGGACAGCGCCTGAGCAAGTGCGAATTTTAACCATCAATGATACGGTGAATGACTATGTTGATGAAATTACAACGATTTTATCAGAGGTAGTTTTGATGAAACCGATAAAATACAACGAAGTAAGATTTACAACAGATGCTCGGAATGAAAGTTTAGGTAAGAAGATTCGCGAAGCAACTAATATGAAAATACCAGTCCAATTAATCGTCGGTCCGAAAGACAAAGAAGCTCGGGAAGTTAGCGTCAGGACTAAGAGTGGCGAAGAAAAAGTTGCGCTGAACCAGCTGGTAGATTATTTGAGGGGGTTGTAGTGGCGAGCTTGAGGATTGCGATTGATTGCACTGGCACTAGCACTAGCCAGTATGGGGTGAGTGATTTGCTCTGGTTTGGGCAATATCCATGGCAAGGTCAAGACGAGCTGGTTGACGATACGGTCAGTATCACTAGGTGTAATAGCTGGCGAGATGTCTCGCAGGAGATTGAGCGACTTGAGCGAGATTAGTTTCAGGCAGAAAGTTTATGAAATTGTTGCTTCAATCCCAGAGGGCAGAGTAATGACCTACGGTGATATCGCCACGCTGGCAGGTCAGCCGACGATGGCTAGGGCTGTCGGAGGGATTGCGCATTTTGGTGATACTAGCCTACCTTGGCATCGGGTGGTTAATCGTTTTGGCGATTGCGCGAGCGGGTATTATGATGGCAAAGAGGGACACAAGCAGATGCTTGAGGCTGAGGGTTTCTTGGTGGAAAACTATCGGATTAGTGATTTTGCCAGCAGGCGGTGGTGGCCAGGCAAATGAGCGAAGATAGGCTACCCCTGATAGTTATCGTTGGCCCAACCGCTAGCGGTAAGACGTCTCTGGCGATTAAGCTAGCTAAGCAGTTTGGTGGCGAAATAATCTGTGCCGATAGTCGAACAGTGTATAAAGGTATGGATATCGGCACAGCCAAGCCGACGGCCGAAGAGCAGGCGGTCGTACCGCATTGGGGATTAGACCTGGTCGATCCAGGCGAGAAGTTTTCTGTAGCGCAGTTCCAGGAATACGCCAATCAGAAAATCGATGAAATTCGCTCGAAAGGACGTATCCCTTTTTTGGTCGGCGGAACAGGTCTTTACGTTGATTCGGTGTTGTTTCAGTTTTCGCTCGGTCCACCAGCTGACGCTAGGCAGAGGAGCTTTCTAGGGGACATGTCTATAGTTCAACTGAAAGAATATTGTATTAAACACAACATAAAATTACCAGAAAACCAAAACAACAAACGATACCTTGTCAGAGTGATAGAATGTAACGGCCAAACCGCTAGTGGTAGTCATAAGATCAGGAGTGATGCAATTGTTGTAGGAATAGCAACGGAAAAACATAAACTACAGACTCGCATACACGACAGAACTGAACAACTATTTATGAATAATGTTGTCGAAGAAGCAATAAGCTTGGGCGAAAAATATGGCTGGGACAGCGAGGCGATGACAGGTAATATATATAGTATTGCTAGAATTGTAGCCGAAGGGTCTATGGGCATAGACGAAGCAAAATTGCTATCTGAGCAAAAAGATCGTGACCTGGCAAAAAGACAGATGACCTGGTTTCGTCGAAACCCTCACATTTTATGGGCATGCCCCGCTGACGCTGAACAGTATCTGTCTGCTCGCTTAGGAACTCATGATCATCTGTGATACTATATAGACATGACGGAGCAAGTAAATTAATCATGATTGACGCACTATTTAGCTCAAGAACTCGGGTGAAGTTACTGCACCTTTTTCTAAATAACCCTGGAAAGGCTTTTTATGTGCGAGAAATAACCCGCCTTATCGATGAACAGATCAACTCGGTCAGGCGAGAGCTTGCCAATATGATGTCGGTTGGCATTGTATTTTCTGATAGCTCCGACAATAAGCTGTATTACGAAGTAAACCAGGGCTATGAGCACTACGAGCCCTTGAGGCAGATATTTGCTGACACCACTGTGTCCAGAAGCGGCAAAGATCAGAGAGCGGCTAATGTTTCGTGGCGAGATGAGCTGACTACGCTGCCTGGGTTGCGAGTGGCTATCGCTGCGGGTACGCTGGTGCGTGGCTCGGCCAGTAACATCGACTTGCTGCTAGTGGGCGAAATGCCACCTACTCGCGTAAAGACCCTTCTTAATCTAGTGGAAGGGGTCGAGAAGAGGGAGCTGAACTACACGGTCATGTCGTATGAGGATTTTTATTACCGCCTGAGCGTGCGAGATGGGTTTATATTGGATATTATAGGCGATAATAGCCTGGTGCTGGTGGACACGGACAATGTGCTATCGCAGGAAAGGGGAGAGAAGGATGTTTGAGATAGAATACAAGGGAGCTAATGCTGTAATAATTACAACTAAAAAAACACGAATTATATTTGATCCTAAGTCGTCTGTGGTGAGTGGCCATGATATTGATACCTCAGGTGAAATAGAGGTGGTGACAGAAGGGCGTTTTGTTGCAGATAGCACAACACCTAGACTGCTATTGGACTCACCCGGTGAATATGGAGTCGGTGATGTGTCGTTGACTGGTGTGGCTGCAATGAGGCACCTCGATGCTGACGAAGACAGCCTTCGGGGCACTGTTTATAAGACGTCTGTTGGCGATGTGCGCATGGTAGTAATTGGCAATATTGCACCTAGGCTGTCAGAAGAACAGCTCGAGAAGATTGGCGTAGTTGATTTGGTGGTTATACCAGTGGGTGGAGGTGGCTATACGCTAGATGCGGTTGATGCAGCGGCGATTGTCCGCCAGATCGATCCACGTGCGGTGGTGCCGGTGCACTATAGTGACGCCGGCTTGAAATACGAGGTTCCTCAGGAGGGTATAGAAGTCTTTGTTGAGAAGCTTGGGGTGGGCATAATTGAGGCCGGCTCTAAATACAAAATTAAAGGACTGTCGAGCCTTCCTGATCAACTAACAATCATTAAGGTTTCACGAAGCTAAAAAGTAGATTAACTGCATAGCAATACCACTCCCGTCGGAGTGGTATTGCTGTGTTCTTGGATTTCCCTCCTAGGCCGTAGCTTAGGAGGACGCCTTGGTGCTTTGCTGACCGATCAAGCCTTTTTTCTTGAGCGTGCGAATAGCTTGAGTGCTAAGCGTCATCGTAATCTTTTGTCCGTCTACGATAATCGTCTTTTTTTGCAGGTTAGGCTTGAAGGTACGCTTGGTCCGACGCAGGGAGAAGCTGACATTGTTTCCTGTCTGCTTGCCTTTACCGGTGAGTTCACATCGTGACGCCATCTTTCAACCTCTTTACATTAATTTAATCAATCTTTTGTATTGTAGCGGTATTCCTGTAAATAGTCAAGATGATATAATAAAAAAGATGGACATAGGATATATTATAACGGTTCTAGGCGTGATTCTAGTCTCAATGACACTTCATGAGGCTATGCATGCATTTATGGGATACTTCTTAGGGGATGATACGGCGAAGGCTCAGGGCAGGCTGACTTTAAATCCACTAAAGCATATCGATCCTATCATGACCGTCGCGCTGCCCGTGATGTTGGCGATAATGGGTATGCCAATTTTTGGTGGCGCAAAGCCTGTTCCTTTTAACCCTCATCAACTTCGCTACGGGGAATGGGGGGCCGCTATTGTCGCGCTGGCTGGACCACTGACTAACTTCGTCTTGGCTTTTATCTTCTTTGGGGTGTATGCAATATCTGGTGGACAAGGGTGGATTGCCCATATCAGCATGATCACGGTGATGGTGAATCTCGGTTTTTTTGTATTTAACATGCTACCCATACCACCGCTTGACGGATCACGGGTTCTTTATGCCTTAGCACCAGATGGGGTGCGGCGGGTTATGGAGCAAATTGAACAATTTGGAGTTTTTTTTGTCTTTGGAATATTACTGGTAGCTCAGTCGGCTATTGGTCAAATCATGACAGTCGCAATCCAGGCTATTATTCAGTTATTCATAATGATTTTCAGAATATAGCCCAGGAGTTTCAGGTGCATCGTGGTATAATAAAAGTAGCCCCAGGCGGTCGCATGGGCACACATGATTTTCCTAACATCATAGTGATAGGGAGCTCTAATGATTCATTGCCGTGGTAATGTTTTGCGAGCACCCACCTTGCAGTTATGCGGGGAATATCACGTGCTCAGCACTCCACCCTGGGGCTCCTTGTATGCTGATATCGGGGTGTGGCGCAGCTGGTAGCGCGCACGGCTGGGGGCCGTGAGGTCGCAGGTTCAAGTCCTGTCACCCCGACCAAGATAAAGTGTATGACACAAAGAATTGTAGTAAGGGCTAAAATCGTGAGCGGCAACAGGATGCTGCTGGTTAGGCGTGCCGGTGGTCGCGATTCTGTCAAGGGTAAGTATGAACTGCCTGGCGGCCGAGTGAAGATGGGGGAGCAGCCAGACGATGCCATCAGGCGGGTGCTATTAGATTCAGTGGGACTGCATGATATATCGTTTCGGCTAGATGACGCCATGACCTACCAGGACAGTGATGACCACACTCTGCAATATGCGGTAATAGTATATAGGTCTGGTGTAGGTAATACCAAGAGAAGGGTGGTGCTTGGTGAGAAATATGATAAATATCTGTGGTATACATTCGAGAAACTAGACCAGACTAGCATTACCGAGATGAGCAAGGTTGTCATGGGGACCGTGCTACCTATGCTGAGCTTAGATACGGCTCAATCTGGGGACGGCGGAGTTAGCGGGGCGGTTATATATACCGACGGTGGATCTCGAGGCAACCCCGGTCCATCGGCAGCGGGATATATTGTTATCAACGAAGGAATCATAGCCGATCAGGGGGGTGAATATCTCGGGATCACGACCAACAACCAAGCAGAGTATCATGGGGTACGACTGGGGCTGGAGGCAGCCGAGCGTCTAGGTGTCGACAGTGTTGAAATGAGAATAGACAGCATGCTAGTTGTCAATCAGCTCAAGGGAGTGTACAAGATAAAAAATCGTGAACTATGGCCTATAAACGAACATATTAAGGATATCGTGAGTCGGTTTAAGCGGGTAAAATTTGTTTATGTTCCGAGAGAGATGAATCAGCTAGCTGACGGTATGGTCAATCGGACACTCGATGCTCATAAAAACATGATATAATCATGATGATAGCTCACTGAGTAATCGCCCAGCGCCTTTGTGTATTTAGAGGAAGTTGACTAATTTCTTTAATTCAAATACATAAAGGTGCTGGGAGGAAAGTCCGGGCAGCACAGGACACGGCAGTCGCTAACGGCGACCGGGGGCAACCCTAGGGAAAGTGCCACAGAAACAAAACTACCCAGGCACTACGGTGCTCGGGAAAAGGTGAAACGAGTGAGGTAAGAGCTCACAGTCTAGCGTGGCGACACGATAGAGAGGTAAACCCTGTTGGCTGCAAGGAGACCTGCAATAATGAGTGGTCCGCTCGTAGGTCGATAACCGCTTGAGCCATCTGGCAACAGACGGCCTAGATAGATGATTACTCTAGACAGAACCCGGCTTATAGGTGGGCTGTCATTTAAAAACTACACTCGTTGGGTGTAGTTTTTAATTTAACCTATTCTCCTGGATGCTTAGATGGCTGATTTAACTATTGCAGCAAAGGCCTTAGGTTGTTTTACTGCAATTTCTGCTAAGACCTTGCGATCAAGCTCGATGTTTTTTGACTTCATGCCTGCAATTAGCTTTGCGTATGTCGTGCCCTCTTGGCGAGCGGCGGCATTGATGCGAGTGATCCATAGCGCCCGCAGGTCGCGCTTCTTGTTGCGCCTATCGCGGTACGCGTACTGTAGTGATCGGATAACTCCTTGCTTGGCTAGGCGAAAGCTACGCGTGCGATTATGTTGCATCCCCTTGGCAGACTTTAGTATCTTCTTGTGTTTTGCTCGGGCCGTTACACCTCTTTTGACTCTCATGGCTATTTCACTCCCATGGCACGACGGGCGTTTTTTGCCATCGAGCCAGTTATTGTTGCTGGTGTGTTGATATTGCGCTTGCGACTCTTCGACTTTTTCGCCAGAAAATGACCGCCGTATGCGCGTCTTCGAGTTAGCTTGCCAGTGCTAGTCAGCTTGACTCGCTTGGCGGTGCCCTTGTGGGTCTTGATCTTTGGCATTATTTACTCCTTATCGTCACGCTCAGATTGCGTCCTGCCATCTGAGGTTTCTGCTCAACGATCGCTTCTTCTTCCAGAAGGCCAGTGATTTTATTCATCAATTCGAAACCGATCTCTTTATGGGCCATCTCGCGTCCCTTGTAGACTACTTGTAGGCGGACCTTGTTGCCGTCAGCTAGAAAGCCACGGACTTTACGGAGCTTGACATCGAGATCGCCAGTACCTATCTTGAGTCCAAAACGCATCTGCTTCAAGTCACCTCCCTTGGCGGACTTTCTGTTGCGTTGCTGGTCCTTCATCTTTTGGTACTGATACTTTCCCCAGTCGATAGTTTTCGCTACTGGTGGGCTGGCTTCAGGGGAGATCTCAACCAGGTCAAGCCCCGCCTCCTCTGCAGTCTTCAGAGCGTCACTGAGTGACATTATGCCGAGCTGCTCACCGTTTGCACCAATAACGCGCAGTTCACGAGCGCGAATCGCTCCGTTAATACGAGTTGATTTATTAATCGCTTCACTTTCCTTTCTTTGCTCAAAAGAAGCAGATACCGTCATTAGTTTATTTCATCAGTTAGTTTATCAAAATAGGATAGATTTTTCAAGAGGCCGACACCTTTTGTGTAAAAATACTATCAGGAAATTGATATCTGTCGATACTGCAGAGCCTCGGCTAGGTGCGGTACGGTTACGGCAGGAGCCTTGTCTAGGTCTGCTATAGTGCGTGAGACTTTTATTATCTTGAAATAACTGCGAGCACTCAGGTCTAGCTTTTTGGCGGCTGACAACAGGAACGAGGCGGCGTCATTCGACAGGATTCCGAGTTCTTCAATTTCGCGATTGGTAAGAGAATTGTTGTATTTATTACTACGACCGTATCTGTCATGTTGCGCTTGAATGGCGTAAGCAATAGCATTTTGATATTGTTTATGTTGTGAATTAATCAACGATTTCTTTTTTAACAAATCCTCATGAGGAACACGAGACACGGCTATGGTCAGATCTATCCTATCTAGCAGGGGGCCGGATAGTCTTTTTTGATAAGCTAATATCTGCGTAGTGGAGCAGACACAAGCTTTTTCCTTATCGCCGTAGTATCCACAGGGGCAGGGGTTCATAGTTCCAACCAAGAGAAAGCTAGCAGGATACTGGTACTTGCCTTGAGCTCGGCTGATTGATACTGTATGATCCTCGAGAGGCTGTCTGAGCGCCTCTAGTACCGCGCGAGGATATTCAAGAAGCTCATCCAGAAAGAGAGTGCCGCTGTGGGCTAGCGAGATTTCACCAGGTAACGCTTTGGGACCACCTCCGATAATAGAAACGCGACTAGCCGTATGGTGCGGTGCCCGAAAAGGCCGCCGCCTAACGACATCTTCTATATCACCGCTAAGGCTGTGAAGCTTGGTGACCTCTATTACCTCCGCGCTAGACAGAGGTGGCAATAGGCTGTTAAGAGCCTTGGCTAGCATGGTCTTGCCTGATCCTGGCGATCCCGAAAGGAGGATGTTGTGTCTACCGGCTACGGCTATCGCAACAGCACGCTTGGCCTGATCCTGTCCATGTATGTCATCCAGGGTGACGCCGTCGTTACCCGTGTGATATCCCTGGTGTGAAGATATTTGTCTCTGGCCAGGGTCGTTCGAGATGGCAAGCTCACCCTTTAGATGAAGAAATAGCTCTTTGAGACTCTGGACTGGCAGTACATTCACGCCCTTGATTAATTGTGCCTGATGAGCGTTGTTCGCTGGTACAAATACAGTGGGTATATTATTGTTACGAGCCGTTTCCGCAACAGTAATGGCTGATTTAATGGGCCTAATCGAGCCGTCGAGAGCTAACTCCCCAGCGAACAGGGCGTTTTCGAGATTTTTCTGTGACAGCAGGCCATTCAGTGACAATATTGCTAATGCAATCGGTAGGTCGAATTGAGCGCCGTCCTTGGGCAGTTCTGCAGGCGCCAGATTGATAACGATTTTTCCTTTGGGGAAGTCCAGATGAGAGTTTTTGATGGCGCTACGAACACGATCCCTGGCCTCATCAATCGCCTTGTTGCCCAGTCCGACTATTTGCAGCGCTGGTAACCCTTGTGACAAATCGCCCTCTACCTCTATTAGCTGTCCCGAAAACCCTAGAGATGTTGCTGACAGTACTCTCCCGATCATTGTTTCACTAGTTAATCACAGGCGGGGTGGATTTCATAGGTCATTTCGCGTATAATACACAGGTGACGGGGCTGATATAGCTTTCGACAGCTGGACATTAACAGGTTATTTAGCAAGTCGAATTTGCACGATAAGCATATTTTTAGTTGCAAACAAAATTGCATCAGCATGGAACGGCCTGAAGGAAGTAGTTGCTAGCGCATTTGCTACCCCAGTTGCAGTTCGTGCGACAGTTGCCTAGTTTCAAGGCATCCACCCCGACTAACGTAGGCAACATAGTCAGTAGGGGGTGTCATACTTATGTTGCTTATCTCGCACTGCGAGCAGTGGCGCATGCGAGAAACAATCTACCACGCAACAGACTGATCGTTTAGGGTCGCTTTTTAGATCGGGAAGTTGTAAAAATATTAAGGCGACCTAAGCTTGTAGAAGAATAACTGGTTACCAGTTGGACCCGGGGGCAGTGCCCGGCAGCTCCACCAACGAAAACACCCAACCTCTGACAAGAGTGTTGGGTGTTTTCGTTCGGGTGACGAGTTCCGAGCACTGCCCGTGAGGGCGAAGACAGCCAGTGG
>CAYVCA010000016.1:10530-14524 GCA_964450025.1 uncultured Candidatus Saccharibacteria bacterium
ATAACTGGTTACCAGTTGGACCCGGGGGCGGTACCCGGCAGCTCCACCAAAAGTAGAGAAACCTGCCTTGTTATGAGGCGGGTATTTTAAATTATAGGCTAGGGTCGGTATTGTTTGGTCCCGACATAAAGTAAAAACAACCACCTGCGAGTAGTGGTTGTTTTTGGAGTGGAGTTTTTTTACCTGATGTTTATTTTTGGCCTCTGCGCAACTTTTTTATTCAGAAGCTACCCCTATGATAATCCATCATACTGGTTATGTCAACAGTATTTAGTGGGAATCTTTAGTAAAAAATACCACAGTTTGTATAGACCTGTCTGCCCATGACTTAGCCCCGATTATCTGCATTGGTCGGTCATGCGCAGGTGGTGTCTGTCGTGATGCTGTGCGGGTGTATGGCTGACGCCCATTCGCGTTACGTGAAGCGGGCTAGCGATAGGCCTCGGATGGCTTGCTGCACACACGACACGATACCGCTAATTACAATGGGGTGTTGGTTTATGCGAATCGTTACACCCTCTGCTTATTGCAGGTGATTTGACCAAGACTGGTTTTGCGCGCTGCGAGTAGCAATAATCCTGAGCCTGGCCGAGTCGCTTCTTGCTGTACTGATTGTTGAGTCGGCAGTAGCCTTGCGGCATGGGATTGGCTTGGATAAGCGATCTTTATGGCGTGGCCTGGAGGGCTGCAAAAGGTGGTGATTGGGGCATGGAGTAGTTGACTTCTGGCTCAGCGATGCATGGATTGACGGCGGGTTCTCGTGCTTTGGCGAAGCATGCGAGTGGTGTAGCTACGAAATTTCGTTGTAATAAATACACACTACCATAACGGCAAGGCAAGCAAGATAACAGAGTGTAGATACGACAACATGTCTTATGTTGTAAATATGACATGATACTAATGTACAAAAACACTTGACCTGAATGCTATCTCATGCTATGATGAAGACACGCTTTTACAAAAACAAAAAAGCAAAAATACATTAACAAAAAGAAGAATGTCGTTCAGGCCACCACATGAATGACAGGCAGAGAAACGGCTGCGATATGACGCCGGAATCCCGCTCCATTTGAGCATGATTTCGCCATAGTGCGGCCGAAGCTCTGCCTCATTCGGAGGCATTGAGCGCGCGCTATTTGCGCGTGCTTAGTACCATACACATTCAGTTAATCCTTGTCTCTTCAGGCAGTGACCATACTGAATGTGTATGCGGAAGGGTATGCAACAAGCAAATATCGCAAGGACTATGCTCCTTACAAGAGGAGCGGTCAGCAGCCCAATATGCGGCAATGAACTCAGCACCCACGCCTAATAGTTAATATATCAAGCGGCGGATAGGTTGTGCAGTTGTTCGTAGGTTGCCGCATGGGCTTTCTTGTAGTATAGGTACTGGAGGGGCCTAGTGTAATAGCATGAAAAGAAAAGTAGTAGCTGCTAGTATCGGTGCGGTCGCTTTCGGGGCTGCGGCGCTACTGGTAAACATGACGAGACCCAGTGAAGTCGGTCCCTTGGGGGTGCTGGCTTTTTTTGTGTTAGCATATATTACCAGTATCAGCTTGTTTTATTTGATTCTTGATGGTGGGCGAGGGCTGCTTGAGCGTATTCTCCCCCCCGGTGGAACCCTTCTGGCGATTCAATCAACGCGAACAGTAAAGATGTATTATTTTGCTAGCATAATTGCACTGGCGCCGGTCGTGCTGATTGGTGTGAGGTCAATTGGCGAAGTGGGCCTCGTAGAAATCGTACTTCTAGTGGTCTTTGAGGTGCTGGGGTGCTTCTATGTTTCTCGTCGGTTTTAAGCATGGGCTTTTTTTGTAGCCCATGCTATAATTACTGATATGAATCCTGAGCTTCCACAGTCACGGCCAGTCGTCGAAGCTACGCCTCAAATTCCGGGTAGTACGGAATATTTTCCAGATGGCACCGTTCGCTCACTAGAGCACGCCCCTGCCCACGAGCAGGCCCCTGCGCGTGTCGAACAGCAGAGCAGGGGGCCGGTAGCGCCTGTCCCTGTTGTCGTACCGGCTACTCCGCAGCCAGTTGTCGACCCGGCATCCCAGCAATCAGCACTATTAGTAAGCAATGCTCCTGCGACGGCGGCCGATGATGATCTAATGGAGAAGGAGTGGGTGGATAAGGTGAAGAGTATTATAGCCCTAACAAAAGGCAAGCCCTATGAGCAGGCCAAGGCAATAGCGCTTCTCCAGGCTGATTATCTTAAAAAACGACACAATAGAACTCTTGGCGAATTGGATGGTTAGGGTGGCGGCATGGGTGCGGTAATTATTGCATTTGTTGTTCTGGTTATCATAGCGGCTGGGGTGGCCGTGGCGATGTTTCAGTATCGAAAGCTATTGCGTGAGGCAAAGAATTATGAGCGAGGTCTGAAGACCGTTCCGCTACTCATCCACCTGCCACCGACGAGCGAAGATATTGAGGGGGGTAGTCGAGACAGGCGCGAACTAGCCAATGAAGAAATCTCTCAGGCGCAGGTGATGTACAATATCATATCAAGCACGGCCACTAAGGGGTTCAGAAGTAAGGTGTATGGGCAGAGGCACATCTCTTTTGAGATTATCGCTGAGGGCGGGCTGGTGCGATATTATGTTATGGTTCCGACGGTGCTGGTTGAGGTCATTCGTCAGGCTGTCGCGGCGGCTTATCCCTCGGCGCGGATAGAGGAGGTAAAAGAGACTAATATATTCAACCAGGATGGGCAGCTGAGCGGGACAATCGGGGGTGAGTTTTCTTTAAGGAAATCGTATATATACCCGATCGCTACTTACGAAGAGTCAAAGAACGATGCTTCACGGGCCTTGCTAAACGCACTGTCGTCGGCATCGAAAGAGGATGGAATCGGGGTGCAGTTCCTATTGCGTCCTGCCAAGGATGGATGGGCCAAGAAGGCAGATACCCATGTCGAGGGAATGAGGAAGGATGGCAAGGGTAAGAAAGGTATCCTGAGCGCGTCGTCCACATTGCCAGCGGATTTGCTGGAGGCGCTATGGAAGCCTCCATCTGCGTCTGAAGAGGAGAAATCGAAACAGCCAGAAACAAAACAGCTGACTTCGCTAGAGCAGGCTGAGGTGGAGGCTATTGAGACTAAAACTCGCTATCCTGCGTACGAAGTATTAATTCGTGTAGTTGTTTCCTCTAGCACGGCTGCCAGGTCGCAGGCGCTGCTTAATAATATTGTTTCGGTATTCGCGCTGTTTGATTCTCAGCGAAACAACGGCTTCAAATTTTCCATGTCACGCAATATCGATGAGCTCATTACGGCATATATCATGAGATTCTTTCCGCAGGAGGTGGATAGTACAGTCCTGAACAGTGTCGAGATGGCTACACTGTTTCACTTACCGAGCAGCAACGCCATTCCCAACTCACAGGTTAAGCGGCAAATGTCTAAGCAGGTCGATGGTCCAACTGATGTTATGGACGAAGGGGTGCTGATAGGCTACAACGAGTTTAGGGGAGTAAAAAAGCCAATCAGGTTGAAGCCAAGAGACCGCAATCGTCATGTTTATATAATTGGCCAAACCGGTACTGGTAAGTCATGGCTGCAGGAGAATATGGCCTACCAAGACATGATGGACGGTCGGGGATTTGCGATGGTTGACCCACACGGCGACCTGGTTGAGGCGTTGCTGGGCGAGGTGCCGAAAGAGCGAGTTGAAGACATTATATATTTCAATCCAGCCGACATGGACAATCCAATCGGGTTAAATATGTTTGAGTTTGAGACGCCAGATCAGAAGGACTTCTTGATTCAAGAGGCTATAGCAATGCTATACAGTCTTTACGACCCAGGGCATACAGGTATTGTTGGGCCGAGGCTAGAGCATATATTTCGCAACTGCGCCCTTCTCCTTATGTCGGATCCAGAAGGCGGTACATTTATTGATATCCCGAAGTGCTTGATTGATCCAGAGTTTGTTAAGTCTAAGCTAAAATATGTCACCGATCCGCAAGTTCTAGATTTCTGGACGAAAGA
>CAYVCA010000017.1:0-11340 GCA_964450025.1 uncultured Candidatus Saccharibacteria bacterium
GTTCGCTGTATTTGTTTTCTTGGTGCGGCGAAGAGGACTTGGGCGAATGCGTGCCCGTCAAGGCACCAGCTCCACCTTTTGCGAAAGCAAAAATAGTGGAGGTTCGAGTCCTGTTCGCTGTATTTGTTTTCTTGGTGCGGCGAAGAGGACTTGAACCTCCACAGGATTGCTCCCACTACCACCTCAAGGTAGCGCGTCTACCAATTCCGCCACCGCCGCATATCTTAACTTATAATGTACTTTTGCTAGTTTAATGTCGTTCTCGGACCTTGACGCGCTTTCGCGTCTACGCATGATTTGCGTTGCCCACGCAGTCGCACACCGCCGCATATCTTAACTTATAATGTACTTTTGCTAGTTTAATGTCGTTCTCGGACCTTGACGCGCTTTCGCGTCTACGCATATTTACGTTTCACGCAGCCGCCACCACTCTCTTAGTATACACGATTGTCCTGTCGCTGAAAGTCTTGTCGTTCTTTTCCCATTTGCCATCACAGGTAATAAGATTTAGCCCCTCATCTACGCCAGAATATGTACTCATGACCTTTCTCATATCGACATCGCGCCTACCGACCACTTCTTTATGGACCACCTCATAATTAAGGACACTGCCATCACCCCTCTCAATTTCAATAGAATCTCCGTTGGTCAGTGTATTTAGATAGGCAAACAGCCCCTGCCTAGAGGGGCCGCTAGCGTGTGCATCGATGACTGATGCGCCTTTTGCTCCGGGACGTGAGCTCCCATTATACCACCCAGCGTCAAATATATTTATAGGTGCTTGCATACTTCCGTCTGGATTCAAGCCCATCTGCCTCACTCTGCCATAAACATTGATCTTTTTTATCTTGATGTACCTGGGCATATCTGGCGCCACAGCATAGTTAGCCATCGCATTGCCCGCTGGCTCTGTCTCATCCATACCCTCGGCTTGCTGTCGCTGTTCTGGAGTGGCGTCGGCACTAGCAGCCACAGCCGGTAGGGCCTCGAGTCTTCGCTTTAGCTCTTGATTTGTCAGGTAGGTGTCTACACTAATATACCCAGTGGCGGCAACCAGCCCCGCTACCAATACACGACTAGCTACTCGCTTGGCCTTAGGTGATGTCAGCCTAGCCCAGAAACCTCGAGACTCTCGCATGGATTTTTTAATATTTTCCGGAGAATGCTTAACAGCAACATCCTTGGCTACAGGCTCTTTTTCGGGTATCAAGTCAACCCCCTCCAGGCCAGATTCCGTCGACTGAGTCTCCGGCAGAACCTCCTCGATGACTGGCTCTACCTGCACGCTTGTCACGCTACTCTCGGTCACTGTAACCACACCAGGGGTTGAAACCATGTCACTAATTAATGTCCCACTAACAGAATAGGAGTACTGAGATGACTGAGTAGACTGCCCAGGCACGACTCCATCGCAGCGCTCTGGCACAACCAGGCGCCTTGACCGTATCGCCGACCTAGGTGCTTGAATATCTTGAAACATATAAAATAGGTGAGCAGGCTTACTACTGCTCACCTATCATTATACTATAGCTCTCGTGCTTTACTGTCGGGCTTTTCGCCTAACCAGCATAAGTACACCAGCTGTCAGCACGCCCATGACGGCAACTACTACTGGATTAGCGCTAATTATCTGGGCGATACCTGTGTTTGGCACGCCAGGCAGTTTGGCGCTGTTTTGTGCAGTAAGTACTACATCGTTACCATCACCGCCCTTGTAGCTAATGGTAAATATAGCCTCGCCAACCTTTACTTCAGCACCTTCGGCAAGACCCTTAAACGTACCCTGAACAGCATGCTCTGTCTGGTTGTCTATGATGGTAAACTGGTCATCTTTTTGTTGAACAAAGTCGCCAAAACCATACAACGACAAGGTTGCTCGGTCTGAGTCTAGCCTTAGTGGTTCAGACCCCATGTCGCCAAGCACTCTTATCTGATCGTAGCCAGAGCATGCCTCAGTGCCGCCCAGCTCAACCTGATATTCACCGGCTAGATAGAGGGAGTTGAAGGTCAGACATCCAGGACTAAAGCCAGGTGCCACGACGCCATACACGCTAACATTAGCCGCCTTACCAGTACCCTTCAAGACTGCACTTTGAGGGACATGGATGCCGCCACGCTCACCTACCAGAATCAGTGTCTCCTTAGCAAGGGCAATAACCTCTTCGTCAGGCTTAACACCCTCTAGCTTGGTGGTTTTCTCCTTGACGATGCTTACGGCGCCGTCAGATGTATTAGAAGAGTTGTCAGACGAGTTGTTGATTAGGGTACCCTTGTTATCTGGCGCCGGAACCAGCTTGCCTGAGCCGCTCAACTTGCCCGTTATAATGACTGTTGTACTGCTGTCTAGAGTGTAGGGAATCTCCCCCTCAAGAATCATCTCTCCGCTAATAGTTACCGTTGAGGGCATCGAAGAAAGGCCGCCCATACAGGCCGAGACATGACCTATAGAGCTACCGCTCTTCATTGTGTATACACCTGCCAGGTTTAGGTCTCGGCCTGGGCTATAGATACCCATTCGAGAACTACTATTGAATACTATATTACCCATGTCGTCCGGGGATAGTCCATAGCCGTCCTTAACGATGGTTGACGCAGAAGACCGTGCAGACAGATCGCCACAGCCCATGTTGCCAACCGTATAGCTGGCTAGGTCAGCACCGTCCCGTAGTGTGACGCCTGTACCATCCACCGTTAGATGACTGACCCCGGTCCACTCCTGTATACCGACCATGGCCTGCCTCTCATAGCGGGTAGATCCTCCACCGAAAGAAACTGATTCACCAAAATCCATCCTATCGACACTCATATACTGACAGCTTTCGACCCCCTCCTTAATAGGCGTATCGATACTAGCTACCCTTACGCCGACTAGGTCATTGATAGGCTTAGGCTGTCACCCTGCAGGCACGGAAATATAAGCTTGGCACCATCCGTTGGCACAACTCCACCCTCCCAGTTGCTTGCTGTTGAGAATTTGAGATCCATACCACCGCCAGACCAGGTATAGGTCCCTGCGGCACTAACCTGCGACTGCATCGTCACAGCCATGCCCGCAACTGCTGATAGCGTAAATAGGCCTGCCACGAACAAGCCTTTTACATTTTTTGATTGTATTTTCATTCTAACCACCTTTTTGTCTTAGATATTTCTATTACACTCAGAGCATAACCGATATAAGCTGTTTTGTAAAGACTACTTTGTTGTTAATTTTACAACAAGTTGTGGATTACTAAGCGAATCTATGGGGTTTTGTAGACTGATTTTGTGGAAGTGGACCAGTAAATAACATCGGCGAAGCGATCTGTCGCATTAACTAGGCGAAGGTCAGCTGAAGATGCCCTAACTGAAGTAGTGGTTATGTAATCGATCCCTGACTGGTACAGAGGTATCGCTGGAACATCTGCCATCCAGCGACGAATGAATGATTTATACCGATCAACTCGGTATTTTTCGCTCCTTTTAGTGCGTCCGCCAGACAGCGCATCATCAGCCACAGCATTGGCATAGTTGGCGAAGTTTAGGCCTGTAGGCTTTGCCTGCGACGAATGCCAATAGGCATAAGCATCGGGGTCACCACCCAGGACGAGCTCGTACACCAAGACATCGAAGTTTCGCGGCTGCAAAACAGTCTGTAATACGCTCTGGGATGAGTCTTGAGGGTCAACAATCTGCACCTCCACCTTGATCTTTAGCTGCTCGCGCCATGTTTTGGCCAACTCATCCGTAATCTGATCAAACCCAGACCCCTGCAGTGCCACCATGCTGATAGATAATGGCTGCCCCTCCTTCTTGCGAACGGCACCTGAAACAGTCCATCCCTCCTCATCAAGCAATCTCTGTGCCTTTTTTATGTCCTGTTCTAGAAACCCAGGCATTGCGAGTGCAATCTGGCCATCAAGGATCGGCCCCTCCAGGGGGGCAGTAAACTGTGCGATCTTCGCACGAAGACTACCCCGATCAACACTCAAAGCCATCGCCTGGCGAATCCGCTCACTCTTGAGCACACCATCGCGTACATTAAATATCGCGAAAACCCCATCATTAATACTATACGATTGGCTCGACAGGGTCTTCTGCATAGCCTTGGGTAGCCCACGGTATGTCAGCTCTGGCGTGGCCATTATTTCACTTGTCTTCAGCGCTTTTTCAATTAATTCCCGTGACTCATACACATTCAACTGAAATCGCTTAAGCCTAGGTTCACCATGGATATATCTTGGGTTCGCAACCATATGGAGGCTCTTGCCCCCTCCGCTACCAGAAACGCTCTGCATCAGGCGGAAGACAAAGGGTCCGCTAGAAACCGGTGTCTGACTAAAGTCGTGCTCTCTCAGCTCCGCAGGCTTAATGTCGCCCAATATGTGCTTGGGGAGTATTGGAAATGTAAGTGAGTGCAAAAAAGGCGAATATGGGCCGGGTAACACGAACTTAACAGTCGAGTTGTCGACAGCCTCCACCTGAAATGCCTCCCAGCCTGCAATATCTGATTTTGTATCAGGATTTTTTAACAAACCGACTGTGAATATCACATCCTGAGCGGTAATCGGCGCACCGTCAGACCACATAGCTCCCGAGCGAAGCTTAATTGTGTACTCGGCTTCATTCTCACTTATGGCTACTGACTGCGCAAGATCGCTCTTAATACTTCCCGTTGAGTCGTATGAATATAGACTGGAGAACAATAGCCTGGCCGCAGACTTCTCGGCACTAGAACGAGCAAACAATGGATTAAGAGTATCGAGTGGCCCTAGCACCCCTTCGGAAAACACACCTCCGGCTGGTGCGTCAGTCATATATGCCCCCCGAAACCCAGCCCATTGCGAAAGACTTACTCCGGTCAGTATAATGATTAGTGCGATCCAGCCAAAGACCATGCGCTTAACCGCCTCCAGACGACCAATACGAGATGACACAAACCGACGAACATGTCGAGTTGTATTCTTGCTAAAACGGCGAACCCTGCGCTTTGTCTCCCCGTACGAGATCGTTGAACGGTCTAGTTTGGGCTTCATTGCTCTATCTTGACTTCTGGGCTTATCAGGCATCTATGACTACCCTGGGATAATCATGCTTGCCAAAATAGACAAGACGAATATTACCGCAAAGACAATTGTTACATCAAAGAGATTCTTGTCGAACCCGCGACGTGTTGTGAACAGCTCCCCGGAAGAGCCGAACCCCGCCCCCAACGAGGCGCCTCGTTGCTGCAAAAGAATTGCTATAATCATTAATACGGCCGAGCCGAGTGTGATTAGTGGCAGTATTGTATCTATTGACATATTCATTCACTCCTTAGTTGATTGCGTGTATTTTCTCTTTGATCTACCACGCTACTCACGATATAGTTTACCAGACTCATAACAATTCCTGCAAGAATCGAATCGCCGAACGACATTTCTAGCCCAGGTGAGAGTTTAAGCGAAAGATAAACCATCAGGCCATTGACCATTAGCGTAAACAGGCCTAGTGTTAACAATATCACTGGCAGGGACAATATTACTATCATTGGCCTCAGGATGCTATTGATGACAGAAAATATAAAACCTGCAAAGATAAAAGTAGCAACCAAGTCAAACAACCCGCTACTCTGCTCGCTTACGCCAAATAGGCGTATCGCTACCCAGATACCCAGGGAGTTAAGTGCCCACCGGATTAAAAATATATAAAACTGCCTTCTCATGTCTATTTCTTGATTATATCATCTTCTCTTAACAGTCCGATCTGCTGACTTATCCTTTCTGCCATGCGATCTCCTACGACATCCTTTATTTCGATCAAGCTCGCCTGTCGCAAGCTACTGACGCTGCCGAATTTTTTAAGTAATTTGGCGCGAGTTTTTGGGCCAACACCTGGTATATTCTCAAGGATATTTTTAGTTTGCTGCTTGCGCCTCACGCTGATGTGATGGCTGATGGCAAAGCGATGAGATTCGTCACGGACTCTTTGGAATAATCGTGTAATGTCATCATACTCTCCTCTGTCGGTTAAGCTTCCGCGAAGGTTTTGAGTGTGTCCATGTGACTTGATTAATCCTGGATGCAAGTTGATGCTCCAGAAGTCACCATCATCTTTAATCGAAATGCCTGTCGACTGCATACGAGCCCATGCCGTAGTGTCTATTGAAGAGTCTACTTTATGTAAAATGATCACCTCTTCTCGTTTGGCTATCGAAAGCACGGGCAAGTTCAATTCTCTGCTCTTTAACGCCTCGATGGCGGCTCTGAGCTGGCTCTTACCCCCGTCAATCAAGATTAAATCTGGAAGCCCCCACGACGAAACATTTCGAATCGAAAACCGACGATGAACCACCTGATAAATACTGCTAGCATCATCATTTTTTATATTTCGTATATTGAACTTTCTGTACTCCGTACGGGCCGATACGCCGTTAATAAACACCACCATACTTGCCACCACAGCAGAGCCAGAAGTGTGCGACACATCATAACCCTCAATCCTCGCTGGCTCACCCTTGAGGCCGAATAAACTCTGTAAATCACGGAGTGCTGCATCCTTGGAGATATCCAAGAATTCACGATCCCCAAACATAATCCGCTGCTGCAGTTCCTGCATGCCTCGCAGACGGTTTCTCAGTAGCGCAGCCGTCTCAAACTCCTGTTGGCTAGCGGCCAGCCTCATCTCACGCTCAAGCTCTCTGGTAATCGCTGTGCGGTTGCCTTTGATATAGCCAATTAACTGGCGCAAATCCTTTTTGTATAACTCTGGACCATCAGACACCCTCGGACTCAGTCCAATATCCTCATTTAGTCGTGACTGTCTTGGTCGTCGTTCGGCTGTTAGATATGGAAAGATCTTTCGCAAATATCTCAACGCCTTCTTAAGAGCAAAGCTGTTATAAAAAGGTCCGTAGTACTCCGCTCCGTCGTCCAGTGGATTTCTCGTAAAGCCAACTGTTGGCCACTCACTTTTCATATCAATCCGCACAAAACCTTGCGACTTGTCATCCCTAAGCAATACATTGTATCGCGGCATGTACCGCTTAACCATCTCGCTCTCAAGAAACAGCGCATCTACCTCGCTTTCTGTCTCCATCCAGTCAATATCCGCTATTTCTGCGACCAGTGCCATGGTCTTATTGTCACGACTGCGGCTATCTTGAAAATATTGCCGCACCCTACTTCGTAGCACTGCTGCCTTGCCAACATAAATAACCTCGCCTTTGCTATCCTTGTGAAAATACACCCCAGGACAAACGGGCAGTTTCTCTAATTTTGCTTCTAGACTACTATTCACTCTAGTTAGCGGTGTTAGCGATCCACAATGGCTCTATTCTTTTTCGCCAGCGCCAGCAGCCATCTTGATAACCACGCCCCCAGAGCTCGCCAGAACTGCATTTAACACAACTCCATACAGACTGCCCAGCACCCAGCCTATTACGAAGTAAATTATAGGAACGAATATAATTGCCAAAAATCCTTGCGCCAACCCAAACGTCAAGCCTCTAAGTAGGCTCTCTGTCTCCCTGGCAAACTCTACCGTTGCACTAAGGCTATGCGAGATAGCTGCGATAAGCCCGAGCAAGCTAAAAAATGTACCCTGAAGCATGCCAACAGTTGTCGCTTGAACACCAACGATTCTTGTTGTCTGAACCTTTACCTGTGCCATCGTAACCCTCCTTGGCCGAAGCCTTATTACTGATTTAATTATAGCCACCGATCATCGCAAAATCAACCTCTGACCCTTATCGTCGCCTAAGGAGCTGGGCATTGAGCGCGACCACTACTGTTGAGGCTGACATCAACACTGCGCCAATTGCTGGTGATACCATAATTCCCCCAATCATACCCGTGGCAAGCGGCAGCATGATGACATTATATCCCGCCCCCCACACTAGGTTCTGAACCATTTTCCTATAAGTAGCTCGTGATAGTTTTACAGCCTCAACAACCGCCATCGGATTATCTTTCAGTAGCACGATATCAGCTGATTCAATCGCCACGGCGGTGCCAGCGCCGACTGCGACACCGACCTCTGCCTGAATTAATGCTGGCGCATCATTGATGCCATCGCCAACCATTGCCACCTTTCTCCCCTTCGCCTGAAGCTTCCTTATCATCTCTGCTTTCTCAGCAGGCAGCACCCCAGCTGCGTAGTCAGAAATAGTCAGCTCGTCTGCGACCGCTGCTGCAACCGCCTTGTTGTCACCAGTCAATAGCATTGCTTGTATGCCCATGCTCTTGAGGCTTGCGATTGCGTCATATGATTCACTGCGAATATTATCGCCAAGAACGATTGCCCCCAGGATCGCCATATTACTAGAAATAAACACTGTCGTGTGCGAACTGTATTTTACTGGAACATCTACATCAACCTCGACGCCACTGTCCTCCATTAGTCGCTGGCTGCCGACCAGAATCTCACTCTCGCCAATCACCGCCCGCACCCCTCGACCCGTGATTGCCTGAAAGTTATTAGTTTCAGTCTGTGAATAATCTATTTTTTGCTTATTCGCATATTTCACGACAGCCCTTGCAATTGGATGCTCCGACGCGAATTCAACCGCTGCCGCTAATTGCACTACTGCTGATTGATCTTCACCAATCACCGCCACTACTGACTGCTCTCCCGTGGTCAGCGTGCCCGTCTTATCAAACACCACTGTATTGACATTTCGAAACTGCTCTAGCCCCTCGCGACTCCGCACTAAAAGCCCAGACCTAACCGCTCGCCAGGAGGCGATTGACACAACCAGCGGTACAGCCAAGCCTAGAGCATGCGGACACGCTATAATTAGCACTGTTACCACTCGCTCCATTGCAATCGCCAGATCACCACCGCCAATTGTCATCCAATACACTCCCGTTATTCCAGCCGTAATGATTGCTACAAAAAACAACGAACCAGCAAACCTATCCGCCAGCATCTGCGATTGAGACTGCGATGCGTTAGCTTTAGCAACCGCATCCATAATTCCACCGAGCATGCCTTCTCCCGGCAGCTCCACCACCTTCATTCGAACTGACCCGTCTATATTCAGACTACCGCCAATTACAGCGCCATTCTCCTGTTTCTTTTGCGGATGCGACTCACCGGTCAGCAAAGACTCGTCAACTGTAGTTCGGCCCTGCAACACCAGACCATCAGCTGGAATACGAGCACCTGGTCTGATTAGCACAATATCACCCAGCTCCAGGCTTGAAGCCTCTACAATCTTCGTCTCGCTACCATGAACCACCTCTGCAGTATCAGGCAACAACTTGGTAAGCTCACCAAGGGCATTTTGCGTCTCGGCAATACTTTTCATCTCTAGCCAATGCCCGAGCACCATGATTGTAATAAGCGATGCTAGCTCCCACCAGAAGTCCACACCCCTTAAGCCCAGACTAACCGCCCAGCTATACGCAAAAGCTACGGTTATAGCTAAGCTAATTAGCGTCATCATGCCGGGCTGCCTTGCCGCTAGCTCGTGTCTGGCACTCTTCAGGAACACCAAGCCGCTATACAAGAACAACACCGTACCGAGTACTGGAGAAATCAGGCTCACTAGCAAACTGTCAGGTATATTGTATCCGAAAAAACCAGCCGCCACACTAGACAGTAGGACGATTGGCACTGTTAGCAGCAGACTCAGCCAGAATTTTTGCTGAAATAATTCCGCGCTATGCCCAGAGTGCTCGTCATTATTGTTGTCACCCTCATGACAATGGTCTTCATGTTCTTTATTCGCTAAGGGCTCGTGATGATGATGTTGCATATTGCTCTCCTCTGTACGTGAACGTATGAAACAGCAAATCTGGGCTCTGTTTGCACTTTTCACAGATTAGTAATAATTTATTGCATTCCATTAGCGCATGGTTCTCGCAAGATTGGATTACCCGCTCGCGCCAGCCTCAGCACCTGTACTTTACTCATGTCTGCGCCCTAAGGTCCTCAAGTAGAGCCTCTATAGACCTTATCCTTTGCACTCTGGGGTGTAGGTAAAAAATAGTCATGTGGTTCATCGGACCAAATAAGTAGATTTTAAACTCCTCCCTAGACTCCGCTACAGCGATTGCAGCCCCCAGCTCTACATACATGCCTTTGCCTACATCTGTGTTATCGGTACAGATGACATAAGCCTCTGCGCTAATAACTCCATTGATATCCAGAGTGGCTCGCCTAGTCGCTTCTTCTGTATTATTCAACTTATCCTCCCGACTAGACAGCATTTTCTGACCAGTCTCATTTCTAGTCCAGTCATGGGTTATTTCATGTCCAGCTTGCCTTAGCGCATCTTGTACTATCCGTACATTGTCAACATCGCCTATTTGACCTGATACAAATATCTTCATAGTGCAACCCCAGTTTCCTCTCATATTACTCAGCACAGCCTGGATGACCCCTGCGCACTGACCTTATATACTCTACTTCAACAGCTCTATCACGCAGTAGCTCTGATCTTAGCCTGATACTCCTCCTGGCACACCTTCGTATGGAACAATAGATTCTCGTCTTTCTTGCAATTTTCACATATCAGCACCAGTTTATTGCACGAATGAAGCTTACAGTTTTCAAAATTGCTAGTTTTACCCTCGCAATGGATACACTCCCCGATAATCTTCGCATGGTCTGAAAACTCCATAACCTTACGCCCATCAAAAACCCGCAAACTGCCCTCCCATAGGCCGTCATCGCCATAAGCCTCACCGTACTTAACAATTCCACCGTCTATCTGGTACACCTCCTTAAACCCACGTTTTTTCATCATCGCTGATATAACTTCACAGCGAACACCGCCAGTGCAGTAAGTTATCACCTTTTTGTTCTTGATATTATCGTATTTATCGCTTTCAAGCTCTGCTATGAAGTCTCTAGAAGTCCGTGTATTCGGGATAATCGCCCCCTCAAACCGACCAACTAGTGCCTCATGAGCATTGCGCCCATCAAAGAACACCACTTCATCACCATATTTTTCTATCATTTCCGTGATCTGTGCTGGCTTTAAATACTCACCGCCACCAATTACCCCATTTTCATCCACCTCAAACTCATCGTCAGAATTCTTAAATCCAACTAGTTCTCGGCGATTTTTGACACTCAACTTCGGAAAATCATCTCGCGAACCATCTGACCACTTAAAAACCGTATTCTTAAACCCTGGATACTGTTTCGTTGCGTTTATATATGTCTTTAGATCGTCCATATCCCCGCCAATCGTACCATTTATACCATGGCGACTGACCAATATCCGCCCCCGCAAGTTTAGCGAATCGCAAAGAGCTCTCTGCCATAACTTCACCGCTTCTGGGTCTTTGATTGGTGTGAATTTATAATAAAGCAGTATTTTTTGCATATTAACATCATACCACGCAGGGCCATTAAGCAGCCAAGATTGACAAA
>CAYVCA010000017.1:11440-13843 GCA_964450025.1 uncultured Candidatus Saccharibacteria bacterium
GCCTGGTGGCTAATTGGCGCCTACACGCTGGCACAGCTATGGTCAGAGGTGATTGGTTGGCGAATAGTACTGTACCTGGTGTGGACATTTGAGACCGCCATGCAGCGAGATCTTTACCAAAGAATATTTTCTAAACTTTCAACCGAAACCATGTTCTTCCATTCAAACCGTTTTGGTGGCTCGCTTGTGAGCCAAAGCAACAAGCTGTCCGGTTCAGTGGAGAGGTTCTGGGACAACATCGTCTGGGCGGCTCTGCCTGTAGTAATTTCGGTTGTTGGATCGGTTGTTGTTTTGTGGTTTATTTATTGGCAATATGCACTTTTCCTAGCCATTCTTTCAGTTTCATTTGCATTAGTTGTCTACTACGGATCTCGTCACATGGCTAAGCTGAATGAGATGGAGGCAGAGGCAAGCAATAAAATTAGTGGCCACCTAGCTGATGCCATATCAAATATCTTAGCAGTCAAGACTACTGCGACAGAGGGACGAGAGCTTGATTTGTTCACCTCCAAGGTAAAGGACTGGCGAGGCGCTTCACTCTCGACTATGCGCAGCTTTCTAAAAGCAAGCACCGTCTACTCATCGATCAGCGCAACAATTCGCATCGGCGCTCTCGTGTTTGCCATTATCGCCACTCGGCAAGACGCGGTTCCCGTGTCTGTCATCTTCCTAATAATCTCCTATACCTCCACGGTCGCGCATAATCTATGGAACATGAATGGTATTATGCGAAACTACAACCGTATCATGGGTGACTCTAAAGAGATGACTACCATATTAAATGGCAAGATAAGCATCACAGACCAGAGTCAACAAAAAATGGCTGTTTCTCGTGGTCGAATTAGCTTTAATAATCTAACTTTCACTCACGACGAAGGCCAGGGCGCTACTTTGTTTAATGATCTCTCCCTAGAAATCAAACCTGGAGAGAAAGTCGGACTGGTCGGCCTGTCTGGGTCGGGCAAAACCACCCTCACTAAGCTACTGCTCAGACTAGCTGATGTCGACAGTGGCAATATTTTGATTGATGATCAGAGCATTGCTGAGGTCTCGCAAGAAAGTCTGCGGCAAAATATCGCCTATGTACCGCAGGAGCCGTTACTATTCCATCGGAGTGTTGGTGAAAATATATCTTACGCCAAACCTGGCGCAACCGACCAAGAGATTATATCGGCCGCCAAAAAGGCCGGCGCCCATTCGTTCATTCAAGAGTTGACAGATGGATACGACACTATTGTGGGCGAAAGGGGTGTAAAGCTCAGCGGCGGTCAAAGACAGCGAGTGGCCATTGCTCGTGCAATCCTAAAAGACGCACCGATCCTAGTTCTTGACGAGGCGACCTCTGCACTAGACTCAGAAAGTGAAAAACTAATCCAAAAGTCGCTAGAAACTCTGATGAAAAATCGCACCTCGCTCGTCATTGCTCACAGACTAAGCACGATTGCGAGGCTTGACCGGGTGATTGTACTAGACGAAGGCAAGATTATTGAAGATGGAACGCATGATGAATTAATCGCACAAAAAGGCGTCTATGCCAAACTATGGCTGCATCAAAGTGACGGGTTTATTGAGGGGTAGAGGCCTACTTACCCTCCGCCCTCTCATCGGTCGCAGCCTCTTCACCACCCTGCTCGGACTCAACGGAGTCGGCATCAGCATCCTCTGCATCACCAGCAGCAGCCTCATTAGCAGCCTGTAGAGCACTTGGTTCGTAAACACTGGCGACAACCAGATCGAACACGGTCTGTCTTTCTTCGTCTTCATCATCCTCGGCTCGACCATCGTCATTGTCAACGATCTCTACGCCCTCGGGGACCTTAATATCACCGACAGTTACTCGCTCGCCAGCCTCAGCTAGTTCATGAATTGGAATTTCTAAAGCCTCAGGCAGCTCAAGCGGCAAAGCCCTTACCTCGATCTTTTCTAGTGCCTGTAGGATCACCAGCCCGTTTCGCTCAGCGACTGACTCACCCTCGCCAATCAGACGAATTGGCACCTCTGCCTCAACTGGCTCATCAGCTCGCACGGCATGAAACGACACATGACGAATTACATGCTTAACTGGATCACGATCTACTGCTTTAATCATAGCAATCTGCCGCTTCTTGCCCATTAGCTGCACTGGCGTGTGCATGCCCGCATCTTTTACGACCTTGGCAACCTCACCCGCAGGCGCCTGCACGCTCACAGCCTCCATGTCGGCGCCGTAAACTATGCCCGGCACGAGGCCTTCTTTGCGTAGTTTCGCTACCTTTTTACCATGCACCTCTCGTGCTTGAATTGTTAGTGTGATTTTATCTCCCATACTTCTCCCTTCTGGATACCTGTTCGGAGGTAAATTTGATATTACTATTATTATACCAGCTTTACACCGCTAATCCGAATTGTGCTACAATTATTACT
>CAYVCA010000018.1:0-2188 GCA_964450025.1 uncultured Candidatus Saccharibacteria bacterium
GGTACAGCTATTGCCAATAGGGCTATTACTACGGCTATTTTTGTCTTCGATGAAACTCGTCCGAGCTTATTAAATAGGTTTTTCATATCACTCCTTCCTTTTTGCTTAGGTTTGGTTAAAATCCACCTGGATCACCACTATTACCACCTCCATCTCCTGGGGTAGAACCTTTTTCAGGTGCAGGAGTCGTGGAGGGTTCTGTTGCTGGGGGCTGATTAGGCCGACCTGCTGATGGCGCAGCTGGAGGGATATATTTTTCAGGGGGACGAACATTTGGTTTCGTCGCTGGCCCTGTTACCGCAGGTGCTTTTCCTCCGCCACCAGGTTTATCCATACCACCACCCTTACTACCTGAGCTATCTCCTGGATTCTTAGGATCGACTGTTCTCTTTGGCGGCTTTGTCTTCTCTGGCTTTGGCGGCTTTGTCTTCTCTGGCTTTGGCGTTACGGGCCCACGCGTCTTCTCAGCAGGCTTCCTGGACGTTCCAGTAGCAGTAACTTTTTTGCCGTCCACACAGAACTCAATCCCAAGTCTTCCGTCGTCGGGGTTAAGTATTGGCTGGGCTTTCTTGCCATTGTATTCAATTACGCAGCCGCCATCCTTAAAGTAATATCCAGCAATGATTGCTCGCTTTGCAAGATAGCCTTTCTTGATTTCTGTCGGGCCATACCAGCCTCTCTCAGACGCTGCCACCTTCAAGTCAGCTCCAGCGGCAGTTCTAATGTGCGGACCAACCTTTAGGTTTTCGACAAACTCAGGGTCTCTAAATAATCTATCAATTAACCACGCCGCGCTAGCGTTTCTGACGACAGCTTCATAGCGAGTAGTTTTTTTGCCCTCTATCAGGCCTTGATTTAATTCGTATAATTCGGGGTTGAGCTCCTTTATGGTTTGACCGTTAACCGTGAAGTCAGCCATGAATTCCAGGTCCGCTGCGGCAGCATGAGGATACACGCAGGTGTCCTTGATCTTTCCAGCCACATCTACTACGGGGACGGTTATGCTGTGAGCAAATTTCACTGGTCTCTCTCCAAAACCATAAAGATCTTTGGGTACAGCAACGGGTTTGCCGTCTGTTCCGATTATCTCTGTCGTCTCTCCGTAGACAGCCTTGTTACAGAGATCAATTACCTCTCGATCGCTATCAGGAAGAGTCAGCTGGGTTGCTGGGTCCTCCTCCTTGGCGAAAGGATTACTGCAACCAGTAATAGTACTAAGCGCAACACCAACCGCCGCAAGAACGGCTGCGGTTTTTCGGTAGGGGTGTCCGCTTCCTCTGTCGTCAATGGTTCTTGCTCCGATTCTACTCTCCATCTCTACTCCTCTCCAGTCTTGCGACTGCCTATCTACTCTCTTGCAGACCACCGTCCTGTTGTTCGGTAGCACTGCAACACTCTCCCGTGTCTGGCTCTATATTATCATGAGCGTGCGTAAATGTCAATACTTAATCACATTAATCCTCAAATAGCGCAAGCCATCGCTACATTAGGGCGGCCTTTATCGTATAGAGGGTCGATGGATGGTGTTGTAGCGTTATGCCAGTAAAACTCTTGATATCAGGGGGGTGGGGTGATATCATCTATGGTAGGAAAGTAGAAAATAAAAAAACATATGCAAAAAATAAGATTAGCCAATCTGGTGAATAGGCAAAATACAAAGTTTGCTTTTTCTGGCATAATATGCTATCATTGCGATGTAATAAGAAAGCTGGCTAGAAAGGACATGGCTTAACAATGTCAAAAGAAAATATCAAAGGAATAGGCTTACGCAGCAACACCCCGGATGTCGATTCTGGTGATGCAGGGATGGCCTTTGACCCAGACGCACGCCAGGGTCAGCAGGATTGGGCTGATTACCTCAAGACACGCGACTATGCAGACCAGCATGGCAATGTTCACGACGCACAGACCGGCAGGTTTAAGTCGGTCAATAATGTTGATGATGAGAACAGGGCTTACTACGATGAGATTGTGCGATCAGCTGGTGATGATAGACCTACAAGACTTCTAGACATAATGAATACTGCTCGTGAAGCCAGGCTGAGGGGGGACAGGACAGTCTTCGGTGACATGGAGGATGCATTTCAAGAGGAGCTAATACGACTGTCGACAAAATACGGCCGGGGTAACGCCTGGACAGACCGTTATATAGAAAAATTTGATAGGTTTGTAAATGAACCACCAGCAC
>CAYVCA010000018.1:2288-10279 GCA_964450025.1 uncultured Candidatus Saccharibacteria bacterium
CAGGAGAGAATGATCCGGGTGGACCGGATGAACCACCAGCACCAGGAGAGAATGATCCGGGTGGACCGGATGAACCACCAGCACCAGGAGAGAATGAGCCAATGAGCGACGCAGAGCGCTTGGCAGACATTAACAGAAGATGTTATGAATATATGTTCGATAAACATAATCATAAAATGACCAGTCGTATGCTGTCGAGAAACCTGTTTCTAGAGCTTATGGCAAAAAACCAGAAGGGGCACTGGCGGAGAATTGTACCGGGTGGTTGGACTGACAGGATGTTAATGGGGGTCCCTAAGTTTGGACCCAAGATTGCAAACTACTTAACTAAGCCAACTAAAGAAGAGAGCTCAGCTGGCCGGATATATGCCACCGCACTATCCGCAGTTGAATCGATTAGGGATAACTTTTTGTTAGCCGAGCATCACCAAGGGAACATGAGCGCTGAGGAGTTCTGGGCTGAAAAGGTATCGTTCATTGCCAGAGAGCACGGCATGAACACAGATGAGATAGCTCGCCTACAGAAGGAGGCTTCAGGTAAGCCATTATCCAAGTTCATGCGAGGGCCCGCTAGGTTTATCCCTGGATTTGGCATATACGCGCGATTTAAGGCGAATAAGCGGAACTCTCTCTTGAAGATTGCAGATCTTCGACGCAAAGAGCATCGGGATGAATACGCTCCGTGGCGTAGGGAGCTTGTTGTTGACGCTGTGGCGGACAAAAACAAGCACAGGTTTTTCGAAAAAATTCGAGGGGTGAACCCGAATATCCTCTCACCTCACGATGTGGTTCGAGCCCACTCTGAAGAAACCGCAGAGCAGGTTGGCAAAAACAGAAACCGTCTGATTGCGCCAGTCGTGGTTACACTGGGATCTGTGGCGGCAGCTGTTGCGATACATTATGGATTTTCGGATACTCCAGCAGGCAAGACGCCAACAGGGCTACCAAGACCGAAGAAGCCCATCCCGTCACCAGAGCTGGTCAATATAAACACTAACGGCGCACCAGAGCATGCGGTCAATGATCTGCTGAAAGGTGTTGGGTATAAGTTCAGCGGCGACAAGACTAGCTTTTTGAGTGAACTGGCGGCTCGGGTCGGTGGGGAGGATGCGCTGTTTATTGATGGTGCAGGCAATCCAGTGGACATGTATTTACGATCTGCTGGTGATATTGGGTATCAGCCATGGAGCGAAGAGATGGGTATCAGGCTGTCTGATGCCGCAATAAAAGCCCTTGAGGGTATAAAGGGTGTTTCTGAAATTTCATAACAGCTCATATATTTCGTAGTTAATCTTAACTATGTGCAAGCGGAACCAATTTTAATTCAATAAACATAGGGGGCAATATGACAAAAGAGGAGATATACGAAGAGCTAGGAATTAGTGGCGCCAGTGCTGCGCAGAAAAAGCGGATTATCGATGACATATTCATTTTCGTAAATGCACAATTTGCGGGACTGGTGGGCGATTTACTGGACGATGATCAAACAAGAGAGCTGGAGCAGGTAGCTGCTGACAATGGTGATGGAAGCCCAGAGGTCGTCCTGGACTGGGTTCAGCGAGCCGCGCCGGAGTCCTTGGAGCTATATTCCTCGATTTTACGAGATCACCTTGATCAAATAAAAGACCAACTGGGCACAACGGTAGCTTAACGACTCTGCTAGTGGTATTTTCTAAAAAACTTGATATAATCTAGATAAGAATAGAGAATACTAGGAGGTGTAAATAAATGTTCCAACTTAATGATGATTTTCTAAAAGAACTAGGGCTGGATCAGCTACCAGAGGACCAGAGAAAGCCGTTTTTGGATCATATTTACAGTGAACTGGAGCTTAGAGTGGGCGAGAGGCTGAGCCAGGGTATGAGCGATGCCCAGCTGGATGAATTTGCCAATATTATCGACAAAGTCCCTGGCGCAGTAGATGAGTTTTTAAGCAAACATGCACCGAATTTTGCCGAAGATCCAATGTTTATACGATTAGCGCAGGCAACGGAGGTGGAAGCAGGTGACCCTCGCTTGAAAGACGAGTTCGCAGCAACCAAATGGCTTGAGGTTAATCGGCCAGATTATCGTGATGTTGTGGCGAGCGTAATGGAAGAGCTAAAGAAAGAAATAATAACCAATCGTGATGCGATTTTGGGTAGCCTGACTCAGGCGAGCCAAGCACAACCCACTCCTCCAGCTCAAGCAGTTCAAACTGATTACGACCTAGCTGCCTAGAGAGTCTGGCTTAGTTTATCGTAACCACGAATAAACGCGTCAGGCGGCATGGTTTTGCCGCTTGGTGCGATTAATTCATCAATCGTTAGATAACTGCCGTCTTTGCAAAGCAAAGATAACTGATGCTCCGCGGCCGTGCTGACATGTGATTTAGTAATTATGATTTTAAATTCGCCGATTTGCACTACTGAACGAGGAAAACCAAGGTGCGCACGAACATGAGCATCGGCCTCTTTGGCAGGCATTAGGGACGGGTCAAGCAGTGAATCATCTTTTGACAGGAGTGAGCAATAGGTCGCTTGATGGTCATTTTGTGGGGTTGGCTGGAGTTCGCCTGATAGTATGTTGGGGAGGGTGTTGATGAGCATGTCGTTGCCAAGACGGAATAGTCGTTCATACAGCTCGAATTTGGTCTCTGTGCCCGTGAGCCTGATGGCTTCTTGGGTATAGACAGGACCGCTGTCCATGCCTGCCTCAAGCTGCATGACTGACACTCCAGTTTCAGTGTCTCCATGAGATATGGCCGCTTCAATCGGCGAGGGTCCTCGCCAGCGCGGCAGCAGGGACGGGTGGAGATTGATAATCCCAGGGCAGAACAGGTCTATCATTGATTGGGGGATGATTTTTCCATAGGCCACCAAGACGCCCGCAACTGGTTGCAAGCTACGAATATCATCAGCAACTTCGCTGAGTTTTTGTGGCTGCCAAACAGGAATATCGTGCTTTAGAGCATATGTCTTGACTGGTGGCTCTAGCAACTTATGGCCCCGACCGCGGATGGAATCAGGCTTGGTGATGACTGCCGCCACTTGAAAGCTATGCTCATGCAGGGCTATTAGGGTGCTGAGACTGTAATTTTCAGTCCCAAAGAATATGATTTTCTTTGATATTTGCATCGTAATCAAGCGGTTGCAGCTCGCCTTTCTGATCGAGTGTATAAAATGCGTCTTTTTCGTCTCGGATGTGGTCTATAAACACCAGGCCGTTGGTGTGGTCAATCTCGTGCTGAATAACTCGTGCTAAAAACCCCTCAGCCTTAATCCGAATTTCATTACCCTCCAGATCTAGCGCTTTGACACGGACCTTGTTGTAGCGAGGGACGAATCCGTAGATGTGCTTTACACTCAGGCAGCCCTCGTAATCTTTGACTAGTTCGCCCTCAAATTTAATAACCTCGGGGTTGATTAGAGCGGTAAATTCTTTTGACTTTTTATCCTCAAAACTGCCGCGGATAATCACTACTCGGAGTAGTTTATCGATCTGCACAGCAGCAAGAGCGGCGCTTATTTCATGCGGTCGTGAATCCTCCCAGTCCAGTGCCGAGCTGGTCATAATGTCGACCAGATCTCTAACCTCGTCGGTGATAATATGTACTTTGGCGGATTTTTCGCGCAGATGAGGGTTGGGCAGAGTTATGATATCGTCTTTTGTCATTGTGAATAGTATACCAGAGGTGCTGCAGAAAATACAGAACCGCTACAGTAGGCTAGCGGGGTCTAGCTCAAACTGCCAATTAGTCTTCGGGATGTGCTTGAGTAGGTCAACGAGGTCTTGCCGCCTGGGGCTTTTTACGACAAGCTGCCATCGGTAAGTGTCCCGTACGCGTTCATAAAAGGCAGGCGCTGGGCCAAAAACCTCGATGTGCTCTGGTGATTGTTGCCTGAGTAGGGCAGCTAGCCTTCGTGACTGAGCGACGGCTGTTTTTTCGGTTTTATAGATACAGACGAGCTTCAGGAGGTGGCAAAAGGGCGGAAAATTTGCATGACGACGAAGGGCGATAGAGCGATCGTAGAAATTTGCATAATTTTGAGTGGCACCGTTTTGGATGGCTGGATGTGATGGCTGGTAGCTTTGGATCACCACCTGTGTTTGGTGCCTCGAACGACCGACGCGGCCGACAACCTGGGACAGTAGTTGGAATGTTCGCTCAGGGGAGGTGTAGTCTGGCAGGTCAAGTCCTGCATCCGCCTGTATTATACCAACGGTCCGAAGGTGAGGCAGGTCCAGGCCCTTAGCTACTACCTGGGTGCCGATTATGATATCGGTGTTCCCATTATATAGTTCGTCGTATATCCTATCGATGGTCTCACCACTCGCAGTATCTGCGTCAAATCGGGATATTCGCTGACCTGGAAATAGTCGCTTGATTTCAGATTCTATCCTTTTGGTTCCGATGCCTTTGTGGACAACTTCAGCGGTCTGGCATTCGGGGCAACTGGTAGGGACGCGAGATTGAAGGCCACAAATATGACAACTCAGCCAGTGCTGGTCGGCATGGAGAGTTAGAGGTATGAAACAGCGAGGACAGCCTGCCTGCCAGCCACAATTCTGACACATGGTGACCGAGGCGGTGCCCCTGCGATTATGAAACAACAAAGACTGTTTGCGGTTTTCTAGTGTGCGCCTCAGGGCCGTTAGTAGTTGATTGGACAGGAAAGGATGTTCTGTGAAGTTAGCGCGGTTAGTCATGTCAATGATCTGCGTGTCAGGCTGCACGGTATCACGGCGGGCGGGGGAGGGCATTTGTATGATGGGCTGCTTGGTCTGAGCAGCCAGATAATAGTCAGAAATAGCGGGAGTTGCACTGCCGAGTACGGTTTTTGCATGATGGTTTTTGGCCAATATACTGGCGACTCGTAGGGCAGAGTATCGTGGTGACTGCTCCTGCTTAAAGCTGGGTTCGTGACATTCGTCGATGACGATTAATCCGATTCTCTTCAATGGTAAAAATAGAGCAGACCGAGGTCCGATTACGATTTGGGGCGTATTAGCGAGCAGGGCTTGGCGCCAAACTAGATGCCGCTCAGCCTCGGTCTGGCGAGAGTGCGCCAGGATCACTTCTGGAAAGTGATTAGAAAAATCGGCAACCAGCTGTGATGTCAGGGCAATTTCTGGAACCAATATAACAACTGACATACCGCTATTGATGGACTGCTTGGCCGCCTCGATATACACCAGTGTCTTACCAGATCCAGTAACTCCGTGCAGCAGCAGGCTGCCTTTTGGGGTGGCGTTAATCGTCTCGATAGCCTTAAGCTGTTCATCGGTGAGTAATTTTGGTGTTCGGTCTCTTTTGTGGACAGATATCTTGCTGGGTTGTTTGCGGCGATTGCTGGTTATGCCAGTGGGGAGGATGGCTTGCCAGACAAGAGCAGCGTGAGTCGCATAATACTCGCTAACCCATAGTGCAGTGGCAAGCAGAGCAGGTGGTAAAGGGTTTTTTTCGACGATGTCAATGATTGACTTAACAGCATAGCTGGGACGACTGGTTGTCTGAATAACTACTCCAGTTAGCGTTCTTTGCCCTACTGGGACGGTGACTATTGTGCCGACATCAATGGTGGACTCCGAGCTGTAAGTGAGGGTCTGGGTGTCGCTACGAACTATTTTAATGAGAGAAACTTCGTAGTATTGCATTGATTTAGTATATACCGTATAGCTCAGATACAGAAGGGGGAGATTTTCTGGATGGTTCACTTGAGAGGCAAAAAGTAGTATACTAAGCATATGTATTTTGAAAGCAGGTCGGACGCTGGCGCTAAGCTGGCGGGTGAGATTTTGGATGTCTATAGGGGTAGCGACTCTGCGGTGGTAGCTCTGAATGATGGTGGAGTGCTGGTAGGTGAGCAGATTGCATGGCGACTGCACTGTGTGTTGATGATGCTAGTGAGCGAGGGCGTGTCGATTCCGGGCGAGGGTATAGACTTTGGCGCGGTTTCCCAGACTGGCCAGATGTCTGTCAGCAGTCAGCTAACCTCTGGTCAAGCTCAGTATTATATCGAGGAGTTTCATGGTTATCTTCAGGAAGAGAAGAGAAGGGCTCACCAGCGGATTAATCGACTGCTGGGTGACAAGGGTATTGTTGACCGCGATATGCTTAGGGGCCGCACCATCTTGCTGGTGAGTGATGGTTTTTCCGAGGATCTGTCATCAATCGATGTGGCGCTAGACTTTTTTAAGTCGATTCGCATAGAAAGACTTGTTGTATTGGCGCCTGTAGCAAGTATTGCAGCTATCGACCGGTTGCATGTTGCGGTAGACGAGCTGCACATTCTTGATGTTAAGAGCAACTATATAAGCACAGACCATTATTATGACAACAACTTCCTACCCGATAGAGAGGATATTGTCACTAAAATCAACCAAACGATACTCAATTGGCAGCTGTTTTAGCTTGCGCGGTGTTGTAAAATTGTGTACACTAGGGGATAAGTAAAGAGGATATGTGAACTAGGGTAATCATGTTAGACGTATTTATTACATCAAGGGTAAGGCGAAAGATTGTGGTGGTGTATGCCAAGTATCCTGATTTTCATACTCATGTTAGAGGGCTAGCAAAGCTCATCAAAGAAGACCCAGGCAATATTCAAAGAGAGCTTAAAAAACTGGAGAAGGTCGGATTTCTTAAGAGTGAGAAGCAGGGAAACTCCAAGACATATGTAACGAACAAGCAGTTCCCGATATTTAAGGAATTACAGGGCATAGTTATCAAGTCGCAGCAAAATGCCTCACGGCCTCGTCGTTCGGTAGCTGGCAAATAACAACCAAATGACACTGTTTGATGAAATTCTAATTGCAAGAGGTCTGGTGTCGGTTGAACAGCGACAGGTCTTTTTACAGCCTGATTATGACCAGGGTCGACACGATCCTTTTTTGTTGCCAGATATGGCGAAGGCGGTTGATCGGCTAGTTGAGGCGCATGCGAAGCAGGAGAAGATTACGATTTATGGCGATTATGATATTGATGGTTTGACCGCGACGACGGTGCTGCTCGAGGCGTTTGATAGTTTTGGTTTTCAAAATGTGTCGGCCTATATTCCAAATCGATTTGTTGAAGGGTATGGTCTGACGGTTGAGGCGGTGGAGAAAATCGCCAAGACGGGCAGTGCGCTGATTATTACAGTGGACTGTGGGAGTTTGTCGACCAAAGAGATTGAACGGGCGAATGAGCTGGGAGTGGATGTGATTGTGACTGATCATCACAATGTTTTGTTGGTTCAGCCGCCAGCGGTGGCGGTGATTAATCCGAAGCGATTGTTGATGGATTTTCCTGAGAGGTATGAGGAGTGTATATTAAATGCGCCGCCTGTTTCGGCACCATCTTCTTCAGGAACGGCTTCACGCCGCGCCTCGTCCAGGGTCTTGACGCCTGGAGAGGCTCGGGTTGCAGATGCTCCTGAACAAGAGATGCCGAATAGCGCTGAGCTTTATCCTTTTCTTGATTTGCCAGGTGTTGGCGTGGCGTTTAAGTTGGTGCAGGCTCTGCAAACTAGGCTTGAGGGTTTGCCAAGTGGGCAGGAAAAGTGGCTACTTGATTTGGTGGCGCTTGGTACGGTTTGCGATATCGTGTCGCTTCAGGATGAAAATCGAATGCATGTTTATTGGGGGCTAAAAGTTTTGGCAAAAACTCGTCGGCCAGGACTGCGAGCCTTGATGGCGGTGGCAGGGGTTGAGCCCGACAAGGTGAATGCCAGAAGTCTTGGTTTTGGTCTAGGCCCTCGGCTGAATGCGGCGGGGAGGCTTGAGACGGCGGAAATTGCCCTGAAATTACTTCGTACGAGAGATAAGGGCGAAGCACTTGAGCTTGCAGGCTATCTTGATGACTTAAATCAAACCAGACGAGCGGAGCAGAATCGGATATTTGATGAGGCTGTAGAGCAGGCGGAGCAGTTTGTTGACGAGAAAGTACTGGTGTTGAGCGGAAAAAACTGGAGCCACGGGATCATCGGGATTGTCGCAGCGAAGCTACTCGAAAAATATAAAAAACCAAC
>CAYVCA010000018.1:10379-12840 GCA_964450025.1 uncultured Candidatus Saccharibacteria bacterium
ACGGGATCATCGGGATTGTCGCAGCGAAGCTACTCGAAAAATATAAAAAACCAACCTTTGTGCTTGAAGAGATGGGCGATGAGTCTAAAGGTTCGGCGCGGAGTTATGGTGACTTTAGCGCAGCCGATGCTATTCGATCGGCCGACGACCTCATCACTAAGGGGGGTGGTCACAAGATGGCAGCAGGCGTAACTCTTGAGACGGCGCGAGTTGATGATTTTCGCAAGCGCGTAAATCAGTTTTATCAAGACCAGGGATTGATTAATCAGCAAGATCTACTACTGCCTCGTGCCGAGGTTGAGGCGGTGTCGCTGGCTGATATTTCTGAGGAGCTGGTTGAGCAGATCGCCAGACTTGAGCCATTTGGTAATGGCAATCCACAGCCAATCATTGCTAGTAAAAACCTAACAGTTATCGGCCTCAGGCGCATGGGTAGCGACGCTCAGCATGTCAAGCTTGACCTCCGCGATTCTCAAAACTCGACTTTGCAAGTGCTGGCTTTTAATGCACCGGAGCATTTTTTTGCTGAAGCTGGGATTCGGGTTAATGTCTGGTATCAGCCAGATATTAACGAGTGGAATGGCAAGAGGAGCGTAGAGGGGCGGTTACTGAGACTGGAGTCTACCTAGTTTAGATTTGTATTTTATAGAGAACAGAGCCATTAAAGACACGCAAAAAATAGCGTGTCTTTTTGATTTTCGACTCTGTTGTATCACGTCTAGCTCTTGACAAATCGAGAGAGAGAGTATGTTAGATAGTGTCTTTATAAAAATAAACAAAAAGGATACAAAAAATGTCAGAGACACCACTAGACGAAAATAACAAACCAAATCCAGCTGAGGCTATATGGGCTGAGGCTATGACCGACAGAGAGCCAACTAGATTAGATGTAAGCAAATTAAGCTTCAGTGAAATTGAAGATACGTTTAGTAAAATAGCCGATCCATCTAAAGCCGTTTCTCCAGAATTTGCCAGCACAGGAACTCCCATTGAGACAGTATTTCAACGTGAAGATGGAACAGAATATGTTGAGACCACTAACACAGCTAAAGCTGGCGATGCAATTATTACAGGCGCAAAGGGCGAAAAATACGTCTTGACCCCAGAGGAATTTGGCGTAATGTATGAGCCGCTTGTTAATGAAGATGGCGAAACAATAGAGGGTCAGTTCCTGCCAAAGAATGTTGTAAAGCGCATCAAGAACCCTACTGGTCAAGAGGTTGTTATCGATGCTCCTTGGGGCGGTGATCAAAATGGCGAAGCTGACTGTTGGTTGGTAGAAAGTCAAATCAACGGTGATCGCTACATTATCGAAGCAGCCGCATTTGATGCTACGTATAGACCAACTGTTTAGCGCGGGCCAAATACGATACGTCCAGTGTAGTTTTTAAGATTTAATAAACCCCCGTTTTAGTATTGTTTAACGGGGGTTTATCTGTTACAATGGATAGCGATATGGTACAAGTAACTAGAAAAGATCAGAAGGAAGCGAACGAGAATATTATCCGTCGCTTTAACCGTCGAGTGCTACAGAGTGGTGTTTTGGCGAATGCAAAGGCAGTGATGAGGTTCGAGAAGCCGATTTCAAAAACCGAGAGGCGCAAGAAGGCGATTATTCGACGAGAGCGACGAGCGGAAAAGACGGCTAAAATGCGACTCGGGCTTCGTTAATGCCTGAGCTGAAGCAACGTATCTCTGATGAGGTGAAAGCCGCTCTGTTGGGCGGCGATCGTTTTCGTGGTGACACTTTGCGCAACCTCAAGGCAGCTATTTTGGACGAGGAAGTCAGTAAAATGAAACGAGATGAGGGCTTGAGTGATGCTGAGACCGAAGCGGTAATTGTGCGAGAGGTAAAAAAGCGAAAAGAGAGCGTTAAGCTATACAGGGATAATGGAAGGCTCGACCTGGCAGAGCCAGAAGAGCGGGAGATGGCAATACTCCAGGAGTTTTTACCCGAACAGATGAGTGAAGACGACATTCGCAAGGTTGTCGAGCAGGCGGTGGCGGGGGTTAGCGACGCGAGTATTCAGCAAATGGGGCAGGTCATTGGTGCAGTAAAGGCCAGTATTGGCGCCTCAGCAGACGGTGCGGTTATAGCAAGAATAGTCAAAGAAATTCTAGGATAAAACAACAACTACAACAGGGGGTAAAATGATTTTATTATTCGGACCAACGGGTGCAGGAAAAAGCATGCAGGGGCAGATGCTGGCAGCAAGAATGGGCTGGAAGTGGCTGTCAACTGGTGAGATATTAAGACAGAGTCAGGACTCGGCGATCGTGGAGGCGCTCAAGCGTGGCGAGCTAATCGATGATAAAATAACATACCAAGTGTTTGAGGGGGCCGTACAGGATGCGCGCGATAAAAAGTATTCAAACATTATTGTTGATGGATTCCCTCGCACCAAGGAGCAGGCGGCTTGGCTCGATGATTATCTGATAGAAATGGGTGAAAAGATTGATG
>CAYVCA010000019.1:0-11939 GCA_964450025.1 uncultured Candidatus Saccharibacteria bacterium
CGGCCAAGGTGGACTTACCATGATCGATGTGGGCGATGATGCAAAAATTACGAATTAACTCCATCTGTTTCATCTCTGTTATTATAGCACGCCTAGGCTACTTAGCCTCAAAGCGACCGAACATAACCTGCCCAATTCTTGAGATAATCGGGTCTATCTCGCTTAGTTTCAAAATTTTCGACATTAATCCATATGCCACAAAGCTCACGCTTGCAACAATGACAAATTTTGGGAAAGCGCTATAGAAACTGTTGTCTTCCTCTCGGAACGGCAACATCCGAACGCCTATATAGCAGACGACTCCAGCGATAGCGGTTGCAATAGCCATACGCCAAATTGCCACGATAAATGACTGGTTAAACAAGCTTGGCATTCGTCGGCCCATAATAAAGAACAGAATCACTACTTCTAGGGTTGCGACGATTGACTGCGCCCAGGCCAGCCCATATGCACCCATGTCTAGCACTGAGGTGAGTGTTATCGCAAGGGCTATATTGACGCTGATTGAAAATATTGAGATGAATAATGGAGTTTTGGTATCTTGTTGGGCATAAAAAGACCTGGCCGCCATGTGATAAATGGTGCGAAACAGTATGGCAATGACTAGCGCTCCAAGAATACCTGACATCAACGGGTCGCCTGTGTTGCGGATAAAGTGTACGATATATCCTCTAGTAAAAAAAGTGATCGTCGCCACAGGGAGGGTCAGCCAGATTATAACCCGTAAAACAGCCCTGAGTTCAGACTGGAAGAGGTCGCCTCTGCCATCAGCCAACCTCTCGGTCAACTGTGGGAATATAGCGCTTGAAATAGCAACCCCAATCAGGTTTATCGGCATCATATGCAAGGTTAGCGCTTGCTGATAGGCTCGCACCGTGCCAATCGCCATGTGTGAAGCTAATCTCACCTCTACAAGACTGACGATATAGTCCATCCCCTGATCAACCGACCTTGGCGGAAGTAACCTGAGCACCTGACGAAAACCCTTGTTACGACGAAAAATCTTGAATCGATAGTCAAAACCGAGCCCTATTAGTCCTATGGAGCTGACAACCAGTTGCAGAATCGAGCCTAGTACAACCCCTAGCGCTACCCCCATTATCCCGCCATCAAACACCTGCCAGCCGAAAATATTAATGCCATTGGTGAACCAAACAATACCGATAATAATTCCGAGATTATAGACCAGTGGCGCTAAAGCATAAAAAGTAAATCTGCCAACAGCCTGTTGGATGCTAGCAATGACCGCCGCGATAGCAAATATAAACGGATTTACCGCAATCACACGCATCATGCTAGCCGTCAAAGCCAGCCCAGACTCGCTAAAGCCGTCGACCAAAAGCCCCGCCAGCTGATCTGCAAAAATAATTATCAACAAACTAGCAACGAGAGTAATCAGGGCCATGAAGTTAATGGTGCTAGAGCTGAGCTCCCAGGCTGACTGCTTATTACCTTTTGTCCATCTGGAGTTAAATACTGGGATGAATGTAACGGCAATCGCACCTGACACCAAAATAGTGAACATGAAGTCCGGCACCATAAAGGCGGCCGTATAGGCGTCTAGTCCAACAGGATACCCAGCCAGTCCAGCCGCCTCGTTCGGCATATAGGCGCTGTTAAGTAGTCTGTCTCGGAAAAACCCCAGTAGGCTAGACAGTAACATGGAGCCTGCCAGCAGGGAAGCGGCCAGCCTGACCGATAGCCGTCGATTAATCTTTAGTACTGCGCTACGGACCTTGCCCATCGCCTAGATCATGCGTGCAGCATGGCTCCTTTGGGTAGAATCATTCCCTCAAGAATATTAGCGACTGCCACTTCTTCGAGAGTCTCCTCCTTCAGTAGCTCCTTGGCCAACTTATCCAGATAGCTTGCGTTGTCTTTTAGGATTATCTCTGCCCGTTTTGCCGCCTCCTTGATTAGTGACTCCACTTCTTTGTCAATTAGCTCTGCTATGGCATCTGAGTACGGACGATCTCGCGTCATTTTGTCAAACATCAGACCGCCGTCAGACTCATGAAACACCTGGTCGCGCAGGCCCTTGCCCATACCCTGTTCAATAATCATTTCCCTGGCAATCTCAGTCGCTTTTCTCAGATCAGACCCTGCACCAGTAGTGATACCGTCATCGCCGTAAATCAATTTTTCAGCGATCCTACCGCCCAATGCGCGAGCCAGCGCATCTTTGAACTGATACACATTTGTGTAGCTCCTATCCTCTGGCGGCAGAAACCAGGTTACACCACCTGTGCCACCCCTCGGAATAATGGTTACCTTATGAACTGGGTCCGAGTCGGGGAGTATATGCCCAACGATAGCGTGGCCCGCCTCATGATAGGCAGTCAGCTCCCTCTCTTTGTCGTTCATCACCTTGGCCTTTCGCTCTGGGCCAATCGCCACCTTCTCAAACGCCTCAGTCAGATCGTCGTTGGTAATCTTCTTGTGCCCTCTTCTAGCCGCGATAATCGCTGACTCATTGGCGATATTTGCTAGGTCTGCGCCCGACGATCCAGCCGACTTAGCCGCCAGCTTGTCGAGGTCTACCGTATTGTCAGCTGGCTTGTTCTTAAAGTGAACTTTCAGGATTGCTTCACGATCCTTGCGCTCAGGCAACATGATACTTACTCGCCTATCAAATCGACCAGGGCGAAGCAGGGCAGGGTCAAGTACATCAGCGCGGTTGGTTGCAGCCAGCACAATTACATTTGCATTTACATCAAACCCATCCATCTCCACTAATATCTGGTTGAGTGTCTGCTCGCGCTCATCATGCCCGCCACCCATACCTGAGCCTCTCTTGCGCCCGACCGCATCAATCTCGTCAATAAAAATAATACACGGTGCGTTCTTTTTAGCCTTGGTAAACAGGTCTCGCACACGACTAGCACCAACACCGACAAACATCTCCACAAACTCAGACCCAGAAATTGAGAAGAAGGGGACCTCAGCCTCGCCAGCTACTGCCCGTGCCAACATGGTCTTACCTGTACCTGGACTACCGACCAGTAGTACGCCTTTCGGAATTTTAGCACCCAAATCCTGATATTTCTTAGGACTTTTTAGGAAATCCACGACTTCTTGCAGATCTTGCTTAGCATTTTCATTGCCAGCGATATCACCAAACACCACCTTTTCCTTATCAGAACCATACAACCTAGCCTTGCTCTTACCGAACCCCATAGCCTGGTTGTTCTGCCCCTGAGCCTGACGCATCATGAACATAAAGAAAGCAACGATTATCACTATCGGTATGATCATCACCGCCAGATTCCATAGCGTTTCGTTAGTCGTCGATGGCGGTACAACCACCAGCTCTACCTTGGCATCATTCTTCAACCCCTGTTCTCGTATGCTACTGCCAGCCTCCTTGACCGAGCGCTCCGTAGGCTTATCTTGTCCCTTTGGCGTTATTGTAATGTCATTTCCTTGGATTTCGAGCCTTTTAATCTCGCCAGCATTTGCCCTGCGAATAACATCGCTGAGCGGCACCTCCTTAAGGTTAGCTCCAGACCCTATTGCCGCATAAACCACCAGTCCAAAGAATATGATAATTGCCCAAAACAACCCCAGGCGAATAAACTGCTTCGTGCCCTTATTTCCGTCTTTTCTCTGTGGCATCTTTGCTGCCATATCTATACCCTTTCATCATCTAACATTGTCGCTCTATTCATTTTATCATTTTTCACAAATCTCTGCACGCCAATCTCTCTTGAATAATCGAACCTTCACGCCCTGGCCTATTTGCCAAATAGTACCAGGCCTGCCCACCTTGATAGCCATCAGCAGATACGACACCTGCGAACCCAGGAGTGACACCTCAAGGTCATGTAGCATGAAATCATATATCAACTCTCGCGCCACCACCTCGTCGATCATTGTCAAGAAGTAGCGGCTATCGATGGGGAAATTGCTGCGAACAATATCCTGCCGTATCTCTCCCCTCAGTCGTAGCTGACTTTGCCATAATTGATAAACTTGTAGTTTTTTAAACTGGGGAAGTGTTGTCATTTTTTTCCTTAATCGATTCCTAGTGTAGCCATCCAGCGCGTTAGTCTCGTCTTCGCACCACTCCAGTCGCCTCTCCAGCGCATATTCTATTAGTTCGCCTTTTGTTCTTTTTAGCAATGGTCTCAAAATCCTATTGTCACTCATGCCAGCCAGCCCGCGCCACCCTGTCCCACGAGTCAAGTTAATCACTACCGTTTCAACTAAATCGTCTAAATGATGCGCGGTCACCAGCTCTGCCTTGTATTTTTTGGCAATGTCAAGCAAGAAGCTATATCGTCGCTCTCTAGCTCGCTCCTCGCTAGCATCTCCCAGCTCCTCGCGCTTTGTGACAAATTCCAAACCATAGAATCCAGCTAGTGCCTCAACAAACCTCGCGTCTCCAGCTGACTCTGGTCGCATACCGTGATCAAAATGTGCCACGATCAACCTACACCGACATTGCCTCAGAATATCCAGTAGCACAACCGAATCAACACCCCCAGAAACCGCCAAAACATAAACCCGCCCAGGCGAAACCGTTTGAATTATTTCCTGACTCCAAGATTGCATATCTACACTATATACCAGAGAGTCAATCCTAGCTTGCAAAAAATAGCAAGACTCTGAGATAAATTGTCCATAATACTATTGCTTTTTAGTCTAGTTTATGCTATACTGAAAGTATATCAACCAATTAACACAAAAAAGGATCAAAAAATATGCAAGAAATAACTATTAGCTCTCTCGAGTTCAACTCTTCACCTTGGACTCAAGAGAAGCTAGCCATTCGGCTTGCCAGGCTGTCTGGTGAGACTCTCGGCCTAGGCTTAGACAATCTATAAACTAAAAATATCTCACGCTACCGAAAGAAATTTTACTCTTTACTCGATCTCCGACCCCTAGCGTTGTTGCGGAATGTACCGTCCCAGAACCCCAAGAACTATTGATTTCATCGATTGCACGAGACAGCTTTTGGCTCCTTGCAATCTCTCCGAACAAATCATACTGCTCGCTACTTGACGAAACTAAGCCGTAACAAGTTACGCCTATCTCATGGGCGGGCAGGGGAGCAGTTTGTAAAAGCCGACGGACGATATCCATGAGAGACTCATTGTCATCAAACGCCCTGCTCTGTCGCCAAAAATTCTGCCAACGGCCATCGTTATAATTCTTGACATATATGCGTACTCCGTGAGCCTTAACCTGCTGGCGCCGAAGTTTAGCCACCACATCCTCGCCGAGGCTGTAAAACCGCTTCAAGACCTCATCATAGCCCAAATCTCGCCGATCCAGCACAAACTGCCGACCAACAGTCTTTAAGCTCGTCTCCGCTCCATCAACCTCCCAGCCACGCAGCCTCCTGTACCAATCACTCCCACATTTGCTCCGAAAAACCTGCCTAACTAGGGTCGCTTCGCTTGCTTCCAGGAAGTCTAACGGTGAGTTAATGCCAATCTGCCCAAGGCGCCCAGCATAGCCCTTGGCGATACCAGTCAAATCCTCAAGCTCTAGCTTTTCATAAACATCCTTAAGATTTTTGTAGGTTATTACGTCCAGCCCATCTGGCTTATTCAGCCCAGCTGCGGTTTTTGCCAAAAAGCGATTGGTAGCAACACCGATATTGCAACGCATATGCTCGCCGATCTCGTCCTTTAATCGCTGTTTGATCTCACGCCCAATACCCTCCAGCCTCCTACTCCTGATGCCTGGCGGACTATTAGAAAAATCTATCAAACCTTCGTCGATACTTTTCATCTGCACGCTTGGCGAATAATCTTGCAAAATCGCCATTAACTTCCGATAAACGAATCGGTATTTTGGCGGATCACTCTCGACCACAACCAGAGCAGGGCAGAGAAGCAGGGCAGTCATAAGCCTCATGCCAGTCTTCACTCCCCTGCCCTTTGCCTCGTAGCTAGCTGTGATGATGGTGGCATTTTTGACCAAACGATTGACAACCGCTACAGGCTTATTTCTCAGCATCGGTCGAGACTGCTGCTCAATCGTTGCAAAACAACTGTTTAGATCGACATGCATAATCATCGGCCTGGCTGTATTTAGCTTATCCACAATCCCCTACCCTAACTCGCGCCACGGCCAGCCGCTTAATGGCGGATAATCGAGTCATCAAATCTCCAGAACAATCTGCAACCCGAGTTTCTACTGATGCATGCTCAATAGAAACCCGGCGTGAAGCCGTTCTGGACGATTTCGATGACGAGAGCGTGGCATAGGCTCTAACCCTCACGATCCGCCTCCCTCGTCAGTCGCCAAACCAAGCTTGCTGCATCAAACTCCAGCCGATAATCCGCCTGCCCATCCGTCACATCAAATACATGCACCATTTTTGCACCTCGTGGCAGCGGGAACCTCAGCCCCACCTCTGTAATTATCACTTCCCTGCCACTCTTGCGACGAAATTTCACCGGCCGACAAGGAGAACTGCCGAAATTAAATACGGCGACCACCTCAACTCGTTCATTCAATAAAGTATCGTTATTCATAAGAAACAATCCCCAAAATTAGTTTAGAGAAACGATTTATTGATTGTTCGCCCGTCCGACGCCAGTGTCGCTTCCTCTCACCTGCTCGACCGAAGACGATTTCTATGAATAACCATTCACCAGGGACGCTTTGCATGGCTCAAGACACGCCAGTGTGTATGATGTGGTAGATACTATTATAGCAAAAACTAACCAGCCAGTTCGAAGCGAACATTTTTGACAACTGGTATATTACCCGTGCCGTAGGTGCCATAAAAAGCCAACACTGCACGAGTTTCGCCTAGACTGGCTACTGTTGGCGTACACTCTAGATTATACCTAGAGTAGTCAGTACTTACTGTCAAATTCGACCCAGGACATCCAAGATTGTATCTTGCGCCAGAGCCATTCTGAAGGTATACCTGTATTTTATCGTTGCTAGCAGTGTTCTGTGATTTTAAATCAAGCGACAGCTTGTATTTCTTACCCAAACCATATTTGTCGATGTATGGAGCCAGATCGACATACTGCAAGAACTCATTCGCACCTTTTCTCTCCTCAGTCCCTATGTATAAAAATCTGTCCTTCGCCATAACTCCCAGACTGTAGCCGTCTGTCAATTTAATCCCCCATGTCGAACTGGCCTTATCGTATAAAACTATTGATTCATTAGAGGGCTTCAAACATAAGTTACCCGTTGCTGGGCTTGGACAGTCGTTAATTAAGGTAGGGTAATTCTCGTTCTCAACCTTAAATACTTCAAGCTTTTTTGCAAACGAACTTGAATCGCTTTGCACTAAGGCCAGCTGGATCCTTTGCTGTATGCCGTTATACGCCACCACCGAAATCGCTGCCAAAATACCAACGACAACAATAACTATCAGTAGCTCTACAATTGTGAACCCTTGTCGTTTACTGGATAGCTTAAGCATATTACCCCCTATATTACCCCCCCCCCGAGCGAGTAAGTCAAGCCAGCCCCGGGATCTCCTTTATTGCATTGTTGGCAAACATACCCTAACTATACGACGACACCCTTAGAGGGTCTACTCGCCCTTATCAAAAATCATTAAGCCAAATTCCTGCGAGGCGGTTTTTGCACTAATAGCAAAGTTTATCCCTTGCTCGCTTGCAATGCCAATATAGTCATTCAGTCGTGCACTATCTGACCGAGCGCTAATCACACCGACTACCCCACATTTATTGACCAATGGTCCACCAGAATTTCCTGGATTTACTGTTGCATCTGTCTGTATCATCTCCAGGCTGACAGGGACCGGCTCGCCTTGCGAGTTTAAGACTAAACCTTCGTTATCAATAATCCTCGATAAAACCCCCTTACTTAAGCTAGCCTGTCCAGCGGTCAAAGCATTGCCTGGATACCCAAAAGCATAGAGTTCATCGCCTAATCTATACTGACTCGTTAAGGTCAAGTACCCATCACTGTCCTGTCTGTCCATTCTGAGTAGAGCCAAGTCCAATTCTGGAGCAACTCGAATAACTTCAATCGGCACCTCGCCTGACGCATAATTAGCAAAAACCCTCTCAGCACCATCGATAACATGATACGCCGTTAGCAATGTATCGCTATCACCTACAGCAAAAGCCGTTCCCCAGCCCTTGTCAGTAGCTATCGGTATAGTGGAAGCCTCTAGCTTATAGAGCTGGTTACTCAAACTAGTGCAAGCACCGACATTAGCTTGATCTTGACTTATCGAGTTATGGCTGACAAAGGCAATCGCTCCACCCGCTAATATCAGGGTATAAAGCCCTACGCCGATCCATAGCCCCACAACAAACAACTCCCAGAAAGGATTTAGCTTCTTCGGCTTGGTGATAAAAAGAATCAGGAACAACAAGACGACTAGTCCGAAGAAGCCAGTTGCGACCGCATACTTAGGACCAGCACCGTCAGCTAAAGGGTCCGGTCCGAAAGCGCCACTAAGTAATAAGCTAAAGAGCAGTGATATAACACCAAATACCGTCACGGCAAAAAGGCCCAACACTGCAAGGCCACTACTCCTCTTGACCCCTACATTCTCCGAGCTAATTGGTTGCTGCTTTTTCACACTCATGAAATGAGTATAGCAACTAACGTTCGTGTTGGGCAGAGGGTTTGAAAAACCACCCACTCTCTGATAAAATGATATACTGAACTGTAAAATATGGCACTGTAGCTCAGTTGGTTAGAGCGTAGGACTCATAAGCCTAAGGTCACTGGTTCGATCCCAGTCAGTGCTACCAAACAGATTTTAAATATCACGACCAGATGTGCGTCGTGATATTTTATTTCTTTGCAAATTGTAAATAGCTTATGCTACACTGTTATAAGAGGTATTATCTAATTAACAAACAAATATGACGCCTATAATAATCTCGTCGCTCGCAATCATCGCCTTCTCATCACTCATTCACGCCAGTTTTCAACTGAGCGTCAGTGTACTGACTCTCGTAAGCGGACACTCTCTCGGCAAAAGAACCGCTCACATGCGAGTCTTGCGCCTAATGAGTGGGTTTATTGCGGGAGTGTTCGTCCTAACAGTGCTCGCCTTGTCAGCGCTGGTTTATTATTTAGCCCTACTTATCCACCATACAGCCTCTAGTGAGCAGTTACTCGCTGCTATTATCTGCGGACTGATGGTCGGCCTTGGTATAGCAACCTGGGTATTTTACTATCGTAAAGGCCCTGGGACCTCACTCTGGCTCCCCCGAGGCTTTGCTCGACACCTCCACGATCGCACCAAGGCTACAAAAAATAGTTTTGAGGCGTTTGGCCTGGGTATGACCAGTGTTGTGGCAGAGCTAATTTTTATCATCGCACCGATGACAGCGGCGGCTCTGGCTATCACCACCTTGCCTGGTCTTTGGTGGCAAATAGCTGGGATATCCATCTATGCCCTACTCTCCTTGGCGCCACTTCTGATAGTGTTTATGCTGGTTGGTGGGGGTAACAAGATCAGCCGGCTGCAAGCTTGGCGGGAGAGCAACAAGCGGTTTCTGCAATTCGTTAGCGGTGGCAGCTTACTTATTTTAGCCGCCTTCGTATTCACTGACCGAGTCCTGGGGATTAGCTTTTACGGAGTATTTTAATGAGCGCGGACGCAAGAATTGATGTCATAAAGTCCAACGGAAAGCGGCCACCTGAAGAGTTTGATCCTGAAAAACTTCATCGCAGCATCGTCGCAACCTGCATTAGCCTGCGCACGCCAGAGGGCCAGGCAGAGGAGGTGGCGAAAACTGTCTGCCTTGGTGTAATAAGATGGTGTGGCAGTCGCAGGGAGATAACTAGCGCAGATATCCGCCGCATCAGTGCTAAGCTACTAGAAAAGCACCACCCCGAGGCAGCATATCTCTATGGACAACAGTTAATGGTATTATGAGAGGATAAATATGGCACAAAAACCAACATTTGACTACGACATTATTGTGATAGGTAGCGGCGCAGGTGGCAGTCCGGCTGCTACAATTGCCGCCAGAGCTGGCAAGCGAGTAGCGGTAATTGAAAGGGAGGCCTTTGGCGGTGAATCACCAAACTGGGGTGAAATACCTGTTGGCGCCCTGCTCCACGCTGCAAACACCTTTGACGAAGCCCGCCTAGGCGCCAAATATGGCCTCAGGACCAGCACAGTCGGCTACAACTACCCCTCGCTGCTTAATTGGCGCGATACTATAGTCAAAAGGACTGGTGCGGCTGGTAATCGTTATTATTACGAGAAGCAAGGAATTAGCGTTTTCAATAGCGCTGCTCACTTTCTCAGTCCAAACGAAATTAGCGTCAATCGTCGACACCTGTCAGCCCGCAAATTTCTTATCGCTACTGGTTCCGAGTGGACCATTCCCGACATACCAGGAATCAGCGAGACCCCCTATCATACATCAAAAACCATTCTGTCCTTAACTCGACCTCCGAAGTCGCTCTTCGTGATTGGCGCTAACTCAACATCAGTTGAAATTGCGTCTCTACTGTCCATCTTTGGCACTAAAGTCCATCTATCTGATCCGTCTTCACGAATTTTATCAGAATACGACAGCGAGGTGGCAGAGGCAATGCTGGATCAGCTACAAAAACAACGAGGCATGACCGTATTATCAGGCACTAAGGTGGTTTCTGTTCAAAAAGATGGTATGCTTAAGCGCATAACCTACCTCCGTGGCGGCCAGGAGCATTCGGTAAGAGTAGACGAGCTACTGGTGGCCGACAAGAGACAGCCAGTTACAGATCTAGGGCTGGAAAATGCTGGTGTAGCCTATAACCACACCGGTATCGTCGTGGACGAAAACCTCAGGACCTCCGTCAAGCACATATTTGCGTCTGGATCATGTGTCGATGCTTCAATGTCAACAAGCGATATCCTAGCACACAGTCGCGTAGCTGCCCACAATCTACTTCGGGCCAAACCAGTGCAAGCAGACACCAGGCTCTCGCTATCAGTGATCCGAACGCAGCCCGCGGTGGCTAAGGTGGGACTGTCTGAGGATGATTGCATCAAAAGGGATTACTCTGTCAAGTCAGCGATCGCACCCCTGTCGCTTGTTCCAATTAGCAACATCACAGACCATCGATTAGGGTTCGTGAAGCTTATCGCGGACAAGAAGGGCATCTTACTTGGTGCGACCATTGTCGCCCCACATGCAGATGAAATGATCCATGAACTTGCCATCGCCATCCGACATTCCTTAACTGCACGAGACATCTTTGAGACACCGCACAGCTTTACCTCCTGGTCAGAGGCTATCAGGGTGGCCGCTTCAAAACTTTTATAATCCACACCTTTACAGTATAATAACACCAGCGGGGGTGTAGCTCAGCGGTCAGAGCAGCGGGCTCATAACCTGTTGGTCGCTGGTTCAATTCCAGCCACCCCCACCATCAAAAAAACATCATGATTGAACAAATAAGACTCACTCTCAAGCGAACTCTATATCTTATCCGACAGGATTTTTTAACACTAAACAATGTAGTACTAGTAGCCGCGCTGCTTATTGCTCTGAACTGGACCTGGAGCTCAATCGAAACCATGCAACAAAACCATGAGCTGCAACAGGCGGTAGATCGAAAGCGACAACAGCTCACTCTAGAGCAGCTACGCGTCGACACTCTCGAGCTTGAAGGAAAATATTTTAAAACGCTCGAATTCCAAGAACTGGCCGTCAGAGAGCGGCTGGGCAAAGGTCTCCCAGGCGAAAGAGTTGTTATAGTGCCTCCGACGACAGATGTCACGACACAGCAAGCACCCGCCCACACCCCAATCAAGGACAGTAATTTCCAGGAGTGGATGAATTTTTTGTCTGCCAGAAATCGGCATGACTTGTAAAGGCATCGATTTCCTGCTAATATTGATGATGTGCACAGAATAGAGCAGTCTGGTAGCTCCATCTTGTCAGTAGCTCATAACCATTTGGTTATGACAAAGCAACAATACCAGGTCATGAAAGTACACAGTATCGCGGGGTAGAGCAGTCTGGTAGCTC
>CAYVCA010000020.1:0-11828 GCA_964450025.1 uncultured Candidatus Saccharibacteria bacterium
ACGGTCCCATCGTCTAGCGGTTAGGACACCAGGTTCTCATCCTGGCAACCCGGGTTCGATTCCCGGTGGGATCACCATAGAAAGAACGGCACCTCCTGGTGGCGTTATTTCTATGAGCGAACTCATTCGTTTGCTTAGCGAGATCGTAACGGCAGAAGTTTAGCTATGCTGTATTCCAATCTGCTTATTGCAAGCTGTCTAGCTCTTTAATCATCTCAATTAGTCGCTTTGGTGTAATATCAGCCTTAATAAGATAGCCGTCTACTCGATCAGTGATTGATTCACGAATAAGATCGTCTTGCTCAAAGTTTGTCATGACTAGTATTTTGCTGTTCGGCACTAGATCAATAGAGTTATTCCGAAGGGCGTCTAATATCTGATCGCCCCTCTGCTCTGGTAGCATGATGTCCAAGATAATGAGGTCATATTCTTTGTTGCGAGCGGCAACTAGTCCATCGTTACCATCGACAACCCAATCTACGATATAGCCCTCCTTTTGTAGGCTTCTGACATACATTTCACCAATAAATCGGTCATCTTCTATACATAAAACTGTTGAAATAGCCATAATTACCCCCTGTACATTGAATGATTCTTTATCCAGCCACCACTACGATGAATTAGTCCCTGGTTGAGCTGCTCATCACCTAGTAGCTTGTCGGCTACGGTCGAATATATCGGCAGGGTGAACACAAAGGTGGACCCCTCGTTTTCTCGACTATTAACGCTAATACTGCCTCCGTGGGATTCGACGAACGCTCGACATATGTACAAGCCTATCCCAGTCCCAGCCGTGGCTTCACGCGAGCGATGAGAGCGATAGAACTTTTTGAAAAGATTGTTGACCACGCCTGATGGCATGCCAATGCCATTGTCGGAGACTGAGACTTCGACAAAATCACCACTGGTACGAGCATTTATAGCTATCGAACCACCTTCGAAGCTGTATTTGATGGCATTGTCGACAAGATTAGAAATAACCTCCCCGATACTATTTCGATCGGCGGCAACGGTCGGTAGATTATCTGGTATCGTGACAGAAAGGAGTCGATACTGTGCCGCTGCCCGCATTTGCAGGTCATCAGCGACGGTAGAATAAATCTGACCGATACTATCTTCGCCAAGCTGTACTCGTAGGTGTTTTTGGTCATACCGTGCAACATTTAAGATGTTGTTGACATAGCTGGATAGTCGACTGGCGGAGACCTTCATTCGATTAATCAACTCCGCCTCATCACCCTTGAGGCGGTCGGACAGCTCATCTTCGACAATGCTTAGATATCCCCTGATTACGGTAATGGGTCCGCGTAGTTCATGGGCGGCAAAAGCAATGAAGTTTAAGTCCTCCTCGTCTGGGGAGTAGTGTTCTGTTTGATCAATCAGAATGATTACAGTCTCGGCCTCAGAACCCTTTTCATAATAGGCGATGACATCGAATATTCGATTATCACCCTCAAGACCACTCGTGACCCTTTGCCAGCGGCGTTCGCCTGTGATTGATTTATGATCCATGCCAGCCAACCAGCTCGCAAGGCTCTCGTCATCCATAAAATCAAGCGCCAGAAACCTTTCTCCTTCAGTAGAATGCTTGATCGGGGCTCCCCCGCCGACACCAACAACTCGCTTTTCATCATCAAGAATGACAATCCCGCTTTTCATATGACTAAGCGCCTCTTCAGTTGTAAGCGGGGCGTCCAGTATCACGGTGTCAGTATCGGATTTTGTATCTGAATCCATGTCGTATATAGACTGCAATACTGTCGCCAAGCCGGTTTTTAGATTGTTTTTGTGGTTGGGGCTTGGAGGTGTGTATGTGGTAAGTTCTCCAGATCTATACATGATCGCGCTTAGAACGGAATAGAAGGGCGATGCGATGAATTGAACTAGAAAGAGCAAGACTACAATATCGAAGATGAAGGATAAAAGTATACCTACCCAAAACAGAGGACGCCACCATCCAGTAGGTTCTATTGATAGCAAGACGGTAGTCAATCCTATTAAAGACAGCACTTGGGATGTTGCAATTAAGAATATAACACTCCGCCTGTAATGCTTGCGGTAGTCGGTGATCGTTTTCCGAGCTGGCTTTACTGCCATGATACGCTACCGCGATCGGTTATTGCACTCACCCATGTTTGCCCACGATTGAGGGAGGCAGCCTTCCCCTCGGAGTCAATCAGTTCTAGTGGAGCTGTTCTTTCGTCTTTTTTCCAAGTTAATTCTGTGGCGGTGCCGTTTTGAAATACAAATGCCTGACCAGTGCCACTGGTAACAAGGTCTTCATATGGATCGGATCCGCCACGAGCTTGTGCTGTGACCCGTAGAACCACGACAACGGAGGGCGACAGTTGACCCTCCTCTCTGTCCATATGCGGCTCACCCGCGAGATGTCTTAGATAGGAGTTGGAGCTGGGGTCGTAGGTGTAGCTGGTATTGAATAGGGCGCTGCTAAAATTAACAGATATGGTAGACGCAGTTGGCTCAGCGACGGGCTTTCCGTCGGCACGAGTAAAGCTTCGGAAGACCGATGAGGTGTATCCCTTAGAGCTGTTTAGCTGGTCTAGCTTATCGAAATTAGTGTACATATTATGTGGTGCGTATCGGTCAGATGAGCGCCAATATGCTTCGGGGTTGAAGAACTGGTCGAGGTCACGATTGGATTCGCTCCGCACCTCCTGAAGGGCATTGTAGCTGCCGCCAACATGAGCAATGGACGCTTGGTATGGTGTTGCCCAGTCAAGATAGTACATGCGCAGACTGCGTACTGGGCCGATAAGCTCAGGTTTGTCGTGTTGATAAAGGGCAATAAACCTAGTGATCCCACCCTCTGCGACTGCCTCATAAACCACACCTGCTTTTTTGAGGCCAGACTGCGGCCTCGCATCTGGCGAGTTCTCTATCATTACGGCGGTTACGGGGTTTTGTAGTGACTGTTCGTCTGGCATTTCGACACCCGTTAGGTTTGAAAAGAATTTTTTAGGAGGCGACTTCTTTTTGGTAGACTTTTGTATACTTACTACAGCCGTATCCTTCGGCATTAGCAGTATGGCTACTGAGAATATACCAGTCACCACAATCACCCCCAGAGACAGGGCGGCTATTAGTTGATGTTTACCTATCCAGGTTTTTATGACAGAGAATTTTGATGGTCGTATAGGCTTGACTTCATTATGCATATGGCTATTATAGCATGACAAAGAGGGGTCTTCATAGAGATGATATTCGCGATAATGTTCGGTCGCGACCTAGTAATTCGAGGGTATCGTGAAGTTGAGGGCTAAAAGGCGACCAGGTAGTATAAACTCGAATTAATCCAAACAGCACTCCTGGCTTTTGCCCTGTTTTTTCAAGAAGTTGATTTAGACTAGTCTGCAGATTATCGCTTGTCCAGTCCTCTATCGCTAAAAAGGCGTCACGGGCCTGCTGTAGCAGCTCTCTTCTCTCCTCAGGAGACAAGCTTCGCAGCTGCTTGTTGTCTTCAACTAGTGACATATTGACTTTTGGCTCTTCGAAAAAGTAACGAGTCATAATCGTTAATTCTGCCAGCGTCTTGAGTCGGTCCTGGACAAGACTAAGAACCTCTTTTTTGTAATTAACATCAGCACTGTCGGCGCTCATGGGCCAGAATTTTTCACAACGGCTATAAAGATCGTCAATCGTAAGCCTTCTGATCCACTGTCCGTTCATCCAGAGCAGCCGCTGTTCGTCAAATTTGGCACCACTCCTTTGAACTCGCTCTAGTGAAAACTTCTCAATTAGTTCATCTCGAGAGAATATTTCTTGCTCAGTGCCGTCGTTCCAGCCCATACTGGCCAGGAAATTAATCATAGCCTCGGGAAGGATACCATCGGTCTGGTATTCACTAACGCTTCTAGCACCATCTCGTTTACCGAGTTTTTTCTTACCATCTGGCGCCATAATGTGCGGCAAGCAAGCCAGAACTGGCCATTCAAGCTCGAGAGCATCGTAGAGTGACAAGTAGCGAGGTATTGATGAGATGTATTCTAGCCCGCGAATAACATGCGTAACCTCCATCTCGGCATCGTCAACAATATGGGCGAAGTTGTAAGTAGGTAGTCCATCGGCCTTGATGAGGATGAAATCGTCTAGCACTTCTGGACCAGCTGATAGTTCTCCCATGACTGGGTCGTGCCAGGTGTAGCGCTTGAGATTAGTCACCTTAAAGCGAAGAGGTAAGGAGCCGTCCCAGACAGGCGGGTTCTCGGGGCGGTGATTACGGTAGAGAAAAGGCTTTTTAAGCGCCTTAGCTTCTTCACGAAATGACTGAACCTCTTCAGGCGTGTATGGGTCTGCATAAGCTAGATTTTTGTCGATTAACTTTTGAGCCCATTTCTGGTAGTGCTCTCGTCTTTCGGTTTGAATATAGGGGCCATAGTCGCCTCCCTTGCGGGGTCCTTCATCCCAGTCTATGCCTAGCCAATCTAGAGTATCAAGGATTAAATCAGTCGCACCCTCGACGAACCGAGCCTGATCGGTGTCCTCAATTCGTAAGATAAACTTGCCACCCAGCTGCCTAGCTAGTAGCCACGGGAATAGCGCAGCTCGAACATTACCAACATGAATATAACCAGTTGGACTAGGTGCGAAGCGAGTGCGAATACTAGGCATATTACTAAACATTATACACTAATGCGCTTTACCTCTGAGTACTAAAAGCTACAGACTGGTTGCAATTCGTTGGAGCTGACTATTCGACAAGGCCGCATCGCCCTCAATTGTGTACAGAATACCGCTGTTCACCCATGTAGTTCTGCCGTCATGAGAATAGATGGTTAAGCCGTTGGTGGTAGTCGTCATGACGGACTCATTAGTTTCGTCTAGCTGTTGCTTGATTGCCGAAGAGCTGAGATTGCTTTTTTGCTGAGTAACAGTAAAGCCATGATTGCCATCAACATAGGCGAATCTCATTCGTACCTCGCCATCAGTAAAGGTGATTGGCCCATTAAGTGCATAGCCGTCAGGGCGATAGCCGGGATATTTAGCGTTAACACCAGACTGTACGGCCGCCACCCTGATGGATAGGTTTGGCATACTGAGATAGGTAAAGTAGCCAGCGAGCATAACAACTGCCAGGCTTGAGGTTGCAACTGTCATGATTTTTGGCCAACGGCGAGCAGTCTTTTGTGTTTTTCGTTGAGACCTGCTGTGCGAGTTCATTTCTTTGCTCATTGCCTTAGAGATAGCCTCGTTTTTTAATATGCCAGCTGGTTTTGGAGTACCAAGAGTTCGTTCTTGGGGTTGTTGTATGCTAAATTGGCTGTCGAGATTGCGGGCTGATGTATTGCGCTGCTGACGCGGCGAGGAGATGTCCAGAGCTTGTCTTGTGGCCCGTTGAGCTACCGGATGAGCTTCGGCTGGCCGATCTGCCTTCCTGGTTGGCGATGGGTTTATGTTCGAGTTGAACTTATTGACAGCGGCAGCCTGCTTGGCGGTAAGGCTATTCGAGGTCATTGGAGAATAGTTGCGAACTATTGCAGTAGGAGTTTCTTTGGCGGCAGCAGTAGCATGGCTGTTTGGTCGTGCGACATATTTACGACGAAGAGTAGCTGATTTTTGGGTACCAAGGTGCATCCTAGGGGTGGATATACCACGAAATGACCTCTGTTGAGTAGTTTCAGCGGATTCTGCGGTCAGGCCCTTAGCTGATGAGGCTTGTGTTGCTGGAACATCAGGCATGGGCAGGCCAGTTATGGTATCATATGCGCGGTTATTGATAATGACATAATTGTCTACTCTCACAGCTTACTCCCCTTGCGTAATCACTGATCGGCGATTACAATATCTTTACTTGATACTATTAATAATATACAACCACTAGCTCTTTTGCAAGCTTTACCTCAGGATAATAAGATAGTATAATAATTCTACATATGCACCAACGCCAATCTCCCAGGACAGAATTAATTCGTAGGATATTAATATATACATTAATGACCGCAACCATGCTTGCGCTGCTGGCTTTATTCACCTTGAAAATACTAGGCTATCAGTTCAACCTCAAAACAAATACGGTCGACCACACTGGCCTAGTGCAGTATGACTCCTTCCCCAGGAACGCCACGATTACGACTAATGGCGCCAGGCAGGGGGTTACGAAAACCAAGAGCCTACTACTGCCTGGCACCCACCAATTCTCGATGCAGCTAAAAGGCTACGAAGGATGGCAGAAAACTGTTGCGATAAAACCAGGTACGATAACCTGGCTTAGCTATGTCAGGCTTGTACCAGAAGAGAGACGAACTCTTGATATACCATTGCCTGCTGGGTTAACCGAGCTGAACCAGGATCCCGACAGTCGATACATGGCTGGGATCGCGACAGCAGAAAGTGAGGCGCCTACACTGGTGCTGATTGATCTGCGTAACAGCCGTCAACCCAAAGTCGCTGAGCATGCTCTTAATACTGAGAAGCTTACGGGAATGGACGATCTTCGGATACAGCACAACTTCTCGATTGCTAGATGGAGTGTATCTGGTAGGTATTTATTGGTGAAGCATGGTTTTGATGAAAAAACAGAATGGTTATGGTTCGATAGGGACAATCCAGGTGAACTAGTGAATATATCAACTCTGGTAAACTTAGCTATCGATGATATTCAGATAGCCGATAACGACAAGGTTTATATACTGCAAGACAACGGTGATGTTCGCCAGTTGACCGTGCGCACTGGTGCGGTCACTCGTCCATTGCTGTCTAGGGTGAGCGAGTTTGGAGTGTTTGATTCTAAAACAGTGTATTACATTGCGAGACAAGATGACCAACAAGTCGCTGGAGTGTGGCGCGAGGGGTGGAGAGCCCCCGCCGTGTTGATGTCGACAATGCAGTCAGACGACAGTCCTCTTCATATTTCTGTGTCTAGATATTTTCATCAGGACATCATCGCCATCAGTAACGGTGCGGTAGTCGAGATTTATCGCGGTACATTGTCGACCAATGAGCAGGAGCAGGACCGGCTAATGGCGAAAAGCCAAGCTCAGTTTAGCCTTAAGCGGCCACTAACCACCTTGCAGATTGGTAGTAGTGGTCGGTTTGTGGTGGCAGAAAATGACACCAGTCTAGTGAGCTATGACCTTGAGCTAATGCTCGCCTCTCAGCAAATAAAGAAATACAGCCCTGATCCAGTAGCGTGGCTAGACCAGTATCACATTTGGCAAATTAACAAGGACGGTACTCTCGAGATGACTGAGTTTGATGGAGTGAACTCATATGAACTTATGCCGGTAATGGCCAAGGGGGTGCTGCTGACAAGGGATGGAAAGTTTGTTTACGGAATTGCTCGTGATGAGAGCGGAGCTGTGGTGCTGAGGCAATTATCGATGACGATAGACTAATCGGCGCCGAACAATCTCTCTAGCAGGGTTGGTGATGGTCGACCAGGTATGGTCGTGCTTGATGGTGCGGTGGAGCTGTCGCTGGTCGACTCGGCCTTTGTCGGATCGGGGCTGATCTGCTCAGCAAAAACCAGTAACCGTTTCTGGGCAGTCCCCAAGGGAACACAGCTGATCAGTGTGAGCATTGGCTTGTCTGTGTTTAGTTGAACTTTTGATACTTCATCTGGCATGACAACTTCGGTACGAGTGACAGCGTAGGTGTAGCGCTTTGATTCGTAGTTCATATAAATGACATCGCCCTCTTTTAGTTTTTCGTTCTGAGCAAATATCTGTTTATAATCACCTGCGGCAAAAACATCGTTGCTTGAATGTGCTGCGAGCACCGTATTGCCAACTTGACCTGGTGTAGCATTGGCGCCGGGTATTGAGAAGTGGGCTATCCCCTTCTCCATTGCAGTCATTTGAGATTTATAATCAGGCCCAATTCCGTAGACCACCGGAGCATCGATATTGATCTTGGGGATAATCATCCGCGGCTCTGGATCAACATCAGTGTTTGTCGTGGGACTCGCAATGATATTATGTGGCTCGATGCTGCCAGGGCTGGCATAGGCGGCCAAAGCTCCGAAGAGCACGCGATTGTATTGCAGAAAAGTAAAGATTAACAGCACAGCCAGGCCAGCAATAATTGGAGTTAAATGGCGGGACTTCTTCACTTTCTCAGCTGAGGCAGATATTTTTTGCCGAATAGAATCTCTGAGCTCACTCATGGCTTCATTTTGCGATATGGAAGTATCACTGGCGGTGACCATGGCGTTGGTGCTCTCGTCATCTTTGGCTAGCTCTAGTTCAATCGGGGACTTCCTCTGAGTCTGCAAGCTATTGAGGTAGTGTCGTTCATAGTAAAGTTGATAGTATTTTTGCCAGGCACTGTGGTACTGTTGCCACTGGGCCTCCTCTTGATGAAGTCTGGGCGTTTCGTCTACCATAGTGCGACGATAGGCTGAGCTATCATCGCTTGGCGTATTTTCTTTTTGTTGTTCTGGTGGGCTGGTGCGAAATCCGTGACCCTGTACTGCTTTCGCATCATGTTTTTGCTGTACCGTAGAGTCAACACTAGCAACAGTGGTGTCATCAGCAAAGCGCTGAATAGTCGGCGCAGACACGGCTGCAGGGGCAGGCGCTGGGGTGGTTTCCTGAGAGGGGGCCGGAGCTGGGGTCGTGTGTGGAGTGTTTTCACCGCTACCACCACTGTAAATGTGTTCAAGTTGACCCCGAATAATATTTGCAGCCGCTTGCTGCTGTCGCTGTGACGCATTTCGAGCAGGAGGTGTTGTGCCAAACCCCCTCTGGCCTGTTGCTAGCGCGCCAGGTTGTCTCGTATTCTGAGTATCATTAATATCATTTGGATCCATAATAACTAGATTCCTATCCTATTCTATTATACAATAGTAGAGTGAATTAGCCTATAGCTGGCTAATCGTCACTGTTTTATGCCGCGGTGATGGAATAGGTAGACATGAGGGACTCAAAATCCCTTGAGCATTGCGCTCGTGCCGGTTCAAGTCCGGCTCGCGGTACCAAGTTTCTAGTAATTACAAACCTACAGTGACGGCAGCTTGGCTACTACTGATCTTCGTGTTGCCAATATTTGGTCGATTCTGTTTTATGGCGTAGTCATAGCGTCAAGCGCTCATTGTTAGAAAGTGTATCTCGTTTGACATCGGCGTTGCAATAGAGACTCAGTGCAGTAGCAACACTCCCACCCCCACCCCCACTACAACAACGAGATAGACTAGTGTTGGCCAGAACAGGCGGCGCATGATTAGGCTTTCGCGGTGGACCAGGCCGACGACACTGGAGGCGGAGACGACATTATGAATGGCGAGGGCGTTGCCTGCGGCAGCGCCGATCATTTGGAGGGCCAGAACGACAGTAACTGATAGCCCGGCGTCCTGGGCGATATTGAACTGCACCGGTGCCATGGTGAGGGTTGAAACAGTGGCGCTGCCAGCGATTAATGCGCCGACTGCTCCAAGTAGGGGTGCGGCGATGAGCCAGAGTGAACTAAAGTTATCGGCCAGAGTTTGAGCGATAAACAATGGCATTGAGGCGAGCCCTGACGAATTAACGCCAGAATTGGTGAATATTTGAACCATGATTAGCGTGGGAATAAGTGCTGACAGGGCGATAGCGGTGCTGGCAAGGGCGGATTTTAGAGATTTAACGAGAACTTTCGGCGATTTTTTTAAGACAAGGACTGATGCAGTGGCGCCAATCAGCAGGACTATACCGGGCGAGTAGAGAATATTCCAGGTGGAGCTGATTGAGCTGATGCCGAGTATGTTCGTCCAGCTGGCGTCAAGGTTTGTCAAGAGCCATTGTTGAACTGGTGCGATTAACCGACTGGCGAGCAGGAAGCCGATGACGACACTGTAGGGCAACCAGGCTTTCCAGAGTGAAATGTGCGAAGCTTGCTCAGATGTCTCTTCGGCGGCATGGTCGGGATTGGCGTGGTGTCGCCAGATGGTTTTTGGCGTCAGCCAGCCGAGTCGGGCGGTGATGGTGGCTACGCTCAAGCTAATTGCACCAGCCAAGATGGAGGTAAATTCTGGGCCGATAATACGGACCAGTACGACAGCACTAAGGGCGTGAATTAGGCCAATAAATAATGCCCAAGGGGCGATTTCTAGTAGTGATTTGATTTTTTGATGCTTGGTTTGATTGCCAAACATGACGACTAGGACGGCGACTAGCCCGAAGGCAAGCAGTGGGCCGATGATTAGGTCAAATATCGTCACTTGGGCGCCAACCAGCTTGACTAATTCAGCTGAATAAACTGGCACATTTTCTAATCCAACGATGAGCGGTGTGGCAACGGCACCAAATGTGCAGGCCATGGTGTCGCCGAGTAGCGCCAGAACTGCGGCGGCGATTGGGCGAAAGCCCAGGACTATTAAAAGCGGGGCGACGATTACTGCTGGCGTGCCAAAGCCAGAGATGCCCTCTAGTAATGCGATGAATGAAAATGCCACCACCACTGTTTGAATGCGCATATCGGGCGAGATGGCGTGAAGCCCGAGCTTGATACGGTCCATTACACCAGTCGCCTGCATGGTCCGTACCAGAGTGATAGCCCCAAAAAGAATTAGACCGATTGTTAGGGCGCGGTGAGTCCCCTGTATGGCCGATGCACTGATAGCCAGAGGGGTCATTTGCCAAACCGCCAGAGCTATGACGGCAACCGCTAGAACACTAATAATCATTGCCGTTCGTGCAGGTAGACGAAAACCTAGCAAAAGCACCAAGGGTATGACAATAGCACTCAACGCAAGTAATATCATGCCTATAGTATAGCAGAGCTAAGAGCTGATCAGGCTTGTCGCTATTGCTTCCATGGGCTTACTTGGAGTCCAGAGTAGATAGGTGGCGATCCGTGAGGCGGTGTGACCACGCCAGATGAGCATTGGTTCGCTCCAGGCTTGAGTAATCACCTGTCCATCGCGGGCTATAACGACTTGCTCAGCGTGAAGTGTGACAATTGTTACAGGATAGGTAATGGTGAATTTGTGAAGAGTTTCAACGAGTTGAGCAAGCTGCATGCTGAAAGTTAGGATTTTCGGATAATAAACAGCCCGAAAAATTCTTTGGATTTGGGCAAACGATACAACAAAGACGACTTGAGGGTTATCAAGAATTGCTGAAAAGCTGTTTTGCAGCAAATCAACCGCATCACGGGTTAGAACAACTGGTTTATCGGTTTTTTTGATAATTTCCTCAAACAATATTGCGGTTTGGCTATTTTTTCCAGCGTCTCCTGGAAACAGCAAGACATCCGCCCAGTTATTTGTGGCGTTCAGCTCGCTGACGGCGTCATTAGAAAATCCTCCAGAGTTATTAGATGGAGCGAATGTGACATCGGTCATACTAACAGGAATGCTTTTTTTCAAAACATCGGGGACCAGCACTCGAACCTCCCCCGCTCCACTGGAGACTGCGGTCTGATAGCTTTCGGCAATAGCCGCGAAACTGAGCTTGTTACCGCCAATAATTGCCAATTTGCCAGCTTGGTCCTTTCGCTCTGGGCGACTCCATTCAATATCAGAAAATAGGAGTTTGTCGGCAGTCTGCTTTTGCCAGTAGGGATACATGGGTATATTGTAACACTAATGCAGAGATGCTTGCGGTGTTATAATAAGACCATGAAGCTCCAATCATTAACTCGGCGGAAAAGATTAATTTTAGCCTTCACAGTGCTGTTAATTGGGCTGGTTATAGGGGCTGGCTTGGCTATTTTTTATACCACAACGCACCAAGAGCCTGTGATTGAGAGTGTCAAGAGAACACCAGAAAAAGCTACCGAAACCCCTGTCCCTGCTAAGTCAATATTGCGTTTTGCGATGATGGGCGATATGCTGGCGCATGATTCGGTGGTAAATCAAGTTCGGACGGCTGATAGCTATGATTTTTCAGAGT
>CAYVCA010000021.1:0-11167 GCA_964450025.1 uncultured Candidatus Saccharibacteria bacterium
CGGCTATTACCAGAACTGGCAACACAACGGACCGTTTAAGGGTGCCTTAGCCGGCTACTGGTGGGACTCGTTCGGCGGCCAGGGTGACTGGGGTTACTTGTGGTCTGGTTCGGTCGATCCGGGCTGGGCGGACTTCGCGTTCGGCGCGTACTTCGGCGCCGATGGAGTCGACCCAGGCAGCGGCAGCGATCGCGGCGTCGGGGGCTCTGTTCGCTGTCTCTTAAATTAATCTTGATGGGTTTATGGGGAAGAGGATTAGTGATACAATAGTAATATGATAGAGGTTCGTGGGGTAACAAAGACTTATGGCAGAAAGCAAAATGCTTTTGTAGCGCTGAAAGATATTAACTTTAACATCCCTGACGGTGTTAGTGTGGCGATTGTCGGTAAGTCTGGTAGCGGTAAGTCAACCTTGATGCATGCCATGAGCGGGTTGGATAGGCCTGAAAAAGGCGAGATTGTTGTTGATGGTGAGAATATTCTTAAGCTGAAAGACAGACAGGTGGATAAGTTTCGAGCCGAGAAGATTGGGTTTATTTTTCAGAGTTTTTTTGTTCAGGGCAATGAAACGACATATGACAACATTAGCATCTCCCTGGAGATTGCAGGTGTTCCGAGGTCTAAACGAAAAACCAAGATCATGGCGGCTCTTCGGGCGGTAGAGTTGACCGATAAGGCAAAGGTGAAGGCTAAGAACTTGTCTGGGGGGCAGAAACAGCGATTGGCTATAGCCAGAGCGATCGTTAACCAACCAAAAATCATTTTCGCTGATGAACCAACGGGCAACCTTGATAGCGTGACTGGAGAAAAGGTAGAAAATCTATTGTTTAGCTACAACAAAAACAAGGGTGTGACGCTGATTATTGTAACGCATGACAGCGAACTAGCTTCGCGGTGTGATATGCAGGTGTTCATTAAGGATGGACGGATTGTGTCGATTAACGACAAGCAAGGCCCTGGTCGGGTGGCTGGTCAAAAAAGACCAATAAGAAGGGTGGTGCAATAGTTATGAGATGGGGTGATATCGCCAGACGAGCAATGCGTAGCTTGCGAGAGGCAAAGCTTCGAACATTTTTGACGAGCCTCGCAATAGCTGTTGGTGCATTTACGGTTACACTGTCAATGGCGGCTGGGACTGGCACCAGGTCGTATACGGAAAAATTAATCGAATCAAATGTGGATGAAAGGCTGATCCTGGTGTCTCGGGACAGAGCGCTGTTTGATGGCGAAATGATGTCTGGCGGCTCCCAGTCGGGGCTGGTGGAGTACAGCGACTCCAAATCGTCTCGAGGTGCAGGGTTGACAATTGACATGCTGACCACTGACGATCTGGACAAGGTCGCTAAGATAGACGGAATTAGTAGCCCCAAACCAGTTGTGCAGATTACGCCAAAGTTCATGACATTTGAAGGTAGTGACACGAGATATATTAGCCAGGTGATGATGTTTGGCTCTGGTTTAGTTGTGGAGAAAGTGGCTGGGTCTTTGCCAGAAAGCGGTTCACAGCTTGAAGCGAGAGATATTATTTTGCCTGAGTCGTATGCAAAAACAGCTGGTTTTAACAATCCACAAGACGCAATCGGCAAGAGGGTGGTTATGACAATGGAGAGAGCTGCCAGTATTCCGACAGAGGAAGAGATTGCCCAGGCGATGGCGGAGGGTGGTCCCGCAGCAGTTGCGGCGCTAGCCAGGATGGAGACGAAAGATTTTGAGTTCAGGATTAGAGCGGTAACCAAAACACCATCAATGGCGGTGGTTGAGGCCCTATCCACGCCGCAGATTGCAGCGTCTACTGCCAGAGAAATGAATGACTATCTGGTCAAGGGCACGGAGTATGAGGGGAAGTATTTGGCGGTAACGGCAAGAGTGGCGGACGGCTTCACCCCTGAAGATGTCAGTCAAAATGTCAAAAAAGCTGGCTTCTTCCCGAAAGTCGCCAAAGACTTTCAGGCAATGATCTTTACAGTAGTAAACATCTTGCAGGGGATTGTGATTGGTTTTGGCGTGCTGGCTTTGATTGCCTCGGTGTTTGGAGTAATCAATACACAGTACATCTCGGTATTAGAGCGAACGCAGCAAATTGGCCTGATGAAAGCACTTGGAATGCGAGGTAAGCATGTCGCCAAGCTGTTTCGCTATGAAGCAGCATCGCTTGGTTTGTTTGGTGGGGTGATTGGTGCGGCTATCGCGGTGGCGGTTGGAACAGCTTCTAATCCATGGATTACGGAAACGCTAGGCCTAGGAGAAGGTAACTACCTGTTAGAATTTGAACCGGTGTCAATTGTCATACTGATTGTTTCACTTTCGGTTGTAGCAGTGATTGCAGGCTACTTCCCAGCTCGCAAAGCCGCCAAGCTCGACCCAATTGAGGCGCTACGGACGGAGTAGTCACAGGGGATATTCTGGCTGCAGTAAGGTTGACCCCTGCTACTAGACCGTCTAATGAGTTTCGCAATATGATACAATAGGGTCATGTTAGATATTCGTTTCATAAGGGATAACAAGGAAAAGGTTCAATGGTCTGCTCAGCAAAAAGGCTACGAAGTTGATGTTGATGAGCTGCTAAAACTAGATGCTGATAAGCGGAGTCTACAGCAACGCGTGGATGAACTGAGAGAGGCGCGCAATGTTAATGCTGTCAAAATGAAGGGCGGTAAACCTGAACAAAGCACGATCAACGAGGGGAAGGAGATTAAGCTGAACCTAACGAAGCTTGAGTCTGACCTCGGGGAGGTTGAAGAGAAGTTTGATGAACTGCATCGCAATGTACCGAACATAATTTCTGACAATGCTCCCTTGGGTGGCGAGGAAGACAGCGTTGAGATCAAAAAATGGGGAGACCACAAGGAGTCCGCCCAGGATCATCTTGATTTTGCATTGTCACGCGGTTGGGTGGATTTTGAAAGGGGCGCTAAGGTAGCAGGGGCTAAGTTTTATTTTCTGAAAAACGAACTAGCACTTTTGGAGCAGGCGCTATTGCAATATGGCATAAATAAAATCATGCAACATAAGTTTAGCTTTATGACCGTACCTCATATGGTCAAAGAGAGGGTGGCTGAGGGGGCTGGGTTTGCGCCAAAGGGTGATGCCAGTGGTAACGAATATTTTGTTGAAGACGAAGATTTAACCTTGATTGGTACAGCCGAGGCTCCTCTAACGGGGTATCATGCGGATGAGATTCTGAACGAGGGTGACTTACCGCTACTTTACGCTGGCTATAGTCCATGCTATCGCAAAGAGGCTGGCACTTACGGTAAGCACACCAGGGGATTGTTTCGGGTTCACCAGTTTAACAAGCTGGAAATGTATGTTTTCTGCTTACCTGAAGACTCCGCTAAGATGCATGAAATGATACTTGGCGTAGAAGAAGAAATTTGGCAGGAACTAGGTGTGCCGTATCGCGTTGTGGATATTGCCGCCGGGGACTTAGGTGCGCCCGCAGCCAAGAAATACGACATAGAGTATTGGTCACCAGTCGACCAAAAATACCGAGAGATTACGAGCTGTAGTAATTGCACAGACTATCAAGCGAGGGGCCTTAATATTCGAGTACGACGCAAGAATGGTGATCTGGAAGTTGCTCATACACTAAACGGCACAGCGATTAGCTTCGCAAGAACACTAGTTGCAATAATCGAAAATTACCAGAATGATGACGATACATTGACAGTTCCCAAGGCCTTGCGGTCTTATATGGGTGACCGAAAAGTGATATAATTAGACCAACCAAAGGGGGAGTGATGATTAAAAACATAACAATTACAGGTATCAAGTACGAGCTGACCGAGACAACCAAGAAATATACTGAGAAGAAAATTGGCTCACTTGACCGCTATCTACCAAGGCATGCACGAAAAAGTGCATCTGCCGATGTGAAGATTAGACAGGTTAATAACCCGGGCGGCAACAAGTATGAGGTAGAAGTTATTATTAATGTGCCAGATAAGGTTATCACCGCAAAAGACTCGACCATGAACGTCTTGGCAGCGGTGGATATCGTAGAGGCAAAACTTAGTGGGCAACTGCGAAAATACAAGGAAGCGACGGTTACTCATATTGGTTTTCGTAAAGTACTGAGCAGGTTTAAGCGCGGCTACGAACGAGAGTTATAGGGCGTGCTTTGCAGATGGGTGGGAATTAATCCAAAAGGCTTTATTTATCTGTTAAATCAGCGTATAATATGTGATAGCTAGAACGAAAGTAAGTAATTGCGAGGGGATTAGAAGGCATGGTGAGCAGACAAAAGGCGCTGAGTAAGGTATTTGGTGACCCACAGAAGAAGATTTTGAAGCGCCTAGAAAAACGAGTTGTCGCTATTAATGCGCTGTCTGATAAATACGAAAAGATGTCGGACAGCGAGCTGCAAAAACAAACAGAAATACTGAAAAAGCGGCTAAAAAAGAAGGGAGTCACTCTAGATCTCCTGCTGTCCGATGCATTTGCTGTGGCCCGCGAGGCAGCAAAAAGAACAATCGGCATGCGGCCATTTGATGTTCAGCTGATTGGTGGTATGGCACTGCATGATGGCAATGTCGCTGAGATGAAGACCGGGGAAGGCAAGACTTTAGTGGCCACGCTGCCGAGCTACCTCAATGCGCTAGAGGAAAAGGGCGTGCATATTATTACAGTTAACGACTACCTGGCTCAGCGAGACGCAGGCTGGAACGGGGCAATGTTCGACTTTCTGGGCATGACAACAGGATGTATTATTAATGAGGCGTCATTTATTTATGATGAGGACTATAATAACGAAAATCATACCGACCCTCGGATGAAGAAATTGCGTCCAGTTACCCGAAAAGAGGCTTATGCGGCCGATATCACCTATGGCACAAACAATGAGTTTGGGTTTGATTACCTTCGTGACAACATGGTCAACGAGGCTGAGATGCTCCGTCAGCGAGATCTTCATTTTGCAATAGTAGATGAGGTGGACTCGATTCTGATTGACGAGGCCAGGACGCCGTTGATTATTTCAGCTCCTGCGGCAGAAAATCCAGATAGCTACTACTCGTTTGCGAAAATCGCCGCAAGATTAGTGGCGGATGACTATATTTTAGATGAAAAGCGACGAAGCGTTGCGCTGACCGATGAAGGCGTAGAGAAGATTCAGAAAATGCTGGGGATAAAAAATCTGTATACACCAGACCACATCCGAAGCGTTTATCACATGGAACAGGCACTTCGGGCGCAAGTGATATTCATCAGAGACAAGGACTATGTTGTAACTAACGAGGGTGAGGTAATGATTGTCGATGAGCACACTGGAAGGCTCATGCAGGGTCGCCGCTATAACGAGGGGTTGCACCAGGCGATTGAAGCAAAAGAGGGTGTGCCAGTTCTGCAAGAAAGCATGACTCTTGCCACTATTTCGTTCCAGAACTATTTCCGCCAATACAATAAGCTGTCAGGGATGACTGGTACAGCGTTTACTGAGGCGGAAGAGTTCCAGCAGATTTATAGCCTTGATGTCGTCCAGATACCGCCGAATCGACCGATTATTAGAAAAGACAAGGAAGATCTTATCTTTAAGACCGAGAAGGGTAAGCTCAGGGCGGTGGCCGATGCCATAAAAGAGCACCACTCTCAGGGTCGACCAGTTCTTGTCGGATCTGGCTCAATTGCAAAGAATGAGATGATAGCGGCCTATCTTGAAAAAGAAGGCATTAAGTTTGAGCTGCTAAACGCCAAAAACAATGAAAGAGAAGCTGCGATAATTGAAAAGGCGGGCGAGAAAGGTGCAATCACCTTGGCGACAAATATCGCTGGTCGTGGTACAGACATTAAGCTCGGCAAGGGCGTCAAGGAGCTGGGTGGACTGGTGGTTCTGGGCTCAGAAAGACATGAATCAAGGCGAATTGACAATCAGCTGAGAGGTCGTGGTGGCCGTCAGGGTGATCCAGGTGAAACTCAGTTTTATGTATCGACTGAAGATGATCTGATGCGGATATTCCAGGGCGAGAGGATAGCTTCTTTAATGGAGCGGTTGGGTGTTGATGAGGACACGCCGATTCAGAACAGGGCGGTGTCTAAGACGCTGGAGGCGGCACAAAAACGGGTTGAGGGCTATAACTTTGACATGCGAAAGAATGTCGTCCAATACGATAATGTCATAAATCGTCACCGTAAAGTCGTTTATAGCATGCGCCGTAAGATTTTGGAAGGAGACGACATCCGTCCAGAAATCGAAAGGCTACTGACTGAAAAAGTTAAGAGATTGACGGCCCTGCCTATCAAGAATAACCCAGATTTTATCAAAGAATTTACGGTTACTATTCCGGTTGATGAAAAGAAATTACAAAAAATCGGTCAAGAAAAGAAAGATAAACTTCGTTTCACGGAGGGGCTAGAAGTAGCTCGTCAGGTGTACGCTAAGAAAGAGAAAGAAATTGGCGAAGAGAACCTGAGGGGAGTAGAGCGAGAAGTGTATATGGCGGTACTGGACACGCTCTGGATGCAACATCTTGAGAATATGCATCATCTTCGCGAGGGCATCCACTGGCGTAGTGTTGGTCAGCGCGACCCACTTGTTGAGTATCGTTCGGAGAGCCAGAAACTGTTCGCTAGTCTACAGGAAAACCTTCGAGACGAGGTCCTCAATACGATATTCCGAGTACAGAAGTCTGATGCTGTAATCCGTCAGTCGCAAGACGAAGAGTACGATACAGAGCTGACGCGCTTGGCAGAGTCGGCCGTTGAAAGAGGAGTTAATGAGATCAGTAGCGGTGAAGCAAACCGAGACGATGATTTTTCAGTGAAAAAAGGCAAAACGAACGCCGATGCAAATCGAGTCAAGAATACAGCTCGAAAGAAGAAGAAAGCAGCGCGACAGAATCGCAAAAAGAGTCGTAAATAGGTTATTAATAATGAAAGAGGATAGCTAGGTAGATGAAGCACACTATTGAAGAGGTGAAGTTAAAAAACGGTGCGAGGGGGTTGTTGATTGATGTTCCAGACGCGACCGTTATGAGCTTTCAGTTTCATTTTCGTGCTGGCAATCGGTTTGTGCGAGACAAGGAGATTTATGAAACCGCACATGTCATGGAGCATATGGCTTTCGGAGCTAATGAGAGGTTCAGGTCAGAACATACCTATGAGCAGGAGTTCACAAAAAACGGGGCATATCATAATGCTTTTACATCTGATTACTCCATGGTTTATGAAGCGGCGTGTGCAGATTTTGAATGGGATCGTATATTAGAGCTACAGTGTCTAGCGATAACTTCACCTCGTTTTAATTCAAATGAATTTGACTCAGAAAAGGGGAATGTTCGAAGTGAGTTGACCGGTTATCTCAATAACCACAATCGCGTCATGTGGCCGCGGATTCAGCAGGCGCTGGGCGAGGACATCCTAACATTTAACCAGCGACTAAAGACGATATCAAGCATAACCCTTAGGGACATAAAAGAACATCACAAGCGGACACACACGCTTAATAACATGAGATTTGTAATAGCTGGTAAGTTGAAAGGCAGAAAAAGAGGCATCCGAACATTGCTCGAGGGTTGGCAGCTTGATTCTGGCGAGCGGTTTACTATACCAAATGATGAGCTAACCAAGGCTAATCCAGTCCTGGTCAGGCGCAAAGAGGCCTCGAATTTGAATTTTGGATGGTCAATGAGTGTGCCAAGGGAGTTGACTGATTCAGAGACGGATGCAATGTCATGTCTCGATCATATATTGACAGGGACGATGAGTTCGAGGATTTTTGGTGCAGCACGCAAGAAAGGCTTGGCTTACGGCATGTTCAGTGACACCTCTGTTGGGTTCTACGATACTGCTTGGGACTTTGGTGGGCAGGTCAATCTCGACACAGCAGAAGACCTGTTTGATATCATTGTTCGAGAACTAAAACGAGTTGTGCAGGGGTCGATTGATCCAGAGGATATTGAGAGTGCTAAGTCGTATGCATTGGGTAGATATCAGATGGGTGCGCAAACAGTGGCGCAAATCAGCGGTTTTTATACTGGAAGGTACTTTTCTGATGATACTGTGAAAGATTACGACAAGGTGCCATCAAACATATTAGCAGTCAGTCAGGATCAGATAGTTGAGACAGCCAGACAGTTCTTTGCGGCCAATACCTGGGTGCTAGCTGGAGTGAGTTCTGGCGATAAAGAGCTGCTCCTGAGGTTGCAGGATAAATTAGAAACGCTGTTCTAGCTCAGTTGAGCTTCTTGTGCCATGGTATACTTATGGTATATGAAAATAGTAATCGCTGGATATGGCACAGAGGGTAAGTCAAATTATAACTATTTTAGTAAAAAATACCCTGACGCAGAGCTGATTATCGCAGACGAGAGCCCTAACATAAAAGCTCCAGATGGTGTGTCCACATTAACGGGAGAGGGAGTTTTCTCTAGACTTTCAGACGCCGATTTGGTCGTTCGATCAGCTGGGTTAGCCCTTCCAAAAATAAAAACTAACGGCGAAGTAACTTCGGCAACTAATGAGTTTTTCAAGAGATGTCAAAATGTGATCATTGGCGTTACGGGGACAAAGGGCAAGGGGACAACCGCAAGTTTGATTACTGAAATCTTGCGAGCGAGCGGCAAGACGGTGCATCTGATAGGCAATATTGGCGTTCCAGCCCTTGAGGTTCTTGATAAGTTACAACCTGAAGACATCATAGTTTATGAATTATCAAGCTTTCAGCTCTGGGATATCAAATATTCGCCCCATATCGCAGTAGTTTTGATGATCGAGCCAGATCATCTGGATGTCCACTCCTCGATGGAAGATTATATTGCGGCCAAATCTAGAATCACTAAATTTCAGTCAGGCTCCGATAAGCTGGTCTACAATCAAAGCAATCAGCTATCTAGTTCAATCGCTAAATCATCAAAAGCACAGCTTTTACCGTACCCAAACCCTGTTGATGAATACAAAGATGTTCTGAAAATACCCGGTCAGCACAACCAAGAAAATCTATCAGCAGCGATTTTGGCAGTCAAAGACTGGGTAACAGATCCAGAGGTTATAAAAACTGGGATAAGTAATTTCACGGGCTTACCACACCGATTGAAGTTCGTAGCAGAAGTAGAGGGTGTTGAGTATTATAATGACAGCATCTCGACCACCCCAGGCAGTGCGCTGGCAGCCTTGAGTTCGTTTTCGGAGCGAAAAGTGATTATTCTCGGCGGTTCAGACAAGGGCGCTGATTACCGAGAGCTGATCGAAAAATGTAAATTGACCGACACCAGTGTTATTGCGATCGGACAAACTGCCGAGAAAATATCCTTACTATGCGATGAGCTGGGTGTTACATGCCGCCGCTATGCTATAGGTGGTATGTCAGATTTTGTACGCGGCGCCAAGGAGATGTCCAAGCCAGGTGATGTCGTCCTGCTCAGTCCGGCCAGCGCAAGCTTTGGGTTATTTGCAAATTACGCTGACCGAGGAGAACAGTTCATCTCGGCGGTTAGGGATTTAATTTGCTAGAAGGGCGAGTCTCAGGGGGCTCGAGTGGCTAGTCAGGTAGGTATATGTTTCTCAAAACTTTCCATGCCCTAGGATTGTAAGGCCTATTGTGCTGTCGCTGGTAGTCGGCACCGATGAATATATCGGCCGTATCTAAGTAGCGCCTGGTTACTCCTTCGCGGAAGATTTCTCTCACTGGACCATCAATATCGTACATAAAAGCTGTTCTCACAGCTAACTCGTCATTGCCATAGCCTTCTTTGTATAATCCATATAATCGGTCAATTAGTTTAACTACGTTTCCGGGGCCACGGTGGAATGAGTAGCTTACAAGGGCGTCTAGCTGAGACTGTGTGACCGACATCTCGTTTTTCTTTAGCCTGGTTACTACCGGATCTAGATATTCCTTCTCGATCATTAATCTCGATAGTCTGTCGGCCTCTTCCAGTGTAATTTTATCGCCCAGTTTTGGCTTCTCTTTTTCGCCCTCGATAGTGATCGTTTCGCCGCTCCTTGTAATCTCAGTGCCCTTTAGGTAGTAGGTGGCTCCGTAACCAATCGTAATCGTACCCCCGGGGTGTGCGTCACCATATGCATCAGCCCAAAATTTTTCGTATTCATGGATAAAGTTTAGCCCAGCTTTGCTTATAGTGGCTGAGGATAGGTCGATAAGCGGACCTTTATTTTCAAAAGTATATTTCCCTCGCAGGGCATCTCTAGCCCTCTCGGCATTAGAGATAGCGCTATCATTGCTAGAGTTGACATGATAGTGACCCTTAGACAGGCCAGGTTTGCCGTGCAGAGAGTCAACTCGTTCTAACGATTCTTTTTTGCCTGATGTTTTTACGCCAATCAGCCCGCCTATTTCGTCGATAATTTTGCCTAGCTGCCTGTTGGCAGGACTATCATAGCCACCATTTTCCAGTGAACCACTGAAATCCATTGAGTTGCCGTAGAAATGGCTCTTGTCTAGAGTGCTTTTGTGGCTACCGCTACGGTTAGTTATGTGATTAGACTCAACTTTGATCGGTTTTCTTTCGAAATAGTTCGACGAATCTCGCAATGCCTCAATGAGCAGTGCGCGGAATAACAGAATATCTCGATTTGCGTAGACCTCCATCGAGTATTCTTTGCCATCAAGCTCAAGCAGGGGTTGACTGTAGGCGGGGCGACCCGCAGCAGTATTTTCCAGATCGGTGCGGGCATAAGATTTCTCGGAGAACTTAACTGGATCTTCATCAGTAGCCTCGGTGCCAGAGTTATCAAGAATCCACGCTGCCAGCTCTTCTTCTGACATTTTCTCAAAGAAAGCCAAGCTCTTTTCTAGCGGGTTTTTCGGCTCTTTTGCCGGCCCCCTCTTTCGCTCGGTTTTATTTATGACCTCTTGACTACCTATAGTGCGGTCGAGTCCAACTCCAGCTAGAACTCCAACTACGAAGGTGCCACCAACAGTTGTAAAAAGGCCTCTTCGCGACATTGTCACCTCCCCGGCAGGTGGCGTTGGGTATTTTGGTCCAATATTTTTATCCATACCATCATTTTAGCAGAATTCCCAGAATTGTCAATACTAACGCACTAACCGCAGTAACGACCCTGGCCTAGCCAGGGTGGACATGTGGGGTTGTTCGTGTAAAATATAAACAGAAGTAGAATAAAATCTAACGAGCAGCTTTAAATAGTGACCTAAAACTGCTTGATGAAAGGAATATTTTCATGAATCCTCAGACAAAAGGTGGTGTAGCCG
>CAYVCA010000022.1:0-11111 GCA_964450025.1 uncultured Candidatus Saccharibacteria bacterium
TATTTGAAGGCGCAAAAATCATATCCTTATTGTACCACTCGACACCCGCCAAATCGCCACCATCGCATAGATATCAATAATGCAGCGCTTGGAGTAAATCCTATAACTCAGCCCATCTACTTCTGCCTTATCCCTGATCTAGCCAGCAGCCGGGCCTTCATCATCTCGACTGCGCCACCTTCATCAAATAGCTCGTCATTCGTTGCTTGCTTTAATACTTCCAAAAATTCTCCAGGTGTAATATAAGTCTGGTCGTGCGAACCATTGCGAGATCCCCCTCGCTCATACAGCCCCCTAGACAGAAGGTGGACTACTACCATGTTTAGTCGTCGAGTCTTGCTCGGATCATCAGGATAGATTGTTATATCCCAATTATCAGTAAAATGATAGCCAGAATCCAAAAATGGCGAAGTCTTATCTTTTAGAATTACCTGCCTTGAGCCGAACGCATCAATAGGAACTTGGCCGACTCGCAAGAGTGTCGAGCCTTGTAACCATTCACCGGGCGCATAGTTCCATCCGATATTATCAAGAGAGTTTAGATATCGCCCCACTAGAGGACGCTCTTCTTCTGTAAGCTCGGCAAATATCCCAGGTAAATATTTTTTTACGAAATCACGCTCCAGCTCAGTTTCGCGTCGCTTTGCATCTAGGGCTCGTGACATAAAATTTAACATCAATAATCTACTGTCTTCATTAGAGATATCAGGCTCTTCTTGGTCTGCCAGCACAGAGTCAAGCTCTGCCTGTGTCAATAACACTCTCTGGCTAAGATCATGCGGAACCCCATTGATGTCAATAATTGAAGATATTAATGGCTTCTCCCCTCCGCCGATTACATTCAAAAAAACGAATCCAGCGCCCAATAACTGGCCCCTAGTAATCTCGACTACTCCTAGCGGAGATAATTGCACTCCTGCCTCTTTCAGTCTTTTCCACTCAGGACTACTCGGAGCCAAGCGAACAGCGATTGCCTCATCCGTATCTGGTATACGCCTCTCCAATTCCGTCAACTCTATATAAAAGTCAAACGCCCTCTTTGTCACGACTGGGTCATCCAGGAAAAATCCCAGAGCCCGATCTTGAAAGCCTGAGTCCTCTTCGCCTCTTAGTGCTATATTCTCCGGATTTGTTATATTGTTTTTCTCGCTTCCAACAGTCAAAATCTGATATATTATCTTATTAGCGTATCATAAATCTTACTTTTTGTCCACCTGTGCGCTAGCTCACGAATCTTTCGCCTCATCTCAACACCCGCCAAACCCCAACCATCGCCCGAGCGTCTGACACACGATGCCGATGTCATCCCCTCTCTGGCGGTTGACTTAACCATCTTAATGATATAAAGTTCATGGCGATATGCTTGTGTATAAAAATAGCGAAAGACGACAGGGCTTTACCATAGTCGAGCTGTTGATAGTAATAGTAGCTATCGCTATTCTCGCCACAATTAGTATCATTGCCTACAACGAAACACAGAGCCGAGCTCGCAACACGGTGCGAGTAGCTACCGCCAAGCAGGCGCTGGATGCCGTGACAATCATGTATCTACGCACAAACTACACCCAGATACGATCGACTCTCAACAAAAAAGACAGCTGGTACAGTGCGTGCATTGGCACTGGGTACGCCGACATAAATGGGGATGGACTCGGTGATTGCAGTGCCTATAAAGGTTCCGTCAGTGTCTCAGAAAGCACCGACTTCAATAATCTACTTAAGGATAAGGCGACTCCTATAAATGGGGCAAAGTTTCCAACCTTAGCAACTGACGACTACGCCCTGCATGGACCCTACTTGCAGAGTGCCTGGGTCGACGGCAAGAACGAACTGGTGATGGAGTATGTATTAGAGGGAGAAAAGAGGGACTGTATGCTTCGTCCAGTCGTTTATTATTCGCCAAGCTCCTCCATGACAACTGCATCTCCAGCCCCTAAATGGTCTGTATCTGCATATGGCACGACTGAATGCATGATTCTTATTCAATAAATATCGTGCTCAGCACCTAAGTTTACTCATCAGCTCCCGCCAAATCGACACCATCGCAAAAGTATCCAGCGCACAGTACTCGCGGAGGCTGTCGAATATTTGCTGTCGGTTTTCGGGGTTTTTGCCACCTAGCACGGTTTCCATCCACAGATTTTGGGCTTGATCACCTTTTTGGACAGCTAGGGCTTTGTAGCTAAGCTCGGGACAAAGCACCGGCAGAACATTTTTAATGCTAGCACTGCCGCCAAACCGTGGGTCATCATACCATTTGCTTTTGAATGGCGTCATCAAGTCAACCACTCGCTCATTAATCGCCTGCATTGGCTCGGTAAGGTCGGGACAAATTTCACCGAGTAGCTCGTTACACGATTTTTCAAATGACATGTTCCAAGTGACGATTGAACCCTTGTCGCCCAGGTCGTCAATAAGCTGAGTCGCCAAAGGCCGGGCTGGGTCAATATTTTCAGTCTGTAAAAACTCCTTGTGTTCCAATTCACTGTCAGGTGAGTGCAAAATATGCAGTGAATATTGAACTGGCACCTGCTGATACGGCCGATAGCCATCAAATTTCGGCACCAGGCTCGACATCGTTTCATAATCAAGAAAATATAACGGATACTGCCATTCTTCCAGAAATTGCTTAATCGCGAGCTTGTCGATGGTCGTCTCGCCACTTGCCGGAACTTCAGCAAACAGCGGAAAAAGATTTTCATAAATCGGCTTCAAATCGGACTTTCGCCCCAAAACACCCAAATTCTCATAGCTCGGATCTGGCATAGTCTTTTGCTGAGCCGTAGCTACAGCTTTTGGCATCTGCTCAAGCGTGAATCCTGCCAACCCCTTCACTTCATCCGTAACCTCAACTTTTGTGACAAACTTCTCAGGCTCAATATCCCCTTGCCTGACATATTGATTATTGACATGTAGCACGAAAATCTGCCGAACCTTATAGCCAAACCCCGCAAGAACAGCTGATTGAAACGCCAAATCATACAAATGATCTTTGTGGACGCTAGTGCTTGATTTAATCTCATATAAATCCAGCTCTTTGTCGCCAACAAATTGAATGATATCGGCGATGAAAGTATATTCCTGCCACTCAAATCGTGGCTGAAAAATCAGTTTCGCCCCGCCAGTAATCGCCTCGCTCGTGCGACTGGTCATATCAAAATAATTACCAAAATCAATTCGCACGCCACCCTCAAATAAACTCTCGGCATACTGTTCAAACTCATGCCCGGCATCAAACATCGCCTGCAAACTCGGATCAACCGGTGGCAACTTCGACTTATCATGCTTCTCAACCCACAGCCAAACTGGATGACGGAGGAAATTCATGTAGTTGGATTTGGTGATTTGCATCTGTAACTAGCTTAGCAGACGAAGGGCTTATTTACTGAACAATTTCTTTTAGCTTCTTTATATCGGCTGAAAATTCTTCAATTAGAGGCTTGGGTGCTTTTCTACTCGTAACCACAGCGAAAATTGACTCGTACCACCACAGCTGGTCAGTTGCGCTTCGTGTACTAAAGCGCTGCCATAGCTCGTCGCCAACCACCCCGTGGTCATACAGTACCGACTTAAGATTATGAATTTTATCAGCTGCACTAACTATAACCGACTCTTCAGAAGCGACCTTTTCGAGATGCTCCAGGTAAGCCTCCGAGGTAGCTCGCCAACTCTTGAGTGCAGAGTTCTTAGTAACACCTAGTACAATTTCAGCAATCCGATCACCAAATTCCTGTCGCATATCATCTTCGCTATAGATGCTACTATCTACATCCTCTAAAATGTCATGAAACAAGCATGCTATCAAGATATCTTCATCGCCTGTTGCACTGCTAGCGATAGTCATAACACCAAATGGATGGATGATATATGGAATATCCGTGCCCTTGCGATGCTGCCCCGCCTGTTCATGCGCCCAAGCCGCCTTGCGCAGAGCTTTGTCTAGTCTAGGTGTATAATTAATCATTTTGTAATCTCCTTTTCGTTGCTTCATTGGCCTCTTCATATCTTGCTTGCTGATATGCCCAGAGACTCCAGCTGTATTGGTAGCCATAGAAAGTGTATAGTTCTAGCATTTCATTAAAATCATTTGGATTAGCATGTCTGTATTCGTCGGCGAATTCTTTTTGCTTATCTGGGTATTGTTTTGCGCGTGCTTGGTTATACTCCATGTTTTTAATTGCTTCTTCGATTGAGACCTTGCTCATATCTCCTCCTTTTGGAGTCACGAAATAAAAACGCGACCCGAATTAACTTAATTTGTTAACCCGTAGCCGCAATGGACGCCAATTGGCCGCTGTCCTACTCTTTTATTGTATCACAGGTGCTCATTAATAGTAACTCTATTGTTATCAAGGCGGTGGACATGGACAGGAGGGTGTTTTGATTTAATGCACCAGAATATCGTATAGCTAGGAGCGGTAATAGCAAAAAATATTGCACCAGGGGCATCGTAGTGGTATATTTAGCGTAATATCACTAGATTAACGTGGAGGACATCAAAGTGGCAGATGAAGTAAATAAACCCAATAACCCAGAAGAGAAGGCGCCAGACTCCTCAACCCCACCTAGCACGAGTGCTGGACAGCCTGATGAGCAACAGTTAAGGGTGATTTCAGCCGTGGGCTACCTCGGTATTTTGTTTTTATTGCCCTATCTAATGTTCCCCAAGGAAAAATTTGCCGTATTTCATGCTAACCAGAGTTTGATCTTGTTAATTTTCTCAGTTGCACTACAAGTTGTTGTCAATGTTTTAGGACTAGTCACTTTCGGAATTGGTCTACTGCTAAGCCCTCTTGCGTGGATCGCTACGCTAGCGCTATTGGTAATTGGCGCAGTTAACGCCTTCAATGGTCACATGAAGAGACTGCCTCTAATCGGTAATTTTGATCTGTTGAAGTTTGACGAAGGTAAATAATACAGCATCGATACCGGAGTGGCATCGAAAAGAGGCGTTCTGCAATCCGTAAAGGCAGACCAGCCTAGTCTGTCTTTACGCCCCCTGCCTTAAGCATTAGCTTAAAGTTTTCCCAGCCACCACCAAACCCAGATGTTACATAGTTATTAACCTGGATGTGCGGCAACCCTCTTACGCCACTGTTGATTGCCTTTTGAGTATTCCGCTCAATCTCAGCCAGATGCCTTCCGTCCTTCATGCACGCCTCAAACTCATCCACATCTAGCCTGGCCGCCTCGGCCGACTCGATAAAATAGCTCTGTGACAACTTGTCAATCGGCTGCGGTGAAGAGAGAAGCTCCCCTTTAAATGATTTTACTCCAACACCTTTATCAAAAAAGTCGTTTTTAATTCTAGGGATTATATCATTGCTATACGCCTCAAACTTTGATTGGTCGGCTGCACAAAATGCTGCTTCCGCACCCTGCTCAGAATTGGGCGAAAATGGCCCAGCCAGTACTGTAATCGGTCGCGTCTCGACATTGGCGACTCCGGGTTTAAGATAGTCATTTATAAAAGCCTCAGACACAGTTTGCTCATTGAACTTTGTGCAAAACTCACAAAAATAATCGCCGTATTCAATTATTCTATTTGGCGCATCAGGACTGCCAACAACCATCGCAGCATTCCACGGCTTAGTGTTATCGGCCGCATTGGGGCCGTTTTTGCTATTAAATACCGCCAGGGCAATCAAGAAGACCACCCCCAACCCAATTGCTACCCATGGGATAATTGATCGTTTTTCCATTTCTACACCTCCGCTATTTGGTATTTATATGCGATTTTTCCAATTTTATAAAGTGAAAAAATTGTTAGTCCGATTGCTAGTATCAAAACAATTGTATTCGCTGTACCAAGCATGGCAGGTGCGGATGACGAAAATACTATTGTCATGACAGGTACTAGCAGTGATGTCCCGCAAGGAACGCAACCAAGCCCGAGAGTTGCAAAAACTAGCGCTAGGCCACTCCTGCCCACCACTCCTGCGTCCATTTTGCGGTTACGACGGGCCGTAAAGATTAACATTGACATAGCAGCACCCTGAAGCAAAGATACGATTAGCAGCAAAAGCCCACTCACTCCATCGGCATAGCTCACGACCATGCTACCCATCATCACCACTAGCGCATAGAGCTTATCGATCACGGACAGCTGAGATCCCAGGAGTGAACCGTAAAACCCAAAATTAATCGACAGATATATTACAATCGATACGATAAATCCAAGCAACACTGCCAGAGCCGCCCAAGGCGGTCGACGAAGTACGAACCAGCACCCAATCGCAGCCTGTTTAGCATGTTCAGAAATACTATTTACCATAAACAACTACCCTCACTCTATTATAGCGGATCTACTGGAAATGCAAAACTTCCAAAAAACCAGCCGCTTCGCGCCCATGTCCAACTACTGGCTAGGGACCAGGCGGCTCTTCGTTTAGCGCTTCGATTGCATTATCCTTGCTTTCGACGAGATTTGTATCAAGAGTTGCTATTCTAGGATCACTTATTAGCTGTTCTTCCAGAGAATCCTCTGCTATATAAACCCCCACCTTAAGACGACTGATCTCCCCATCTATACGATCTAACCGCAGACCATAAACCGTTCTTCGTGCTGCTACTTTTTCTAGTTGCTTCCACTTGGTAGATATTTCTTTTCTCCTCGAACCATCATCGCTCGCCTTGGCCCCTAATTGCTTGATGTCTTTTCTGAGACTCTCCTCTTCCTTAGCAAAATGATTATACTTTTCTTCGATAGCTGCTCTCTCTTCCTGAAGCTCGCCTATTTCTTTTTTACCCCTGCTAATTATTTCATCATGCTCTTTAGTGGCCTCTTTGCGAAAAGCAGAATGTCGTGCATATTCAGCAACAGCCCTACCAATAGGAATTAACCTCTCAGAATGATTGTGCTTCACATCATATAGCTTATCTTTGATCTGTCTAGGCTTAAAGCCTTTCTGTATTAAATCGTACTTCAATGCGGTGTACCCGAGGCGCTTATTCAATCGTTCCAACCTACGAGTAGCATAAATGTCTGCCTGTTGGAGTTTATATTCCTGGAAGTCAAGAAGGTTACTAGTGTCTCCAGTGGACTCCTTATTGCCAACCATCTCCTGGCTATTGCCTGTAATTCGCACGAGCCGCCTTGCACGACGCTCAAGACGCTCAAGCTTTCGAGACCTGGCTTGGCGCGCCCTCTCTCCAAGACTGGCCTTAGAATTGTACTCCACTTCGTCTATGCTTGCGTCGGTATCATCAGACTCTACAGGGTTATGGTAGAGCTCACTTAGAGACCAGTTGCTCTTTATATTTTTTGTTTTAAAAAGATCTTTTACCGTGTCCTTTACTGGGGAGTCGCTACCACTGACTTCATGGAGAGTAAGCGTCAACTTGAGCCAAGGCCAGCTTCCCGGCCTCGATCGATCAATTGCATCCCTAATAACCTCGCCCGCTGGACTATTCAGTACAGCTGATTGAGGTGAAGTTTCTAAGTTTGACATAGTTATATTGTAGCATAGTATATAAAATAAGTCAATAGACACGTAGTGATTCACACCTTTGCAACACAAACAAGCCCTAAATTGGCAACAAAATGGCGTCGTCAACGACCTGCTGCATACCGTCACCAACTAGGTGATTATTGTCTTTAGCCTCAACGATAGCTATACCACGAGAACAGATTAGATTATACTAGCGTGCGATCTAGGTGTGGCGATGATATGATCGACGAGTTTAATACCGAGTAATTCGCCAGCCTCTTGCAGTCGTTCAGTAACAGCCCTATCGGCGTCACTAGGTTGCAAATTGCCACTTGGGTGGTTATGCGCGACAATGATTGACGCGGCGCGGTCGGTGATGGCCTCGGCAAATACTTCACGCGGATGAACCAGTGAGCTCGTGAGCGTGCCGATGGTGATGATGCGCTTGGCAATCAGCCGATTAGCGCCATCAAGTGTCAGGCAGACAAAATATTCCTGTTTTTTGTCGCGAATATCAGACAGTTGTTCGGCGGCCTTTTCGGGGCTGTCGATAATTGGTCGTTCAGAAACCTCAAACTGCCGACGCCAGAGCTCATAGCTAGCCATGATTGGCGTTGCCTTTGCCAGTCCAAGACCCTTGATGCTTAGTAAATCATCTAGTTCTAAGTTACTACCCTTGTTCTTCACAAGTTTCAAAACATCACGCGCGATTTTCGTCACATCACTACCAGACACACCGCTACCGATGACAGCCATTAACAGCTCGTAATCGCTCAAACTTTCAGCACCCCTAGCCTGCAATTTCTCCCGTGGGCGTAGGTCTTTACGACGGTCAGACATTTTCATGAGATCAGCTTCCCAGCTTCGCTATCTCTTCTTCCATCTGTTGTCGAGCGGTGGCAATATTTTCTTCCGTCCAAAATGTGTCTGGCGTGGGCCTGGTGTCCCCGCCAGCATCAAGCTGAATCTTATAATTTCCGACAATTTCACCATTCTTTACAATCACCACATGCGGCACATACACCCTCGGCTTGCCGTTTTCATCTTTGTTAAGAAACGGCTCTAATTTATCCAGGATTGCCTGGTATGTCCTGGAATTATCTTCGCGATCTTCACGGATATTAAAGTAGGCGATTCTATCAACTCCAGCCGCTTTTGCACTGGCGTCAAGATGCGGCACCAGCCCCTGACACCATGGGCACTCTGGAAAGCCAAGAAACAGCACCCCGGTCCCCTCGCTTAATAGTTGCTTGGTCTCTTCTGCATTGACTCTCACGAAAATATGATCCTCAGGTGCCTTTGGGTACTGTTCTCCAAAGCTCCTCTCAACCACTGCCTCCTCGGCCGGTTGCTGGTCTAATCGTGAGGGCTGATAGTACATGAAAGCGCTAAAAGCAACAATCAAGGCCAGAGCAGGTACGCCGATGAAGATCCATCGCCATGCATCTGTTTTTTTCTTCATCTTTTTAGCACTCATTAGAGCTACAGGTCTTTCCGCCAATCGCCACTACATCCGACATACCACCCAGATCGACAACATTCTTGTAGCCTGCCTTGTTTAGTAGGGAGGTCGCCTGAGCCGAGCGGTTGCCGCTACGACAATAAACGAAAATCTTCTGGTCTTTTTTGTCAGTCGGAAATTTACCGCTTTCTATTAACTGTAGCGGGTGCAATACCGCGCTATTAATATGCCCTTCATTGAACTCTTCTTCTGTTCGCACATCCACGAGCACTGCACTGCCATCCGACACCTTGTCCGTAACCGTGCTGAATGATATCTTCTCTGCGTCTGGCTGGACTGTATTAGAGCTTTTTTGCCCCATGAACACCAATCCGCCCAATACAACAGCTGATACGATTACCCCAACTATTACCCTGTTCATCTTCCCCTCCTCTGGCCTAACGACCGCCGTTGATTATTGGCAGGACAACAGTAATTATCTCGTCTGTCTCCTCCTTGGTGATTGGCCGTTTACTTCTCTGCTTAGCCATGGTTGTATTATATCAATATTACTAAACTGCGTCGACTCACCGTAAACGCTTCTCCAGTACTAGGCCGACATAGCCATATTCATGACTATGATTTCTATATAAATCAATTTCTGATTGCGACATTGCAATAGCCTGCCTTAAAGCATCGTCCGGCGTTGACCGTAGTTGTTCAATTTTAGCCAAAATGGGGGTGTAGTATTCATCCCACCAGTCGGCTATCGGTAGAGTGTAAGTGTCGATAACGAAATAGCCCTCCTCCTCAGCTACTGACTTTGCTTGGCCGACTGTCAGCATCTGTGGATAGCTATTATCCCAAAACTCCTTAGCTTCTCTTGACGGATTCTCCGTAAGCCAGCAACACTCTGTCGCAACGATTTTTCCACCAATCTTAAGTAATCTGCGCCAACTAGCAGTAGCTGCCCGCCAACCCATGATATACGCCGAGCCCTCTGCCAAGATAATATCAAACTGTTCATCTGGATAATCAAGCGCATCCATGGTGATATTTCGCGTAGAGAGGTTTCTTAAGCCTTTTGCTCGAGCTTTAGCATCTATTTGATCAAGGAAGGGCTGGTGAATGTCTGTCGCGATCAAATTAACCCCTGATTCCGCCAAGATAAATGATGTCCGTCCTGGCCCACAACCAATCTCTAGCCCCTGGCCTGATGACACCCCAGCCAGGCTCAGTAAATACCTCGTAGTCTCATCCGAACCAGGCGCCTGTCTGGCGAGTCCATCATGAATCAGCCAAAATGCCTCCTCTGTAGTCATGGGCATATTATACCACCCTCAAAAAGCGTAGCATTGCCGAAAAGCACTGGGAAACCATCTTAAATTGTTCATGTTTTACATTTGACCCCTGGACGACTATACTGGCTGTACTATGACTCATTCCAGCCAAGAAAATATATTTGTAGAACGGGTGTTTAAGACTCTCGATGTTCTTGATCCAGCCGGGAGAACTCTTCTCGTTGGCGGGGCCGCAATAGCTGCTTATGCCCAACACGCCAGCCTGGAGTGGCAACATCCGAATGCCATAAACGGTCCACCATTCCCGGATATTGATGTGCTTGCTGATGAGCAGACCATGGTAGACTACCTAACCGGTCAGTATGGAGATCTGGATGAGTTTGTGGTACAAGATGATCCGTATGACATGGAAAGAAAAGATGGAGAGGCGGTTTACGCTACCCCGCCCGACTCGTCTGACATGCTTAGATTCACTGCCTTCTCTGTGGATGAGAAGTTCCCACAGTGGAACTTCCCTGATTTAGTCAGCGATCCGCATAAAACCATCGTCATCAACGGCAGAAAAATTCTGCTCCCCGGCCCTGTTCTCACATGGAAGGCCCTGCATGGTCGCCCAAAAGATCAAGAGGTTATAGACTCCATACTAGGTGGGCCGCCGCAAGACCTAGTGGCCCACATTGGCAGGCACACTCTTGGGATTATCCGCTCTCTGAGGCACGGCACACTCGGTCAGGACACCCTTTTTTAGGACGCCGCTCTCCGGTCTACAAGGGATATCCTAGATTAGCCCTGAATCCGGAATAACACCTTTCAGGGCTAGGCCCTTGATATTCTAGTTGCTTGCATTTCTGATACATTTATGTTATCATACGTATAGTGAGTAGGTATAAATTATACCCTCAACTGTCCGCTTTTCCCCAACTAATTATTAATGACTTT
>CAYVCA010000023.1:0-10724 GCA_964450025.1 uncultured Candidatus Saccharibacteria bacterium
GAAATATGTCAATGCAAACTACAGATCCAATCGCCGACCTTCTGACGCGTATTCGCAACGCTATCATGGTTGGCAAAACACAGGTTCGCGTACCATCAAGCAAGATCAAGAAAGTTGTTGCGGAGCAGCTACAGAAAAACGGATATCTCTCAAAGGTTTCGGTCGAGCCTGCCAGCCCACGCGATATCCTAGTGATAACCATCAATAGCGAGGACGAGAATAGCACTATCAGTGAGATTACTCGAGTATCAAAGCCCGGAAGGCGAGTCTACTCTGCGGCTACAGACATCCCACGCGTGAAGTCAGGAAGAGGTATTGTCTTGATTAGCACCTCCAAGGGTGTAATGACAGGCCAGGAAGCGATCAAAAATAAACTAGGTGGCGAAATATTGCTAAAGGTGTATTAAGGAAAGGAAATATATGAGTTTGAGTCGAATCGGAAAACTACCAGTAGAGATTCCGTCGGGTGTGACAATCACGGTTGACTCTGGGGTTGTAATCGTGGAGGGTCCCAAAGGCAAGCTTGAGCAATCCATCACCCCAGCGGTTTCTGTTGTGATTGACGATGGGGCCGCTGTGGTTACACCCAGCAACGAGACGAAGGTTGCTCGTTCACAGCATGGTCTGATGCGATCATTGATAAACAATATGGTCATTGGCGTCACGGAAGGATATGAAAAGCGTCTTCAAGTTAATGGAGTTGGATTTAGGGTTGCCTCTAGTAATAATGAGCTGGACCTAGCCTTGGGCTATAGTCACCCAGTGAAGTACAAGGCGCCAGCAGGAGTTTCTGTAACCAATGACAAGATGACCATTATCGTTAGCGGGATTGACAAGCAAAAGGTGGGCCAGGTGGCAGCCGAAATCAGGTCGCTAAGAAAACCTGAACCCTACAAGGGCAAGGGCATAAAGTATGCTGACGAAGTAATTCTTCGCAAAGCAGGAAAGACAGGTAAGTAACTATGGCTGATTTATCCAAGAAGTTATCTAATCGTAACCTCAGAAAGACTCGAGTTCGCGCAAAGATAAGCGGAACCTCTAGCCGACCGCGACTGAGCGTAGTTATTAGTAACCACCATGTATCTGCTCAGCTGATTGACGATGAAAACCAGCACACAATCGCATCAGCGACAACTGTTGGACAAAAGCAGACAGGAACGATAGCAGAGCAGGCTGCCGTTATAGGCGCCGACATAGCCAAAAAGGCGACTAAATTAAAGATTACTAATGTGGTATTTGATCGCAATGGTCGACAGTATGCTGGTCGATTAAAGGCGCTTGCAGATGCCGCTCGTAAGGAAGGATTGGAGTTTTAGTATGGCTGAAGTAAAGACAGCAAATACTACCCCTCGTTCAGCGCACGCATCTCGCGATCGCCAACAACGAGGCGGTCGTCGTGATGAACGACGAGCTGGTAATGATACGCCTAGTGAGTTTGACGAAGTTGTTATTAATATAGATCGTGTCGCCCGTGTTGTAAAGGGTGGTCGACGCTTTCGCTTCAAGGCGCTTGTCGTAGTTGGCAATAGGAAGGATAAGGTCGGTGTAGGTGTGGCAAAGGGTGCCGATGTGCAAACAGCAGTGGCTAAAGCCACGGATGTGGCAAAGAAAAACCTAATCACCATCCCAATGAATGGCGAAACAATCCCTCACGATAACGAGGTTAGGTTTTCGGGAGCCCAGGTCTTAATCAAGCCGGCTGCTCCTGGTACTGGCGTGATTGCAGGCGGAGTGGTAAAGCAGATTATTGGCGTGACAGGGATTCGCAATATGCTATCCAAGTCGCTTGGATCTACCAATAAGGTAAATATAGCCTATGCGACCATCCAAGCACTGAACGAATTAGTCCCACGCAACAAATGGCTAAACGCCACCACCACGAAAAAGCCTATCAAAAAGGAGGCAAAATAATGAAGTACAATCAACTCCAGATGGATGCGAATAAGGAGAAGAAGAGGGTTGGTCGCGGTATCTCAGCTGGTGGCGGCAAGACGGCGGGGCGGGGTACAAAAGGTCAGAACTCTCGTACTGGCAAGAAGCTTCGTCCAATGTTCCAGGGCGGCCAACGACCGCTAGCTCAAGCTGTCCCAAAGAAGCGAGGATTCACATCGCGACGCGTGCCCGCCCAGGTGGTCTATACTGATAGACTGAATGATTTTAGCGGCAAAACAATAGACAACTTCCTACTTTACGAAGAGGGTTATGTTTCATCACCCTTCCATACTATAAAGGTTATTAGTCGAGGAGAGGTGACTGAGAAGATTACCCTCAAAGTCCAATCTGCTTCAAAGTCTGCAGTGGCATCGATAGAGAAAGCGGGCGGAGCCTTTGAGATGGTCCCTACACCGATCAAGTCCAGCCAGAGAGAGGCCGAGAAAATCGAAAAATAGCCCAACCGGGCGCGACATAGTATACTGCGATACAGATACTCACTGTAGTAGCGGTTATAGGATTTAAATGAATAAGAAGCAGGGGATGTGAAACTATGATAAGCTGGAGAACTATTTTACAATCATTCAAGAATAGGGATATGCAAAAAAGGCTATTGGTGATAGTCGGCCTAATAGTAGTGTATCGGCTCCTTGCTCACATACCAGTACCTCTAGCAGAGCCGACCCAGCTCAGGTCAGCAATCAGCGCTATTCTTGGTCAGACCGACCTTGGTGGATTCCTAAATCTACTTTCTGGCGGAGCCTTAGCCAGCTTTTCCATTGTCCTCGTTGGCCTGGGTCCGTTCATTACTGCGAGCATCATGACTCAACTGCTAACCAAGGCGATACCTAAACTTGAAGAGCTACACAAGGACGGTGAGTCAGGTAGGCGCAAAATTCAACAGTGGACGCGTATCACTACAGTTCCACTAGCTATTGTACAGTCTATTGCGATTATATTCATACTTCGTGAAACCATCCTGGCAGGCGGTACAACTGTCTTATCAGAGGCTAGCTTAATGTCATGGATCGTTTCAGTTACCGCCATGACAGCCGGGTCGATTCTTCTGATGTGGCTAGGTGAGCTCATGACTGAGCAAGGTGTCGGCAATGGTATCAGTCTTTTGATATTCGCTGGTATCATAAGCCAAATGCCAGCGATGATGTCTCAGCTCATCTCCCTGCTGATGGATACCTCAGGCGGTAGTCTCAGTGTATTCAATTGGTTTATGCTGCCCATCAACCCCGCTATGTTCTGGGTTGTTCTTATCCTGGGCACATTTTCGCTGATAGTTCTGTATTTCCTGGTTAAAATTAACGAAGCACAGAGAGTGATCACGGTAAACTACGCCAAGCGAGTGCAGGGAAATAGTAGCTATGGGGGTATCAAGAGTATACTCCCGATCAAGCTTATCGCCGCTGGTGTGATACCAGTTATTTTTGCAGTAGCCTTCCTTAGCCTTCCTCAGTTCGTTGGTCAAATCATGAAGGCCTCGGGCAACCCAGACCTTCAGGCCACTGCTAACACCCTTGTCACTTGGTTCCAGGCGCCAAATCCTGGAAGCTTTAAGGGGACAACGGCTGAAGCGTTTATATATCCAGTTTTATATTTCGTCCTAGTCATAGCCTTCACCTACTTTTATACTGGAATCGTCTTTAATCCTAATGAAATCGCTGAAAACCTACAAAAACAAGGCGGGTTCATTGAGGGTGTTCGTCCAGGAATTCAAACTGAAAAATATTTAGCACGAACCGTAAACCGATTGATTCTTTTTGGCTCGGTCGCGCTAGGTGTTGTTGCGATTCTACCATTCGTCGCCGAATATCTACTCTTTAGCTTCACGGGTATGTCGGGATTATCGCTATCGATTGGCGGCACAGGTCTGCTGATCGTTGTGTCAGTTGGCCTAGAGTCACTACGACAACTCAACTCGAGAGCCTTGATGGTAACCTATGATGAGTACAAGTAAATCCTCTACCGAGTGTTACTGTAGCAGAATTTCACAAATATCCCTTGCATTACGGCTACGAGTGCTGTATAATTGACAACTGTAACTTATGGCGAGTCAAAAGGAAGTCATCAAAATGGTCGGCAAGGTAGTGGAGGCATTGCCTAACACTCAATTTAAGGTTGAGCTTGAGAATGGCCATAGTATCATCGCCCATATATCTGGACGAATGCGAAAGCACTATATTCGACTAGTGCCGGGCGATAGAGTAGAAGTAGAGATGACACCGTATGACCTTACAAAGGGTCGAATTACCTTTCGTCTACGAGATGAGCGACCATTACAGTCGCCAGTATAATATTAACAGTAATTGGGTTTTACCCAGGAAGGATTTTATAAACTCATGAAAGTTCGTGCGAGTGTAAAAAAGATCAGTCCAGATGACCAATTGGTTCGACGCAAAGGTCGACTACGGGTTATCAATAAGAAAAAACCTAAGAACAAGCAAAGGCAGGGTTAAGCATGGCTCGAATTTCTGGGGTAGTAATACCATCAGAGAAGCAAGTGCAGGTTGCGCTGACGTATATCTACGGCATCGGTGCTAAGCACGCTTCGACCATCCTTGCGGCGGCTAAAGTTGAGCCGACCACTCGGGTGAAAGATCTCACCGAGGCTGAAGAGCAAAAGATTCGCGACATTATTGACGCGGAGTACACCGTGGAAGGTGATCTACAGCGCTTGGTAACCAATAACATTAAGCGTCTAAAGGATGTAAGCACCTATCGCGGTTTACGACACAAATCTGGCTTACCAACTCGTGGACAGAGAACCCGTACGAATGCACGAACTCGTAAGGGTCGAGCTATCGCCGTTGGTGGAGCTCAGCCTAGGGCGGCAAGTAAGACTTAAGAAAGGAATTTGAAATGGCAGAATCAAATGTTTCATCAAAAAAGAAGCAGCGCCGATCAGTTCCATCTGGTCAGCTGCACATACAGGCAACATTCAACAACACTATCATCACATTCTCAGATAAAAAAGGCAATGTTCTCACCTCTTCGAGCGCAGGTGCCTGTGGTTTTCGTGGCTCCAAGAAAGGGACGGCCTATGCATCCCAGGTTGCAGCTGAAAAGGCCGCTGAGGCCGCTAGAGCGCAATATGGCGTTAAGTCAGTTGATGTATTTGTTAAAGGAGTCGGCATGGGTCGCGACGCGGCCATCCGTGCCGTCGGAAGCCACGACATAGCTGTCGACAGTATTAAAGATGTAACAGGCGTACCTCATGGTGGGGTTAGGCCTAGGAAGGCACGCAGGGCATAGGCATGGCACGAGAGAATTCACCAATTGTGAAGCAGAGTCGCCGCGAAGGCTATGCTCTTCACCCCAAGGCACACAAGGTGCTAGCTAGAAAATCAGGTATACCAGGCCAGCATGGTCGAGGTCGTCAAGGAAAGCAGAGTCTATACGCAGTGCAGCTTCGAGAGAAGCAAAAAGTTCGTCGCCTGTATGGCCTGCTCGAGAAGCAGTTCATTAGATTAATGAATGAATCCGCTCGCATGAAAGAGGGTCTAGCTGGTGAAAACCTGCTTAGACTACTAGAATTGCGCATCGACAATGCTGTTTATCGCTCTGGACTAGCCGTCAGTCGTCGAGCTGCTCGACAACTCGTTGGCCACGGACACTTCCTGCTCAACGGTAGGCGAGTTGATATACCATCAATCAGGCTCAAGCCTGGTGATATAGTCACCGTTAGGCCAAAGAGCATGAAGTCAGACTACTTCATCCATATTAATGATGTTTTAGGTAGTTCAATTCAAGGACCGCTAAGCTGGATGAAGACTGACACAAGTAAGCTCCAAATCGAAATTACTGGACAGCCGAAACGAGAAGAGGCGGAGCCAGATATTAATGAACAATTAATCGTAGAGTTCTACTCACGATAAGAAGGGTAAGGGATAATAATGTCAAAAGCAATTTACAATCCAGCGCTTGCAAGCATCGAAGAGCACACACCCAACAGCGCAACCTTCTTTATTGAACCGTTGCATGCAGGCTATGGTCACACTCTAGGCAATAGCTTCCGTAGAGTGCTGCTGTCTAGCGTCCGCGGCGGTGCAGTCGTGGCCTTCAGGCCCGACGGAGTATCACATGAATTCACCACCATTCCTGGAATCAAAGAAGATCTTGTCGATATAATGCTGAACTTGAAGGGTGTAAGCCTGCGAGTCCACACTGATGACCCCGTCGAACTTAGGTTGGAGAAAAAAGGCGAAGGGGTGGTTACTGCGGGAGATATCAAAACCACTGCTGATGTTGAAATAGTTAATCCTGATCATATTATTGCAACCATAGATGACCCAAAGGCTGGTATTGCCATGGATCTAGTCGCCGAGTCAGGACGCGGCTATTTGAGTATTGAGGACGCAAGTGCAAACAGACTGCATAGTGATATGATCGCACTAGACGCCATCTACAGCCCTGTGCTTCGCGTTAGATTCAAGGTCGATGCCACTCGTGTGGGTCAAGAGACTAATCTCGACAAGCTCACGCTAACCGTCGACACTGATGGAACCCTGAGTCCACAAGAGGCATTTGAAGAAGCGGCGGCAATTCTAGTCAACCAATATACCGCACTTGCTGGCAGTACCACTGTAGCTAGTGCGCCCGCGCTAGGTGTTTCGCAGGGCGAAGACGAGAGTGAGTTCGGCGTATTGATCGAAGACTTAAGTCTGTCAGCACGGACTACGAACGCGCTAATTAATAATGACATCCGAACAGTGCATGACCTCGTTACGCTACCCGAGCATGAACTTCGTGAACTCAAAGGGTTCGGATCCAAGGCGCTAGATGAGGTCAGGAGTAAGTTAGCGGAGTTGGAGTTTTAGAATGCATAGACACGGATATCAAGGACGAAAGCTCGGTCGAGAGCGAGACCAGAGACGGGCGCTAATCAAGGGTCTCGCCACTAGTCTCGTCGAGCATGGTAAAATTGAAACAACTTTGCCCAAGGCCAAAGAGCTTCGCCGCTATATTGAAAAGGTTATTACAAAAGCGAAAAGGGGCGACCTGGCGAATCGACGCCATGTCATTGCCAGCCTAAGCACTCGGGCATCCGCCTACAAGCTAGTAGATGAGATTGCTCCACAACTTACGGCTCGAACAAGTGGTCATGTTCGCATAGAGCGCACTCGACTTCGCGTAGGTGACGGCGCACAGATGGCTATTATCGAATTTGTTGATGATATCAAATCCGTGCCAAAGGAAGGGAAATAGAATGAAGACCTACTCACAAAAGTCATCCGAAGTGTCCCGTCGGTGGGTGCTGTTTGATGCATCAGACGCCACTCTCGGTCGTCTAGCGACAGAGATTTCAAGCTACTTAACTGGTAAGTATAAGCCAACTTACACACCACATATCGATAACGGTGACTATGTCGTAGTTATTAACGCTGAAAAAACCAAGGTGACTGGAGACAAGGAAGAGTCCAAGCTCTACTACAGGCACTCTGGATTTCCTGGCGGTATTAAAGATGCCAGTCTAAAGGAGGTTCGAGAAAAGGCCCCAGAGAGAATCATCGAAGCCGCCGTGAAAGGTATGCTACCGAAAAACAAACTTCAATCTGACAGGCTCAAGCGGCTGCGCGTGTTTGCTGGGTCTGAACACAGCCACAATGCACAGGCGCCAGAGAAAGTAGAGGTTAAATAACATGGCACAAGTAAATTATTTTTACGGCTTAGGCCGACGAAAGAGTGCGTCTGCTAGCGTTAGGCTAGTGCCTGGAAAAGGTAAAGTTACTATCAACAGTAAGTCTGCAGCTGATTACCTTGACAACAATAAGACCCTAGTGGCAGAGATCACTGATCCACTAGCCGCCGTGAGCAAGCAAAAAGACTACGATGTAACAGTTTTAGTTCATGGTGGAGGGCTGAGTGGCCAGGTTGATGCAATAAAACTAGGCATTGCCAAGGCGTTGGTTGTGGCCCACTCTGACCTTAGGCCAGTCCTTAGGAAAGCAGATCTTCTCAAACGAGACCCTCGTGAAAAAGAGCGAAAGAAATACGGCCTTAGAGGCGCTCGCAAGAAAGAGCAGTTCTCAAAGCGTTAATCCGAACAAAGGATGCTTACAGACAACCCTCGCCAGTGGCGGGGGTTTTTGGTTGATAGCCCCAGAGATACACCAGATACAGCACTTACATTAGGTCTAGCTAGGCTAAGAAACTCGACCAAAGCATCGGAGGGGGGGGTTACACTTAGGAGTATGAAAAGAGCTTATGTTAAAAATCAAGGCTTCACTATCGTCGAATTACTAATAGTCATCGTAGTTATTGGCGTCTTAGCGGCTATATCAATAGTGGTATATGGCGATATCAAGGACAGGGCTACTGATGCGCGGCTAGAATCTGAGAGTGCTGCGGTACTCAAAGGTGCTAAGATGCGCTTAGCAGAGTCTGGCAACCTTGATCTACCTCCCTCTGTCGATAGCGCCAATGCGCTGGCAAACTATCTATACTATCAATCCCTGGGTGATAAGGTGCTAACAACTGCCTATGACTGGAGTACAGACACAGCAGTTATCGGTAGTTATGATGAGGCGTCCGAACAATACCCAGACAAAACTAAGCTCAGCGTCAAGTATGGTGTTTATAGCAATGGAGTCTCGCTACGCACGGTTCGCTGGAACCACCTAGAGAGTAAGTATGAGATATCAGTGCTGAGTGTTGAACCAGGCGGACACACGCATGAGTGGTCTGATAGCTATATTGACTGTACTTTAAAGCCCGACCACACCGGCTGCCAGGAGGCCTAGCCGTTGAAAGATCTAGATGCCAGTCTGCTTAATAGACCTGTGTAGCTATAGACATAATTAAAATTAGTCGGTCAAGAGGTCCGCTACCTCACCCTACCGTCCGATAGCAGACAGTCGCATACTCTGGTATAATCTAGCTTAGATGAAAGAAGTTATCTTAACAGGGATTCGCTCCAACGAAGAGCCGACACTAGGAAACTACCTGGGGTCGTTGCTACCAATGGCCGAGATGCAAAATAGATTTTCTGTTAACTATCAACTAAACATGTTTGTACCAGATCTGCATAGCTTCACTACTCCGATCGACCATAGTACACTTTACCAGAAAACCCTGCAGAACTTAAAATATTTCGTGGCAGCCGGTTTAGACATAAAGAACCCCAATACTCACATTTATCGTCAAAGCTACATCCCGGCGCACTCAGAGCTCACCTGGATACTCGATTGTTTTACATATGTTGGAGAGATGTCACGAATGACACAGTTCAAGGATAAATCCAAAGAACATAACTCAGGCATAACCATGGGTCTGATGAACTATCCCGTACTTATGGCAGCAGATATCCTACTCTATAATGCCAAATGGGTGCCTGTCGGCGACGACCAATTTCAGCACCTCGAAATAGCTCGAGATATTGCAATTCGGTTTAATAAATCTTTTGGCAATATATTCACCGTTCCTGAGAGCACACAGGCTCAGACTAAATTTATAAATCGCCAAGCTGGACTGCGCGTCCGTAGCCTCACGAACCCCGAAAAGAAGATGAGCAAAAGCAGTATTGATGAGAAGTCAAAGATAAACCTTAGCGACACCCCATCTCAGGCACGAAAAAAAATAATGGGAGCCACCACGGATAGTCTGCAAGATATTAACTTCAACTGGGACACGCAACCTGGCATCACAAATCTTCTCCAGTTACTCAGCATCTTGTCGGGCGAAAGTCAATCAACCGTTAATTCACGCTGGGAAGGCAATTCGCAGTACGGTCCACTCAAGCAGGCTGTTGCCGATGAAGTCGCAAAGTTCCTGCAGCATTTCCAGGAAAAAACACTCAGCATAACTGACGCAGACCTACTGGAGGCGTTACAGAACTCAGAGATTAAAATGCAAAGCATCGCCAATCAAACCCTGCTTCGTGCGCAGCGGGCTGTCGGTCTTCGCCCAGGGGATTAAGTGTGAAAATAAGCACCAAGAAAATCATGCTGGCATTGAGGCTGTACGGAATAGCTGATCAAAACGATTCAGTAAAACTAATTCGTAAATTGCAAACTACTGACGAAAAGGAGTTTTTGCGAGCCACATTTATGTTCAGCAACGAGAGCTACGCTCTGTTGTACGGGTCGACCATTATCGACGGTGCTCTAGATAGTTATTGGCCAAATATACCTGAGGGAGTTGAAGCGTTGCCTAGCCCGCACGATCACGATCAGACCATAACGCCTTTTAACGGAAAGTATATCATGCTTTTTCATAAACCCATCGTAGCGCAGCGGCTGGATGTCTACCTCGCCAACGAATTTGATAGCTCTGTCTCGCGATCGCTTTGGCAAAAATATATTATGGCAGGTTTTGTTTCCATAAATTCTCAAAAATGCACCTCTATCAAAAAAATGGTTAGTCCTGTCGATTCGGTTAGCGTACAGATTCCCGAGCCGAAACATAACAGCCAGGATCTGCCCATCATATATGAGGATGAAGACCTGATTGTCATCGACAAGCCTGCTGGGATGCTAACTCACGCCAAGGGGGGCCTGGCTGCTGAGCCTACTGTAGCAGACTTCTTTAAGACTCACACCTCTTTCGGTATCGAGACTAATCGGGCGGGCGTGGTTCACAGATTGGACCGAGACACCTCTGGGGTGCTAATTGGAGCACGCACAGATGATGCCGCCAGGCACCTCCAGGCTCAGTTTGCTAAAAGACAAGCCAAAAAAACTTACCTGGCAATCGTAAACGGCACGCCGAGTCCAGGCGAGGCGGTCATTGATCTGCCAATTGGGCGCAATCCACAAAAGCCCAGCACCTTCCGTGTCGACCCC
>CAYVCA010000024.1:0-9954 GCA_964450025.1 uncultured Candidatus Saccharibacteria bacterium
TTTTGGTTGAATGTGCACCAAGAGATGTCGATAAAGTAAGTGAGATAATGAAAGAAGTTATGGAAAATATTTGCCCAGAGCTGAAAATAAAACTTCATGTAGATGTAGGTGTTGGTAAAAATTGGGGAGAGATATAGTGAAAATTCGAGCGATAATTTTTGACCTGTTCGGAGTGGTGTGGACGGCGAGGGGGGTCGATGAAGAGGTTATAAATTTGGTGCGAAAGTTAAAGGCAGGCTACAGGATCGGGCTACTTTCCAATTCTAGTCAGCGTTTTTTAGACAGGGCGTTGCCCAAGCAGACTCAAAAGCTGTTTGATTCCGTAGTCTTGTCTGAGGAGGTGGGCCTCTCGAAGCCTGACAAGAGAGCGTACCTCGAGGTTTCTAGGTTGCTTGGTGAGTTTCCGTCGGACTGTTTGATGATAGATGATGCTCAGATGAATTATGCTGGTGCTATTGATGCAGGCATGCAGGCAATTTTGTTTACCACGGTGTCCGAGCTCGAGTCTGAACTACAAAAATATGGTATACTGACCTCATGAAGTATTCGAGAAATTCAATATCGCGGTTCATACCAATTGTACTAGTGGTGATTATTACGATTGTAGCAATCATTGCAGTCATTACGATTGGTCGAGCGTTGATAGGCGGAGGCGGCACAGCTGGTCCTCGAGAAGATCAGTCCGATCTCAACGATGGCAGAACAGCGTTGCTTTCGAGCGACATTAGTCGGTCGGTGAGGCTGACGGTGCGAGGTCCGATTGTGGCAGACGAGAAGTTTCGCTCCTATAGAATAACCGTTTCACCGGATAAGCGAAAAATGACGACCTATGAGGGGTATTTGCGCACCCCAATCCAGTCTAAGGATTTTGACAATTCTTTCGCGGCTTATGAAGAATTAATTTTCGCTTTGGATAAACGAAAAATGATGGATGGGCGATCTTTGACCGAGGAGCAAAATGACCTGCGCGGTGTTTGTGCGACGGGCAGGATATATGAGTTTGAAACCTTGGTTAACGGGGAGACACTGAAGAAGCTGTGGACTTCGGACTGCGGTGGCGCTAAGGGGTCTGCCCTGGCCGAGGTGTCAGAGATTATGGATATGTTTCTCAAGCAAATACCAAATGGGCGTGCTATGGCGCGTGAGATTGGCTTAGATCAGCCAGACACGCTGTTTAGGCTATAGGGGGGTTTTTCGTGCCTGAATTGCCAGAGGTCGAAACAATAAGAAGGGGTCTCGAAAACTTACTGGTCGGCCGTCAAGTGGCCAGTGTAAGAGTGTTGGATTCGCCGAGAAGCTTTCCTAATCCCCAGGCGCAAGTTAAGCAATTTTTGTACAAGGCAACCATTACAGGGGTTCGTCGACGAGCAAAGGTGCTGATGGTCGACCTCGACTCTCAATACTCACTCTTGATTCACTTGAAGATGACTGGTCAGTTGGTTTTTCGTGGTGGAGATAGTTTTGGCGGTGGACACCCGACCGACAGCTTGATTGGCAAGTTGCCCGATCGGTCGACCCGAGTAGAGATTGAGCTTGATGACAACGCGACGCTGTTCTTTAACGACCAGCGAAAGTTTGGATGGATCAAGCTGGTGCCGACAGCTGAAATAGCACAATTGCCATTTTTTCAAAAAGTTGGGCCAGAGCCTTTAGGCCCAAAGACAACTTTTGAGATGTTTCTGGTTCGTATTCGTCGTCGTAAAAACTCTAGAGTGAAATCAGCGATACTTGACCAGGCGGTTATCGCAGGGGTAGGGAATATTTACGCCGATGAAGCACTCTGGTCTGCTCGTATCCACCCAGAGAGCCGGGTGTGGCACCTGAGTGATGACCAGCTGAGGGCATTATTTAAAGAAATCGTGGCCGTGCTTAGTTTAAGCATTGAACAAGGTGGGTCAACTGATAGAAACTATGTTGATGCTGAGGGGGGCAGGGGTAGTTATCTTAAATTTGCCCAGGTGTTTCGTCGTGAGGGCCAGCCATGCCATCGTCACCCCGATGTTTTGATTGAGAAAATTCGTGTAGCTGGTCGAGGGACTCACATTTGCCCCGTGTGCCAGGTGAGGATTGAAAAGTGATTTACTTGCTCCATGGCGAGAATGAGTTTGAAAAAGCAGAACGATTGTATGACCTGCTCGATGGCGCTGAGCTTAGTGTGCAAGATGGCGAGGCTATGGATAGAGAGCAATTAATGGATGCCTTGCTCGGACTGACACTATTTGGCGAAGATGGGGCAGTGGTGGTTCGTGGGATTAGCGAGAATTCTAACCTCTGGTCGCAGTTACCGGTTATTTTTAGCCATGAAATTGATAAAACAGTGGTTCTGCTGGAGTCAAAACTGGATAAGAGAACAAAAACATATAAATTTTTACAAAAAAACATCAAGGCAGAGGAATTCACGCCTCTTACTGACAAGCACAGGCGTGAGGCGGTCGCCTGGTTTAAAGCGAGAGCTGGGCATTATGGTGTTGTGATTAGCGCTGCGCAGATTGGCTATATTTTAGACAGACTGGGCCATGACCAGTTGTCACTAGACAATCTTCTGCAGCAGTTACGGGATGCCCCTGAGATAACAAATGAGCTATTGAGCAAGCTGCTACCTATGACCAAGAAAGAGAGCGTGCTTGAGTTGTTTGAGGCTGCGCTGACAGGTAGTGTCGTCAGGGTGCAGGAGATTGTTGGCCACTTGAGCCAGGAGAACGGAGAAGACGGTGCCTATATGGCAATGGGGCTAATTGCGTCTCAGTTGATGAACCTGAATGCGCTAGTGTTGTCAGGTGATGATAGTGCGAGAGTGGAGAATGATTTTGGTGTTCATCCGTTTGTACTGAAAAAACTAAAGCCTTTTAGCCGAACGATCTCCAGGGGGCGGCTAGTTCAGATAAACCAAGCATTAGCTAGAGCAGACGAGCACATGAAGGGGACGAGCGTAAATCCGTGGCTAGCGATTGAAGTTGGGTTAATCGAGGTGGCGCAGATGGTGTTGCGAGACTAAGATTTTTTAGCAGAGGTACTCTTGGTAGTAGTCTTTGCGGCTGTCTTTTTGACAGCAGCCTTCGGAGCGGTCGTAGTCTTCTTTACTGGAGCAGCTGTCTTTTTTGTGGACTTTGCGGCAGCTGGCTTGGTTGCGGCGGGCTTCTTGACGGGAGTTGATTTTGTAGCAACGGGTTTTTTATCAGCCGTCTTTGTGGCCTCCTTCTTCACGGTGCCAAGCTTGACTCCTGCATTTTTCGCAACCTTGCTTAACTGACTCTTTCGCCTGGCAGCTGTGTGTTTGTTCAGGACATTTTTCTTGACAGCGGTATCAATTTCGCTGTGAGCGGCGGCCAGTGTCTTGGCTGAAGGGCTTGCATGGAACTCTTTGACCGCGGACTTGACCTCTTTCTTGGTTACGATATTTCTTTCACGACGAACTGTGGCTTGCTTGGCTCGCTTGATAGCTGATTTAATAATTGGCATAACTCTCCTTCGGTTAGTGTGGCTATTTCTTCTTATTCATCAAGAGATTATACAGGGAGAGGCGCGAAATGTAAAGATTTTAGCAGAGACGAGGTGATGAAGTGGGGTTTAGCTGTTGACACGGGCGAGACGCTTATGGTATACTCTTGGAGTAAATAGTAAAAAAGAAACAGGTAATAAAACAACATGGCAACTTCGTCCTCGGCTAAGAAGCAAATAATCGATAGCATCAAGGAAGCGACCAATATCTTAGTGACAGTCAGTAAGGACCCGACCATTGATGAGCTGTCGGCTGCCATGGGACTAACGATTTTTTTGAACAAACTGGGCAAGCATGCTACAGCGGTAGCGAGTGGCGAAATGCCGCCCGCAATTCAGTTTTTGGAGCCAGACAAGACATTTGAAGATTCTGCGGATAGTTTACGGGATTTTATTATCGCCCTGGACAAGGAGAAGGCCGACCATCTGAGTTACAAATTAGTTGACGATGTCGTTCGCATTTCAATCACGCCGTACAGAACGACGATATCCGAAGACGATCTTGAGTTTTCTCAGGGTGATTATAATGTCGAACTGGTCTTGGCGCTAAATGTGGCGAATAGTGAGGACTTGGATGTTGCTTTATCGGCTCACGGTAAAATATTGCATGATGCAACTGTGGCAACGATCACTTCTGGGGGTATTGAGAGTGACCTCGGGGCGGTAGATTGGCATAGCAAGGACGCTTCGAGCGTGAGTGAGATGATAACAGAACTGCTGGGGTCGCTTAAAACTGCAAAAGCTACTCTTGATGAACAGATTTCTACAGCCTTATTAACAGGCGTAGTGGCGGCCACTGATAGATTTGGTAATAACCTAACTTCTTCTCGTGCCATGTCGGTGGCTGCAGAACTAATGGCGTCTGGTGCTAATCAGCAATTAATTGCTTCCCGACTAGAAACTAATAGTAGCGAAGCGAGTGAGGAACCTGATGTTGGCAGGGAAGAGAGCGCCGACCGAATACAGAGGGTTGACGGCTCTATAGTTCTGGAGGCTGGAATTTCGACCAAGGTTGGCGAGTCAGTAAAGAAGAAAAAAAATAATGACGATGAACTAGGCAGAATAGACATTAGTCACGGCAGTCGAGACCTTGACGAGGTGGCTCGTAAGGTGACGGAGGACAATCAGGAGGAAGCCGCGCAGGAAGCTAGTAAGCGCCTGAATTCAGCTGTTCAGGGCGAGGCATCCGAGCCTCTGCTTGTCGACAAGCCTTCGGTGGCAGATATCACGGAGGAATTGCGTCGCGAAGTTGAAGCGCAGGAGGTGGTGACGCCAGCTCAGGCAGCCCCGTCTGATCAGCCAAGCACTCCGTTAGTTGGCGGCACGCTCAACGCAACAACCGAGCAAGCGGCGGCAGATAAGCGACGCGAAGCCGAGCAAGATCGCAACAGAACAATTCTTTCACACGCCAATCCTGTGGGCAGCGGAGGTCCGACACTTGTTAATTCGCCCATAAACGCATCGATGATTCCTGAAGTGGAGCTACCAATGGTAAACCCAATCGCGGACACTAGATCTTCGCTACCCTCCGCGGCGCCCTCTCGTCAGGGCGAACTTTTGGAGAATGCATTGGCTGCTGCGCCGTCCATGGATGAATTGCCAAGCTCAGCTGACCCAACGATAGCAGAGATTGAACATGCGACTCTTGGTGCGCCAAAGAGTCAGGGCCTATCGTCTTTGCCGCCAATGCCAGATTTTAGTACTTTGCCACCAATACCAGACGGATTACAGCTGAGCGGTCAACCCGCCTCAGTCGAGGCAAATCCTGGGCAATTTCATATCCCTGAGCCGCAGTAGGCTGCTTGCGACTGATTAGGTCGCAGTATTACCTGATTAGCCTTGGTTTGACTTTGAGTTTTTCATGAAAATCAGTATAATGAACACCATGAATAGACATAAGGGATTTACTATAGTTGAAATAATTATCGTCATTGTGGCGATAGCCATCCTGGCTTCAATCGTGGTTGTTTCGTACAATTTCGCCAGAGATGATGCTATGGATGCCAAGATCAGGTCGACCGTCAAGACATCAGGCGAGGCGATTGCCCTGCATGAATCTCAAACGGGTAGTCGAATAACTGGCCAGGGCCTGTTCGACGTGGCAAATGGAGTAGATAGCCTGGTGCCAGCATATTTGAAAGAAAATTATCGTACTGGCCTGCAGAGTAGCAATGCTACTTCTGCAGTCAATATCTTGCGATGGTACCCCTGTACTAATGCAGATGGCGGGCTTGTCGTGTACGCCTCTTTGTCGGCCCCAACGGACGAAGATACAACAGCTTTTAGCGCCGCTCGAACTACTTGCGGGCACGGCAACACTCAGGCCCCGACATCGGGAAACCCAAAATACAACTATGCCCAGATATTCTAATTTGCCATCTCTTTCATAATCTGATACAATTGCCAAGTTATGATAACTAAAGAAAACAAGCAACAAGCGATTGCTTTGACTCAGGTCAACAAAAACGATGTCGGCAGCCCACAGGCTCAGGTGTCGGTTTTGACGGCTCGTATCAAAGAGGTTACAGAGCATCTTAAGGTCAATAAGCATGACTTTATGGCTCGTCGCGGTCTTGTGCAGATGGTAGGCAAGCGAAAGCGCCTCCTGAAGTATCTAGAGCGAACCGACTTTGAGAGCTACAAGCAAGTCGTTGCCACTCTGGGTCTACGTAAATAACGATTCACTAGATTGGAAAAGGTACCGCCCTCTGGGGCGGTATTTTATCCTGCTCGTACCACAAATACCGTTTCAGACAATCATCGACCCTCATTTGCACAAGGACAGTCCTTGTGCAACTTGTTCTTGGGCAACCTGAGAGCCTAGGCCTGTCCAGGCAAGAGTGTGGAGATCTGGATATCGCAGTGGAGTAACTTAGGCGCGTGCAGTAGTAAAACGATGGCATAGCGTTGATGGGCAGAATCCGCCCTTGACCAGAAGCGCCGGGGAGGGGGCTATATTTGAACCATGAAGAAGATCTACCGTAAAAACCAAGGATTCTCTATCGTGGAGCTATTGATAGTCATCGAGGTGATAGGAATTTTAGCTACCATAGCAATCGTCACCTACATGGGGATTCAGGGGTAGGCCCATACTACGGCGGTACGAGCTGATTTAGCAAATAACGCTAAGAAGCTTGAGGAGTATCGAGTAATCAACGATAGGTACCCCACAAACACAACCGAGTTAAAAACGGCAGGCGTCAAGTTCACACGTGGCTCACATCGACATGTTGGATATTGCGTAAAGAACACAACCGGTGAATCAGACTGGACAATTGTGTCGCGGTTAATGCCAGAAAATTCTAAACGGACACTCTATGCTGGCTCCAGGGGTGGAGGAGAAACTAGTAGCCCTGGTACTTGGGGGGACTAATCTAACTGTATGCACGGCGGCGGGCTTAGCCGACTATACCGGAATGCTTTGGCTCCGTGGTGCTGGCGATTGGAATTATTAAAAACCTTCTTTTGCACAAGGACTGTCCTTGTGCAACTAGGGGTGGGCGATGATTTCTGACATGGTTTCTTCGTCGTCTTGATCCATATCTTTTAAGAAGCTCAGGTATTGTTCTATACTATTGTCAAATAATTCCAATATGGTTGCCGGCTTAATCCAATCAGCTTGTGCCTCGCCAGTGTAGTAGCGGAGACTAGAAAACTCATATTCGCTCCAAATCTTAGGGTTGCGGTGAATATATCGAGATACGTGGTGTAGATACGGGTCGCTATCTATTCGTGAGGCTAAGTATCTACCCTGGAACAGCGGCCCTACGCGATCGTATTTCTTGTTAAAATACATACTATAAGAGGTCATAATTCTTCTCATTAGACCCGTGATAGCCTCTGGATCGGCATGTTGGTACAGTAGTAGGTGGAAGTGATTGTTCATTAGGCAATAAGCCAGGAGATCAATTTGGCCCGAGTAGGTACTGTAGTCTATATGTCCTTTGCGTTTCTTGATATCGGGCGATAGGTAGCGTTTGAATAGGCTAAGGAGATAGGCCTTGTCGCAGTCCTCATGAAAGATTGGCTGTTTATTTACCCCTCGGTTATACAGGTGGTAGTAGCTGTCAGGGGTGTATAGCTTAATCGCATTTTTTGTTGGCATGGTATATTATACGCACAAGGACAGTCCTTGTGCAAGGGGTGTTTGTTTGTGAGTTAATGAATTGTTTAGTCATGTTTGGTTATTTTTGAGCAAGAATAGGGGTGGCGATGATTACTTCACGGCCGTCGCTGGCACCGCCGAGGGTGCAGGAGTAGAGGGTTAATTGCGGTTCGTTGGTACGATTTTCAATTTCGATGGCCTCTGGTTTGACGGCAAAGATTTTGGTTATTTCATAGTTATATCGCTTGCCCTCGTAGTCGATGACTATCTTGTCACCGACGACAAGCTTGTCAATGTCGTAAAATGGTGATTTTTGCCAAGTCTGCTGGGGCGTCAGGCCCATGATGAAGCGGTGAGCTGACAATACGAAGTTCCCACCATCTCTTGGATTGCCGTTTTGCTCGGCTCGCCACCAGGCGCCATTTTTCATGACAGACTCGTCGCCAGCGGCATAGGGGACATTGATATCAATCTTTGGTATATATAGCTGCTGTTTGGTTATAGCCGACTCGGTCTTGGCCAGGAGTTTAGTGGTGGAGTTGTCGGTTGGGTTGGTCAGCCAGGTCCGGCCCATCGGTGCCAGGGCAGTGACTAGCAGGTAGATGCCACCCAACACTAACACCGCAGCTATTGAGGTGCTAATGAGCCTGGAAGGTCTGTCGATAAACAATGCCATCAGACTAAGTATAAGTGATTTGTCTATCTAGTGCCAGCTAGCTGGCGGTATAGTGGCACTCAGGCGACGAGCTTAGTCTGTTCAGTAGCGTGGACTGAATACAGCTTTCGGAGCGGCAAGCTAGCGATTGAGCTATATTTTAAGACTTGCTTAAGTGACAACTTTGGGGCTGGGATGTAGGCGCAAGCTTGCAATTACAAGCAAAACATGGTAAAATAGAGCTAGTATGAAAGAGGTGTTTTCTGATAGGAGTGAGTATCGATGGCGGCTGCCGGCCTTGGGTCGCCAGGCAGTTGCGGCTGTAGTTGCAGTATCATTTTTAGTTACTGGCTGCGCCGCCAGGCCGGCTGGTAGTTATTTTGCTGATACCGCACCTCAAGCAGTGTCGTCAACGACAGACGATCAATCATTAGAGATCTTTGATAGCCCAGAGGGGGCGTGCGGTATTCGCTCCGTGAGAGGGAATGATGGTGGTGATGTTAAAGAGGCGGCTGAGCAGTGCTTGAGTGTTTATGGTAATACAAAAATTGCCTTGCTTAACTATGCTCTCACTAAAGACGATGCCAAAAAGCTTGCTAGCACCACGCAGGCTTATTTGTCTGGGTCAACTAAAGAGGTGATAAATCCTAGGATTGCCATTATTGAGCCTAGCGATTTGGCGACCCAGGCTTTTAATGAGCAAGTTCCAGGTGAATGCATAGACCCAGTAGATATGAAGAAATCAGGTGCATATATTGCTGCTGCAACTATGCCTGAGCTGAATGAGTATGACAAAATCGTAGGTATAATGAACAGGCCAGCATGTGAAACTACTACAAACATGACTACAAGCATGACTCCAGGCGGAGTCGCCTTTGTGCAACACAATCGCTACGCAGACATTTATATAGGCCAGCCACTTGGTCGTCTGGGAATCTTTACTGCACATGAACTCGCTCACCTGTTCGGTCTTGGCCATGCGGGGAGTCTCAGTGGCGCTACATCCCACGGTGGATTTACCGATATAAATGGTATTTATGATAAAGACAAGGGACCGATCGATCTTGGTAGATACATCAGCAGTGGACTACTTCAAGAGTATGGCCAAAAAAGCATCATGGGATCTCCAGTTGCGCTGTCCCCAGGGTCGACGCTTGATACCGCTCAGCTGTACGCACTAGAGTGGCCGCAACGAGAGCTGGGCGTGGGTACGAGCATTGAGCTTCACGACCTGGACAATAGTCCAATTGCTCTCAATATGCAAAAGAAGGAGGGTGACTGGGTGATCAGGTGGCGGCTTGATAGTCCGCTACAGATGCCGTCAAGCGAAAACGGGGAGATGAGTTTGGTGGCTCAAGAGGAGTTTAGAAGTGTTATTTTTTCAGTACACTACTTTCAGAATGAGGCCTATTGGGTTGATGTCATGCTGCTCGGGGACTACAACAGCACTATTCAGCTAGGTAGCCTGAGTGGGGATGCTGAGCTTTCGCATGGTGGCAAGATAGTGAAAGTAGTCTTTGATGAGGACGCAGGTAAAATACGCTTCTCCGTGGTGTCGATGGCTAGCCCGAAGGAATAGGACCAGTAGCGTGGTTGAGTGAGCTATTGGATTAGGCGACAGACAGGCGCTTTAGGTGTGCTTTGTGCTATAATAGAACTGTAAATCAACTGCGGATGGTGATAGATATAAATAGCT
>CAYVCA010000025.1:0-9904 GCA_964450025.1 uncultured Candidatus Saccharibacteria bacterium
TCTTTCATTATCTCACTTACTTTATCGACATCTCTTGGTGCACATTCAACCAAAATCGAATCATGGATTTGTAAAACTGGCTCGGCCAGCCCGTCCAGCTCGTCTTCAAGTCTTATCATCGCTAGCTTCATCAAATCAGCTTCTGTCCCCTGAATCGGCATGTTCATCGCCGCCCGCTTGGCGGCTTCTCGAACCATAAAATTACTCGACTTAACATCCGGTGTCGGACGGCGACGCCCGAAGTAGGTTGACACAAATCCCTGCTCTTCAGCCAGTTCTAGCGTCCTATCCAGATACTCACGAATTGGCTTGCGTAGTTCAAAATAGTGCTCAATGAACCGTTTAGCATCCGAAAAACTCATCCCCGCTGCGCTCGCCAGCCCGTGCGGACTCATCCCATACAGAACACCAAAATTTATTACTTTTGCAGCCCGTCGCTGGTCTGCCGTCACCTCACTCATATCTATCACCTGCACCTCGGCGGCCGTTTTAGTGTGAATGTCGATATTGCTGTTAAAATCGTCAATCAATGGCTGATCGCTTGCCAGCACTGCAGCCAATCGCAATTCAAACTGAGAATAATCAGCACTCACAAACACTTTGCCATTTTTTGGCACAAACGCCTGGCGAATCCTTCGCCCCAGTTCAGTTCTAACTGGAATATTTTGAAGATTAGGATTTACGCTACTCAGCCTGCCAGTACTAGCCACATCTTGATTGAAGGTTGTGTGCAAGAGGCCCTTACTGTCAACCAGCTTTGGCAATGCATCAACATAGGTATTCAATAGCTTTGACAGTTCTCGATGTTGCTCAATTTGCTCGATGATTGGGTGTTGCCCCCTTAGCTTATCAAGCTCCTTTTGACCAGTTGAGAAAGCTGTTTTCCCTTTTTTGATGCCAGCCGTCGGTAGTTGCAGTTTCGTAAATAACACCTCTGACAATTGAGCAGGACTAGCAGGGTTAAACTCATACCCAGCCATGTCATACATTTCTTGTTCAATTTGTTCCAGCTTTTTGGTCAGCTCTTGGCTCATTGATCCTAGCTCGTCCACATCAAGCTTCATGCCTCGCTTCTCCATTTGAAACAGAGGATAAATCACTGGAAAATCAAACTCAACCGCAATTTTGTTCAAGTCCGCATCAGCACTCAATTGCTCGCGTTGTTTTTTATACACCATAAACAGCTGTGCGACGGACCGAGAAGGGCTGCTGCTATCCGTGCTGTCACCAGCAAGAGCCTCTAAACTCCTGTCTCGCCTGAGCGGCTCAATCAAAAAAGCCGCCTGCCTCACATCGTGGACCTCTGTAAACCTCATTGAAACACCGAGACTATCTAGCTGATGATAGAGCTCCTTAATATCGTAGGCGACCACCCTGCTTGACTTAAGTGCGTGCCACATTGACTCTGAAGTCTCTTCCAGAAGAACCGAGTAAACCTCGTTGCTACTGAACGCTAGATATAGCGTAGGAGAGCTAGACATGTCAATATATAGACATGTTTCTGGCCCAAACACCACATCTAGCGGTAGCGGCTTGACGGTTGGCTCAGGAAAACTTTTCAGCGTGATGGGCTTTGACTTCATATTGGCGGGTAGTCTCGAAATAAGAGAGCGGAACTCAAGCTTCTGTAAGATATCGGCTACTTTATCGAAATCACAATCATCAACATCTGCCACCGACCAATCTAGCTCTATCGGCACATCAAACCAAAGCCGAGCAACTTGCTTGGTCATATAAGCCGAGTCTTTACCATCCGCTAGCTTTTGGCCCAAAGCCCCTTTTATCTCATCTAGATTTTGATAAATATTATCCAAATCGCCGAATTGCTGCAGCAACTTAACAGCGGTCTTTTGACCAACCCCCGGCACACCCGGCAAATTATCACTCGAGTCGCCCATCAGCGATTTTAAGTCGAGGAACTGGCTAACTTTAATGCCATATTTGTCTTCAAACGCCTTTGGCGTGAACTCTTCGATATTGCTTAGTCCATTTTTCATAGCGAACATTTTGGTTAGTGGCGAAACTATCTGTAGAGCATCTAAATCAGAGGTTATCAGATAGGTTTCGACTCCCCGCCCTTCCGCTTCACGAGCAAATGTCGCCATGATATCATCTGCTTCATAGTCATCAATTTCATAAAGTGGCCAACCAAAAGCCTCGAGTAATTCATAAAGTATCGGAATCTGCTCATAGAAATCGTCCGGTGCCGGCTTACGCCCCGCTTTATAATCTGGATAAATCTCTTTGCGTTTACGGATGTTCGTGCCGCGCTTATCCCAAGCTACTGCCACGTAGTCAGGCTCAATTTTCTTAATCAGCTCCAGCGCTAGGCTAACAAAACCGAACACCCCACCCGTTGGCGTGCCGTCGGCCGTCGAGAGATTGGGCATCGCATAATACCCTCGATAAAATACTGATTTTCCATCAATCACCGCCAAGCGCTTCATAGGGCTATTATAGCTTAAAAGAGTTGAGCATCCTAGCTCGTGATACAATATCGACAGATGAAATTACGGAAGAATATGGCGAATTACGCCAAAGCCTATAAGCACGCTTGGCAAACATTTGGCCAAAGCTGGCCAGTTCGTTGGTCGTTTGTGCTGATCACGCTGAAGAATGCTGCCAAGTTTATCGCTCTGCCAATCGCATTGAGCCAAGTTGTAGCGGCAATTTCGGCACAAGATTTTGACAAGGCAACAAGTTGGGCAGTATTTTTCCTAGTGTTTTCAGCCACGATCGGCGTGATTGCACCACTAGTAAAGTATGTTGGTATATTGGGCGAAAATAAGGTGTATAGAGAGCTGATTTCTGCCTACTTCTCAAAACTAGTCAGCGCAGATATCGAGTATTTTAACTCCAACTTATCAGGCTATTTAACAACAGCCACTCGTCAGTATAGCGACTCAATGGTGATATTTGTCCGCACATGGCGCGACTCATATTTACAAACCCTACTGTCGGTGCTATTCCCGATCGCAGTCATGTTGTGGATTAATGTGTGGCTAGGTCTTATCATTTTTGCAATATTTGTTGTTCAAACCGGCTACATCGTTTGGTCATCGCACAAAGTAGCTCCCTACAGAACTGCCACCCGTGAATTATTCAAGAAACATTCCGGTGTTATGGCAGATATTATCTCAAACATACTTACCGTAAAAGCCACCGGCAAAGAGCAGGTTCATATTGATAGAGTGAAGGCTAATACCCTCGCCGAGAATCTGATCTATCAAAAACGATATTTAGTTCAGGCGAAGATGACCGCTGGTCGCGAAGCTGTAATCGTGCTAATTTACGCTGTATTTTTGTGGGTGGTGTTATATATGACCAGCATCGGTGCGCTCAACCTTGCCTCGACCGTGCTGGTTGTAACATATATAACAACTATTCTAAATGGCGCCTACACTCTCGGCGACCAATTCAGCGAACACGATGATTTGATCGACAAAATACTGCCAGCATTTGATGTGCTAGAGCGAGAAAACCGAGTAACCGATCCTGCAAAACCTCAGAAATTTACAGATATACGTGGCGAATTATGCCTCAACGATGTAACATTTGCCTACGATACCGGGTCAGTCTTAAAGGATTTTTCACTGAATATCCCAGCTGGGCAAAAAGTCGGCGTGGTCGGGCTATCTGGTGCTGGCAAAAGCACTCTCACTAAGTTATTGCTTAGATTTGCCGATGTTAGCTCAGGCTCTGTAACGGTCGATGGCATTGATGTGCGGGATGTTCGCCAGTCAGACCTGCGCTCAAAAATCGCCTACGTGCCACAAGAGCCGCTGCTATTTCATAGTTCGGTGCGAGATAATATAGCAGTCGCCCACCCCGAAGCGTCAGATGAGCAGATTGAACAAGCACTACGCACCGCTCACGCTTGGTCTTTCGTCAAAGAATTACCCCACGGTATAGATAGTGTTGTCGGCGAGCGAGGCGTCAAGCTGAGTGGTGGTCAAAAACAGCGTGTCGTCATCGCCCGGGCAGTCCTCCAAAATTCCCCGATAATAGTTCTTGACGAAGCCACTAGCGCACTTGATAGCGAAAGCGAACAGATTATCAAGCAGTCATTTAGGGGGGTCTTGAAGGGCAAAACAGCTATAGTCGTAGCACACCGCCTAAGCACACTGTCCGATATGGACAGGATAATCTTCATCAAAAATGGCACTATCGTCGAAGACGGCACTCACGATGAGCTGCTAGAACTCAACGGCGCCTATGCACGCATGTGGCGACGTCAAGAAAGATATATTCAAGCGGGGAATTAGTAAAAAATTTCGCCAAACCATAGCCCAGCAAATTAAGTAGCTCATAATTTTTATGCCTAGTTTCACTTCTACTCATGCAGAGCCTCTGGTATAAGATGTTGTGCGCACTGTGTATATTGATGCGCTTCCGATAATTTTAATTGATTCCTTTCCAGTTTTATTTGTAATTTTTCCCATTAACTTTCTGACGACTTAGCATCTAGGCTTACTTATATCGGCTAGTATAGACGAAATAATACGAAAACTAAAGCGCATGTTTTTATATTCAAGCCATTGTTTTGTTGTTTAATGAAACCGTAGTAGAAAGAGATAGCTCTGGCGCAAAAAGCAACCGCGTGAAATGGCACTAATACCGAGCGGCACTTAAATGCCTTGCGATCTTAAGCATCTTGTGCTATAATTAAGTTATATGGCTACAAAAAACAAACAGATAATCGCTCCAGTTGGCCTGGCTGGCAGCGGCAAAAGCACAATTATTGACTACTTCACCTCCCAGGGAATACCGAAGGTATATATGGGCGGTGTCATCTATGACCTGATGAAGGAGGCTGGAATTGACATCACCTGGGACAGTCAGAAGAAGTTCCGCGAAGAAATTCGCAAAGCCAAGGGACAAGACTTCATCTTACAGCAGGTTATAAAAAATATTCATCAGCTCTTTGAAGCAGGTCAAAAAAAGGTAGTCATGGATGGGTTGTACACCTGGCCAGAGTATAAAACCCTCCTCAGTGAATTTCCTGGACAGGTCACGGTTGTGGCTGTCGTCGCGCCAAAGCACCTTCGCTATCAACGACTAAAAAACCGCCCTGAACGACCAATGCAGCCACGAGAAGCTAAGGAAAGAGATTGGGCCGAAATTGAGAACATGTCAAAAGGCGGGCCAATAGCCATGGCTGACTTCTTTATCATCAATGACTCCAGTATCGACGACTTGCACAAACAGCTAGACTCAATTGTAAACACCGTTCATTTTTGCAAGGCACCAGCCCAGTGCTAGCTATTGACAATCGATAGTGTCGCCGGTAAGATTAATAAAAGATTTAACATAAGCACTATAAACGGAGGACTATGAACCCACCCACTACCCCAGGACAAGAACCAACAGGCCCGCCACCTACAGCACCGCCTCCGCCACCTCAGCCCTACGCCCCCCAGCCTTATGCACAGCCATACGCACAGCCCAACGCCTATCCTGTTGAAAATCCAGGGCAAACTCTCGGTATAATTGGCCTTGTGTTGAATTTCCTGGGTATATCAATTGGTGGAATTATTCTCGGTGTCATGTCACGCAACCGCTCCAGGGCCGCAAACATGCCCACCACACTCGGCACCTTCAGTCTCGTCTGGGGTATCATCTATGCAGTTCTTGGATTTATTGGCTTTATCCTATTCATGCTACTTCTTATTATCGGCAGCCTCCAGTAGTGCGGGTGTAGGATTGGTCGATACCAATAAATACTAGCTTAAAACACTAGTCAATGACCACGCCAAATACATCCATGGCCCAAGCATTGCCTACCCCAAGTATTCGTAAAGCTTCCTGGCATCCTTATGCTTTCGAAGCTTCACTAAGGCCTTAGCCTCAATCTGACGAATCCGCTCTCTTGTTACAGCAAACTCCAGGCCAACCTCTTCCAGAGTATGGCTTTTGCCAGTGTCCAGTCCAAATCGCATGCGAATAATTTTCTGCTCACGGTCATTTAAGCTGGACAGCACATCCTGCACCTTTTCCTTTAGCAGCTGGTTGGTTGCCGAGTCTTCTGGAGAGATAGTTTCTTCATCGACGATAAAATCAGCCAAGACTGAGTCATCCTCATCACCATCGCGACCCACACCAGCGTCGAGCGAGGAGATGTCCTGCTTGATTTTCATGACATATTCAATCTTCTCCGGCTCCATCTCGAGCTCTGCTGACAGCTCCTCAATCGTCGGCTCACGATTAAGCTCTTGAGTCATTCTCCGTTGAGTGCGGAGCATTTTATTTATGGTCTCAACCATATGCACCGGGATACGAATTGTCCGAGCCTGATCGGCGATAGCGCGAGTAATCGCCTGCCTAATCCACCATGTCGCATAAGTCGAGAACTTGAAGCCCTTGTCTGGATCAAACTTCTCTACAGCTCGGAGCAGACCTGTGTTTCCCTCTTGAATCAAATCCAGAAAATCTAAACCTCGACCAGAATAGCGCTTGGCGATTGATACAACCAGGCGCATATTAGCCTCAGCCATTTTGTCCTTTGGCCGGCTAAGCTTAACAGATCGAGACTTTAGCTCACTGCGTCGTCGTAACACCTCTGGTGTTCGCTCATTTTTGTCGAGCTGTTCAATTTCCGCCAGCTCTTCCGCCACCTCACTCAGTTCGTCTCGATTGGCCACAATTCTTTGCGCCAGATCCAATTCATCTTCCGAATTAAGCAGTGGCACTTTGCCGATTTCCCTCAAATACAATCGCACTGAATCATCTGATACATCATCGAGATACTTCTCGTTATCGACGGTTGACAGGTCCTCTTCCTCTTCTTCGGCCTCCACATCCTCCAAATCTGGGTCTTCAAAATCCTGATCGTCATTCGCTATTTTTTTTGGATCATCGCTCACGCTCTCTCCTTTATTAGTTCGTTGATGCTACGGCGTAAAGCCTCTGCCCGCACTTCGTCGCCCATTGTCTCGGCGTCACGCAGCTGGTTAATTAAAGATTGTTTTTCTATTTCACGATGTTTTGTTATTACTTGTCTAACAACATACTCCATCTCTGCCTGGAACGCCTGGTCTTCCCAGTCGGCATAATGCATGTCGCTCTTTAACTGTACTATTTTCACATACTGCTCAATTTTTTGCAACCCCTCAGGCATATCGTTAGTTATTAATTCGTTGTTGCTTTGTAAAAATAACAACAACTCCCTCGCCTCCTCCCCTTCTATCATCGCCGGTTTTATCGCTGACAACCAACGGCGACTAGGTGGCGAGATCAAAGCGATTCCCAAAAGGATATCCTGCAGACTAGTCGCAGCCGTGCCAGCAGGTTGTCTATCAACAGTCGTCGTCCTTAGTGCGGGTGGCTTCTCGACTCGTTGCTTGTTTGCGATCTTCTCCTGAAGAGCAGCCAGCGACACCCCAGTGCTTGCCTGAACCATCTGCATATAATGCTCCTTCTCTACTGGGTCACTCAACTCTCTAATGAGCGCTAAAGAAGCGGAGGTGAAGCGCCGTTTACCCTCGGCTGTCGTCAAGTCCTCTCGAGCTGAGTACTGCTGAATTACCCATTCGACCGCTGGTACTGACTCCTTAACAGCGGCCAGCCAAAGCTGTGGGTCCTTCTGAATTAACTCGTCTGGATCCTTGGTGCCGCCAGGAAGAGTAACCACCTCCAGTTCAATACCCACCCCCTGCGCCAAGCTGATTGACCTCTCGGTTGCCGCTAAGCCCGCCTTGTCGCCGTCAAAAGCCAGCCTGACTCGACCGGCCAGCCGAGCTAAAGTCTTCAGATGATACTCTGTCATGGCCGTACCAGCTGTTGCGACTACAAAATTAACTCCCGCCTGATGCGAACTTACCACGTCCAGGTTGCCTTCAACTACTACTGCCACCCCCGCCTGGCGAATCGCCTCCTTTGCCTGACTAAGCCCAAAGATATGCCTGCCCTTGTCAAACAGAATAGTCTGGGGTGTGTTTAGATACTTTGGCGCCTTCGGATCGTCGCGAATAATTCTGCCAGTAAATCCTATCACCCCTCCGGACGAATCACTCAGTGCCACCATCATTCTGCCACGAAATAAATCACCACCAAAACGATTAACTAAACCTGCATCGCTCAGCTCCTGCCGTCCAAACCCTCGTTGTTCTAGCATCGATACTAATCCAGCCTGGCTATCTGGCGCATAGCCAATTTGAAAGTCCTCAACTATCTGCCGCTTGATTCGCCTCACCTTGGTTACATACTCTAGAGCCTCAGGTGTCTGAACTAGCGATTGCTGGAAATACTTAACGGCTATCTCTAACGCCTCTCTGGCCCGCTCTTTCCGCTTGGCAAACCTGCCATCTACACCTGAAAACTGCGTCAACTCGACTCCAGCTTTGCGCGCCAGGTGCTCCAGGCTCTGTCTAAAATCCATGCCCTCTACCAGCATAATAAAACTAAAGATGTCACCACCCTTGCCTGATGAAAAGTCATGCCAAATTTGTTTTTCTGGGCTAACAATAAAGCTAGGGGTTCGCTCATCCGTAAATGGACTAAGCCCCTTAAAGTTACGGCCCGCTCGTCTTAGTTGAACATACTCGCCAATAACATCCTCGATATCCAAACGAGCTCGCACCTCTTCTTTGGCATCCTGCATATCCCTATTGTACCTGCAGTCTATCGCTAGCGCCAGTGTCCGCTACAGCAAACCCAGGTGGACGATTGTAACTGTTTGTGCTTAAATGTAACCATGTATCCAGACAATCAGCAGCAGCAGCCAGCCCCAGTGCCAACCGGTATTGACTATTTGTACCAGATTGCACCACCAGAACAGGCTCCAAAAAAACGACCAAAAATCATAGCCCTCGCGCTACTGCTGGTGGGGGCGTTACTAGTAGTGGTTATTCTTGGCGCAGCCTCCAGTAGCAAAGACAGTGGGCCGACGCCACTGAAACTAGCCGTTCGTTTACAAAACATGCAGACACTAAGCCAGGATAACAGCAAGCGCCTACGCAGTACTGCACTGCAAGACACCAACAGTTCGCTACTCGCCATCTTGACTACCGCCAACAACTCTATCGCCACCCCCCTGGCCGACTACGGCATAGACATGAAGAAACAGTCCAAAAACCTCGCTCTAATTGAAGACATTTCGGCAACAGAAAAAAAGCTAGACGACGCCTATCTCAATTCACAGCTCGACGGTACTTATGCCCGAGAAATGCTCTTCCTCATCGAAGACACTCTTCTGATGATGGAGCGGCTACACAGCAAGACTAAGGTCGCAAGCTTAAGAGAGTTTATTGAAACAAGCTATAAAGACCTGGAAGCTCTCAAAGGCCGTTTCGAAAAAATAGCCGCCGGTCATCCCGCGCCAGCCAGCGAATAGCTAAGTCTAGCCAAATCAAACACCTCGGTCGAAGATAATTGCCCCGAGCAAATTATCGTGTTCCAGTGTTTTTTATTGAGATGATAGCCCGGCAAGACCGTTTCGTACTTTTCACGTAGATTTTGCGCCAACAGTGGATCACATTTCAAGCTAATCTGCAGAGGATTCGAACCTTCCTGAACCAGCGCCACCATCTTCCCCGCTCCATCATTATCATGACCAAACTTATAAACCGCCACCCCCTCACCAAACGGATAGTCCAGCCAAACGCCCGGTAGGCTCATGATATACTTTTCAAACTCTTGATGGGTCATATGGTGATTATACCACTAGTCATTATTATGTTGTTGTGTCTGAAAAAACAACACCGCCTAAGAGTAGCCCGGACCTCCCCTGGATGCTTTCCTTGCCTGTTGGATTGTTGCTTATACGGTTTGGCGTACCTGTTTATTGATTCAGTTGCGGTTGGGGTGTAGGCCTTTTGTTGTATAAAATAGATGTTTGTCGCATAATAGCTGATAGGTTTATCATGACACCCGAAAAGCTAGGCGATGAAAGCCAAAACATTAACCC
>CAYVCA010000026.1:0-9550 GCA_964450025.1 uncultured Candidatus Saccharibacteria bacterium
TATGAATACTCAGCAAATTCGTAATGCATACATTAAATTTTTTGAAGAACGGGGCCATGTTGCTGTCAAGCGGGCCCCACTTGTCCTGACAGATGATCCGACAACACTGTTCACTGGGTCGGGGATGCAGCCGATGATTCCGTATCTGTTGGGCGATCCTCATCCGAATGGCAAAAGGATTGTAAATAGTCAGACTTGTTTGCGGGCGCAAGATATCGAGGAGGTTGGCGACAATCGCCATACAACCTTCTTTGAAATGCTTGGCAACTGGAGCATGGGTGATTACTTCAAAGATCAGCAGATCCGCTGGATGTGGGAGTTTCTTTCAGAGGTCGTCGAGCTTGACATGTCGAGAGTTTATATAACTTGCTATATAGGTGACGATCGCTATGGAATACCTAAAGACGAGGAGGCCGCAGCTGTCTGGGCCGAGCTATACGAAGAGGCTGGCCTAAGTAGTGGACAGGCTGATATCGGATCAGAGGAAGACGGCTACAAAAGAGGCATCAAAGACGGCGAGCGAATTTTTTATTATGACGGCAGTAAAAACTGGTGGAGTCGCAATGGTTCACCCGAAACTACACCGATTGGTGATCCGTGCGGCCCCGATAGTGAGATGTTTTATGATTTTGGTACACCGCACAACCCAGAATTTGGTGAGAATTGTCACCCGAACTGTGACTGTGGTCGATTTATGGAAATTGGCAACAATGTGTTCATGGCTTACCGCAAGGTGGCCGATGGTGAGTTTGAAGAATTAGAGCAAAAGAACATTGACCATGGGTCGGGACTGGAACGAATCGCCGCTGCAAAGATTGATAATCCAGATGTATTCAGAATCAGTCTGATGTGGCCAATCATCGAGAAGCTAGAAGAGCTTAGCGGAAAAAAGTACACTGATCATATGGAGAGCATGCGAGTGATCGCAGATCACATTCGGGCAGCAGCTTTTTTGGCAGTCGACGGTTGCGTACCGAGCAATAAGGAGCAAGGATATGTCATGCGCAGATTACTCCGTCGTGCAATTCGTTTTGCCAACGAGTTGGGAATTCGCGAGGATTTTTTTGAAGAGATAGTGTCAACTGTTACTGATATGTATGCAGAGGATTTTCCCGAAGTTGCTGAGGGTCGTGAGAGAGTCATCATCACTCTGATGAAAGAGGAAAAGGCGTTTGCTCGAACACTGGTTAAAGGCGTTAAGCACTTGAGGAGATTTGTTGAAGGGGGGTTGACTGGCGAGGAATTGTTTATACTATACGACACTTATGGTATCCCGATTGAGTTGAGCGTTGAAATTGCTCGTCGAGAGGGCGTTGGGCTGTCGGCAGACTGGCAGAGTGAGTTTGATAGCTACATGAAAGAGCAGAGGCAGCGATCACAGACTGCTGCCAAGGGTGTATTTAAGGGGGGTCTAGAAGGAGACACGATAGCTCATAGACGCCTGCACACCGCCAATCATCTGATGTACGCCGCACTTCGGCAAGTGCTAGGCGACCATGTGATGCAGCGCGGTAGTAACATCACCGCTGATCGATTAAGGTTTGATTTTAATAACGACGAAAAAGTCAGTCGTGACCAGCTCGATAAAGTTGAAGAAATAGTCAATAGTTGGATAAAAGCTGATTTACCAGTTAGTTTCAAGGAATATCCTACAAAGCAGGCCTTTGAGCTAGGAGCGATTGGGGCATTTGGCGATCGCTATGGAGAGACAATTAAGGTTTATCAAATAGGCGAAGGCGAGGATCGTGTTAGTTTTGAGGTCTGCGGTGGACCACATGTTGAGCACACGGCCCAGTTGGCCCAGAATGATGAAGGCGACTTCAACGGCAGCCGTTTTAGAATCACAAAAGAGGAATCGTCCTCAGCTGGCGTTAGGCGTGTCAAGGCGGTTCTGAGCTAAGATGGCTATTTGCTCAGAAGACGCATAGGCGGTATAATAAACAACGATATGATATTGAAAAAGCGACGAGAAAAAAACGAAAATCGCAAACACACGGAGCTACTGGCGAGTATCGATATTGGAACCGAGTATGTCAAGGTCCTGATTGCTGAACTGAAGGGTGATCAGGTAGAAATTATTGGTGTTGGCCGAAAGCATCAGTCTATGTCAGACATGCATTCTGGGGCAATAGCCGATATCGCTGGGGTGGCGCAGAATTGCGAGGCTGCCTTGACGGAGGCTGAAGATCAAGCAGGCGTGCAGGCAAAACGAGTGGTAATTGGCATGGCGGGTGAGCTTGTAAAAGGTGTTACCCATACAATCCGCTACCGTAGACCCAGGCCAGATAAAACTCTTGATGTTGCTGAAATGGAATTTATTATTGAAAAAGTTCAAGAAAGAGCTCAAGCTCGTGCGCAGGGACAGATAGCTTTGGAAACAGGCAATCGTGATGTTGAAGTTAAGTTGGTTAATTCAGCACTAGTTTCAATTCATATAGACGGCTACAAAGTCTCGAGCCCAATTGGCTTCCAGGGGCGGGATGTTGCCGTGCAGATCTACACGGCTTTTGCGCCCATGGTGCACATAGGGGCCCTGGAGAGAGTGGCTGATGAGCTAGCATTGGACCTGATTGCGGTTGCGGCGGAGCCGTTTGCGGTTAGCCGAAGCGTTCTGGGGACAGACGCTAGCAGTAACTTTACAGCCATTCTGGCGGACATTGGTGGCGGTACTACTGATATTGCGGTAGTCAATGACGGTGGCGTAGAGGGTACAAAAATGTTTGGTATCGGTGGACGCAGCTTTACTAGAACAATCGCTACAGACATGGAGCTTAGCTATAAGGATGCAGAAAAATTGAAAGTTAACATTGAGCACGAGAACATCAAACCTGTAGTTAGGAAACGACTAGAAGAGGCGATAGATAAAACTCTTGAGGTGTGGCTATCGGGAGTGGAATTGGCATTGAGTGAATTTGACAGTGTTGATCATTTGCCAAATCGAATCTTGCTTTGTGGTGGCGGCTCAAGCCTCAAGAGATTGACAGAAGCCCTCGGGTCTGGTGATTGGCATGAAAACCTTCCATTTACCAAGCGTCCAGTGGTCCAATTGATAAAGCCGTCAGATGTTGTGGGTATGATTGATAAAACTGGGGAGATCGATGACCACACAATGATTACCGCCATGGGCCTGCTTAGAGTGGGTTATGATACAATAGGTATAAACCCAGCCAACGATGGCTTGATGGATAAAATGAATAAATTATTGAAAATATAACATGAATAAAGATGTAATATATATAGATGTAGAGGACGACATTACAATTATTGTTGGTAAGATAAAGTCCTCAACGAATAAAATTGTTGCTATAGTCCCACCCAGTCGTACTGGTGTTCTTCAGAGCGCTGTCAATATGCGATTGATTGCCAGGACCGCAGAGCAGGTTGGCAAGCGTGTGGTATTGATTTCTCATAATCCAGCCCTGGCGTCTCTTGCGGCGGCGGCGAAGATTCCAGTTGCACGAACTCTTCAGAGTAAACCAGAATTGGCGAAACCTCCCGTCTTGAAGGTGGATGGGGATGATATTATTGAGGGTGAAATGCTGCCCGTAGGTGAGCTTGACGAAGCTAATCGCAAGCAGGATGACAAGGCGATAGAGGCGGCGATAGCCTCTAGTGACGGAGAGAGGCAGAAAGGTGCGACATCAAAGAAGACTAAGGTACCAAACTTCTCTGCATTTAGAAAAAGACTATTGCTAATTGGTAGCGGGGTGGCTTTGTTGGTAGTATTTTTAGTCTGGGCTATCTGGTTTGCGCCGCGAGCTACTATATTTATTTCGGCAAAATCCAACCCCGTTACAGTTGATCGCAATGTTCGCCTGACGCTTGATGGTGAGAGTAGTGTATCTAACGGAGTAATACGAGTAGTTCGCCAAGAGCAAAAACAAGATATTTCGGTTGAGTTTACGGCATCAGGGACAAAACGAGTGGGCGACAAGGCGACTGGGACTATGCGCTTGACGCGCACCTCTGTGTCTAGCTTGCCGCTGAGCGTGCCATCAGGGACGATGTTTTCAGCAGGTGATTATCGGTTTGCGAGTACCGAGGCCGCAACATTAAGCGGATCGGGTATCGGCACCGATGGCGTCATCCAGGATGCAGTAACAGTTAAGGTGCAGGCTGTAGAGGTTGGCGAGGAGTTTAATTTGTCTTCGCGCCAATATTCATCGAATGTTGGTGGTTTTACGGCCATGGGGTCAGCTATGTCTGGCGGTACCAGTCGCCAAGTGACTGTCGTGAGCGAGGGAGACATAGCTAAAGCTACCGAGAAGCTTAGTGAGCAGAAGGCTGACGGCCTTAAGAAAAAGCTAATTAGCTCCTTTGACTCCACCAGTGTCGTGATCGAAGAGAGCTTTCGTCAACAACAGGCATCACCAGTCTCAAGTACGGCGGTGGATGCCGAGGCAAGTAGTCCAGTCACCCTTAAGTCAACCATTACCGCATCAATGTTGGCTGTTTCACGCAATAATCTGTCCAATTTCTTAAACGAGAGTATTAAAAAGGAAATTAGTGGTCGGGCTGCTCAGAAAATATATGACGACGGTATGAAGGATGTGCGATTTGCCCAGTTTACCGAGGGCGATTCAGGTGCAATGGTGAGAATTACGGCTAATGGCAGTGTTGGCCCACAGATCGATGAGGCGTCGGTCAAGGAGCAGGCGCGCGGCAAGAGATACGGTGATGTCCAGACTAGATTAGAGGAAATCGACGGAGTAGAGGATGTCGATGTTAAATTTTGGCCTTTTTGGGTTAGGGTAGTTCCTGGAGACATTGGTCGAATTGCAGTTGAGTTTAAACTTAAAAATGTCGATTAAGAATCTCCTAGCCTTAGATGTTGGTGAAAAGCGAATCGGATTAGCGCTGGGAGATTCTGATGTAAGAATCGCAGTACCGTTTGGATATATTGAGCGCACCGAGGATAGTCTCGTTAGTCTAGTCGAAGTCATTCTTGAGCATGACATTACCACTGTAGTGATCGGATACCCTCGCAACCAGTCGGGCGAACCGACTCATCAAACTACCCTGGTTACCGATTTTGCAGACGAGTTAAAAAAGACCGAGACTGGTGTTGAGATTGAGTTTCAGGACGAATCACTAACAAGCGTTGAGGCGGAGAGGCGGTTGGGCCAGGTGAAGGACAAGGGGGAGATTGACGCAGAGGCGGCCAGCATAATATTACAGGACTATCTCGAGGGGAACTGAAATAGTGCAAATTGGAGGCTCCAAGCGAAGACTTTTTATAATAGCGACAATAGTCATAGCTGTTTTAGTGACTACAGTGGTGTCAGGTCTTTTGTGGTATCAGGTGCAATTAAGCCCTCGCGACAGTTCATACAAGGGGAAGGTGCGCGTTAGTATAGAAAAGGGGATGACTGCGGGAGATGTTGGGAGGCTACTAGAGCGCAACCAAGTCATCCGAAGCGCACTTGCACTGTCTCTCTATATGCGTACAAGCGGTATGTCATCTGAATTTAGAGCGGGGGTTTATAGTATTTCTCCAGCCAGCTCCGCCCCTGAGATAGTGAGATATTTAATCGAAAGTCGTGCTGATGAGATGTCTGTCACATTTTTCCCCGGTGCGACATTGAGAGGCCTCAGCTCTAAGAAGGAGAGTGAAAGGACTGATGTCAGCATAGCGCTGGCTCGAGTAGGGTTTAAGGAGTCTGAGATCGAGAGGGCTTTGAAGGCTGACTACAGTAGCCCAATTTTTGCAGGTAGGCCTGTTGGTGCAGGCCTTGAGGGTTATGTTTATGGTGAGACGTATTTTGTAGATGCTAGTGCGACCCCTGAGGATGTTATTCGTCGATCTCTCGAAGAGTTTTCTAAGGTAGTTAAAAAGCATGACCTAGAGGCGAAGTTCGCACAAAGAGGGCTGTCGTTGTTTGAAGGAATTACATTAGCCTCTATAGTCCAGCGAGAGTCCATCGGCTGCAAGGGGCAGTCTGTCTGTGAAGACCAGCGATTGATAGCTGGCGTGTTCTTTAATCGTCTAGCGATTGATATGCCTCTTGGCTCTGATGTGACCTACCATTTTGCTGCCGACATGAAGGGTGTTGACAGGGATCATCGCCTGAACTCACCCTACAATACGCGCATCCACAAGGGACTGCCGCCTGGTCCGATTGCCGTGCCAGGCTTAAGTGCACTGAATGCCGTGGCAGACCCGCTCAGCACGGATTATATGTATTTTTTGAGTGGCGACGATGATATTACCTATTTTGGGGTTACTAACGCAGAGCATGAGGCTAATATTCGCAATCACTGTCAGAAGAAATGCCTTCTCCCCTGATAAATACACAGTTATAAAATTAGTTGACACGCTTGTCAAGGTCTGATACAATGATAACCAGCCTAAGCTTTGGTTAGTAGTGTTTTGTGCTGTTAACAGAGGCGAGGGCCTACCAGAAGTGTCGTACGGATATAGTTTACTAATAGGTATAGAGAAACAATATCAACTAATCATTAGGTCGGCGATATATCCCTTTCTAAAATGCGAGAAGAAAGACAGAGTACGGTAGTAGCGCATAGCGGTAACGCTGAGCGCAGGAGAAGGATTATTCGTAATCAACAAACTGTCCGATGGGCAAAAAAGTTACAAAAATCATCAGTAATAATATACGCAAGTGCATTTCTACTGATCATTACATTACTAGCAGTTAATTACAAAAGCGGAGGAGTGGCGGAGAGTCCCGGCGTTGTTGCGGCAACCCAGGGATTACCAGCAGCATCTGCAAACGCGCCCGCTAAAATTTCAGTCGATCAGTTGTCAGCCGCAGCGGCTGTGACGAACATTGCAGAAACGACAAATCTGCCGATTGCAGGCGATCTACGAGAGGCGACGACGACTCTTTATATCAAGAAACAATTAGCACAGACCGATACAGAGGTCATTTCTAAGCCACAAATAGTTCAACCCACGACCTCTACTGACCGTGGAGTCAAGACATATGTCGTGAAAGAGGGCGATAGTATTGACACTATCGCTGCTGATCATAATATATCAGCACAAACTTTGCGATGGGCGAATAATACCACCTCTGATGCGGTTGAGGTTGGAAAAGAATTGACAGTGCCGCTGGTTGACGGAGTTGTCTATACCACAAAGTCTGGAGATACGTTTGATTCATTGGCGGATAAATACAAGGTCGATGCTGAGCGAGTTATGCTTTATAACGACCTCGAGGCTGATCAACCGCTTCAAGAAGGATTAAAAATCATTCTACCTAATGGCGATCTGCCCGAAACAGAGCGGCCAGGCTATGTTGCGCCTCGTCAGAACACCGTTTCTCGCAGTAGCGCTGGATCGACAACAGGAGTGAATTATGGCTATGCACGAATATCTTCAGGCAATCGTTATGCCGCTGGTAACTGCACCTGGTATGCCTACGAGCGACGTGCAGCCCTCGGCCGACCAGTTGGCAGTCTATGGGGTAACGCATACTCCTGGGCGTCTAGCGCGCGGGCGGGCGGATTCTTGGTTAATCAGGACCCACAGCCTGGATCTGTCTTCCAGACATCATCTGGCGGTGGCGGGTATGGTCATGTTGGTATCGTGGAGCGTGTTGACGAGCAGAATGTATATGTCAGTGATATGAACTATGCTGGCTATAATGTTGTCACGCATCGTACAATTCCTCGCAGTGCCTTGGGTGGGTATAGCTTTATTCACTAAAATAGACTATAGACAGCAATTTATGGCGCTCCATGTCTTTATGGAGCGCCTTTTGGTATACTGAGAGTATGTTTGTAGATACAGCTAAAGCGTTGGTGGCCGCAGGCAAGGGTGGTGATGGCTTTGTCAGTTTTCGTCAAGAAAAATATATAGACAGGGGCGGCCCAGATGGCGGTGATGGCGGCAGGGGTGGCGATGTTGTGTTTCGAGCAACCAAAAACCTCAATACTTTACTAAAATTCCGTTATAAACCAGAGTTAAAAGCAGAGTCCGGCCAGGCTGGGTCAAAACGCAACCGTAGAGGTCGATCTGGGGATGACCTGGTCGTCGAAGTTCCAGAAGGAACAGTGGTTCGTCGTGATGGCATGGTGGTAGCTGATTTGGTTGAAGATGGGCAAGAGGTGGTTATCGCAAAAGGCGGTGACGGTGGGTTTGGCAATGCACACTTTAAGTCATCAGTGCGACAGGCGCCAAGGATAGCGGAGCTGGGCGAGGTGGGTGACTCGTTTGAGGCGGAGCTTGAGCTGAAGTTGCTAGCCGATATCGGACTCGTCGGTTTCCCGAACGCTGGAAAGTCAACTTTTTTATCGGTTGTTTCAAATGCTCGTCCAGAGATTGCAGACTACGAGTTTACAACACTAATTCCAAATCTAGGAGTGGCGGACATAGACGATGGCAGTGTGTTGATTGCTGACATTCCTGGATTAATTGAGGGTGCGTCGGAGGGCAAGGGGTTGGGTGACCAGTTTTTGCGCCATGTTGAAAGAACAGTGGTACTACTTCACATGATAGATGCCTATAGTGACGATCCGGCCGAGAAGTATCGAACGATTCGCCAAGAATTAGCAAAATACAGCAAAGAGTTAACCAGCAAGCCCGAGATTATAGCCTTGACCAAATGTGAAGGCTTGGATCAGGAGATTATTGCCATGCAATCAACTGCCATTCAAAATGTCGCCCCTAATGCACTGGTGGTCGCGATATCATCTCAGTCAGGGAGTGGTGTTAAGGATTTGCTGCGGCTATTAAGAGCTGAAGTCGTCAGACACCGAGCTGCTGAGGTTGAAGTTGCGGACGAGGATAATACAGATGAATTACCGGTTATATCCCTGACTAGCAAGCAATTGGCCGATTCCTGGCAGGTAGAAAAAGAGAATGATGGATTTCGAGTCAGCGGCGAGAAAATTGAGAAATTTGCTCGTCGAACGAACTATGAGCAATTCGATGCAGTTAATCGTCTGCGAGATATCATGAGGAAGCTTGGTATTAGCCACGAGTTGATTCGTCAAGGAGCTCAGGGCGACAGCTTGATTCGTATTGGTGAGAGCGAATTTACTTTAGTGGAGCAATAAGGCTGGTGTCAAAAACTTTCTTCTTTTACGATCTAGAAACGACAGGCTTGGATGCTCGTAACGATCGAATAATGCAATTTGCTGGGCAGCGGACTGATATGGAGCTAAACCCAGTCGGCGAGCCGGTCAATGTTTTAGTGGCTCTTAATGATGATATTATCCCTAGCCCAGAAGCGCTGTTAGTAACCAGGATCACACCGCAAAAGACACTTGAGGAGGGGTATTCAGAGGCGGACTTTGCAAAGAAATTGACAGAAGAATGGTTTACTCCAGACACGATAGTCACTGGGTTTAATAGCGTACGATTTGACGATGAGTTTATCCGCCACCTCTTATGGCGTAATTTCCATGACCCTTATGAATGGGCATGGAAGGATGGCCGGAGTCGCTGGGATATGCTAGATGTTGTGCGGATGACCAGAGCCTTGCGACCAGAGGGGATTAACTGGCCAGTCGATGAAAACGGTGATCAGGTTAATAAGCTAGAACTAATCACTAAGGCTAACGGGATATCTCATGAGAATGCCCA
>CAYVCA010000027.1:0-9332 GCA_964450025.1 uncultured Candidatus Saccharibacteria bacterium
TTAGGCACGCCGCCAGCATTCATCCTGAGCCAGGATCAAACTCTCCGTTAAAGTTCTCGAGGGGCTCGCCCCTCGGACGCGGTGCGAGTGAATAAATCACTCGGGACCGGCCTCTCCCCCTGAAGAGATTTCTTACGAAATCTTTCCCAGAAGAAAAACTGATTTGTGATCTTCTAGATCACGGCTCTAATACATAATAAACTGACGATGATTTGCACAATCAAATTGTTAAAGATCTTTTAGGCTGGCCATTCTTAAAATACTAGCTATTGGTATTTTACAGATGTAATTTGTCGTTTAGCTCGCATCCTCACGACCAGACTAAGGTCTATCATATCGCAGATTTCACAACAGGTCAAGAGAATATGCTGGTTATAGTGTTGTAAAAAACACTATAACAGCCACTATAACCCCCACGCAGGCCCCAGCAGCCACTTCGATCACTGTATGGCCATGTGCCACCCTCACAGGACTGAGCTTGCTCTTCGTCTCTCGCACGAGTTGATTGAGCAGCTCGCCCTGCTGTCCTGATGAATATCTAACCATTACAGCATCATAGATCACTATGCTAGCGAATAGCGCCGATAGAGCGAATAGACTACTGTCGACCCCTTCGATCAGACCAATCATGGTAGTGAGTGAGGCCACTCCTGCGGCGTGGGCACTAGGCATACCGCCAGACAATAGCAACAGTGTGGGCGAGCTACCGCCAAAAACCCTTCTATTCCTCCCAGCCAGTCGAGCTGCATGCTTCAGTGATTGAGCCGCTACCCATGCAGCTGCTATGGCTATGATATACCTCACTCGACAGCCTCGCCATCTTCCGCATCCTCCATCATACTAATGGAAGATACCGCATCTTCACTATTTAGCCTCATCACTGTTACGCCCTGTGTTGTTCGTCCCAGCAACTTAATGCTTTCTAACCCCAGTCGTATGGTTTGACCACTTCTGGATACAAGCAGCGCCTCCTTCATGCCTGGCTCTATGGTCTGTACAGAAATAATCGGCCCAGTTTTTGAGGTTACGAGCGCCGCCTTAATCCCAACACCGCCTCGTTTGTGCGTTGGAAAGTTTGTAACCTTGGTGCGCTTACCGAAACCCTTCTCACTTATTACTAAAAGGATTTGCCCGTCGTTGGTTACAATATCCATACCAACAACGAGATCATTGGGTCGCAACCTCACTCCACGCACTCCTCGAGCAGCGCGCCCCATCGGTCGAGCGTCTTTTTCAGAAAAGCGGACAGCTTGACCTGCTGAAGTAGAAATGATGATGTCGTGATCACCACTTGTCTTCTGGATCCACCTGAGCTCATCCCCCTCATCCAGCCTAATCGCGATTAGCCCATTGGTGCGAATATTTGCATAATCCTTAAACGGCGTCTTCTTGACCGTACCCTTGACCGTCGCCATAAACAGATAGCCGTCCTCGTCAGCATCCTTGCCATGCTTAATAATCGCTGTGATCTTCTCTTCTGGCTGTAGTTGCAGTAAATTAACTGCTGCCACGCCCTTGGCGCTCAGCCCAGCCGCCGGCACTTCATATGCCTTTAGCCTAAACACTCGACCCTTATTTGTAAAGAATAGCAGGTAGTCATGAGTGCTAGCCGACACAACCTGCTCAATGATGTCCTCCTCCTTGGTCGTTATACCGCGCTTGCCTTTGCCGCCTCGATTCTGCTTGCGATAATTACTCAGAAGAGTTCGTTTGATATAGTTCTCCCCTGTTAGCAAGATGACCGACTCCTCCTCAGGTATTAATTCCTCATCAGAAAACTTGCCCAGCTCATGGCCTATCATCTGAGAGCGTCGCTCATCACCATACTTCTCTTTCATCTCAAGCAATTCAGACTTGATAATACCCAGGATTTCCTGCTCATCAGCCAAGACCTTTTCAAGTCGAGCAATCAGCTCCAGCAGCTGTCTCAGCTCCTCTTCGATCTCCTGACGATCTAGACCAGTCAGCTTGCGCAGCTGCATGGCAAGAATAGCGCGTCCTTGAATCTCCGAGAGCTTGAACTTCTCCATTAAGCCGCCCAGAGCAGCATCGTAGTCTTTACTACCGCGAATTAACTTAATAACTTCGTCTATGTGGTCAAGGGCAATTTTTAGACCCTCAAGAATATGCGCTCGCTCCCTGGCCTTACGGAGTTCAAACTCGGTTCGACGACGGACGACCTTCTGGCGATGCTTGATGAACTCATTGAGCATATCCTCGAGGCCAAGTACCCGTGGCTGGAGGCCGTCCACTAGGGCCAGCATATTGTAGCTGAAGCTAGTCTGCAAGGCGGTTAGTTTGTAGAGTTGATTTAATAACTTCTTTGGATAGGAGTCCTTTTTCAGCTCTACTACCACCCGGACATTACCTCGCGCACTTTCATCACGCAAATCACTAATGCCATTAATCTTCTTGTCTTTGACTAATTCAGCAATTTTTTCAATCAATGAGGCTTTATTAACTCCATACGGCACCTCAGTGATGATAATTTGGTGGCGACCCCTTTTAGTCTCTTCAATACTAGCGACACCTCTTACCGTCACGCTACCGCGTCCAGTTTGATAAGCCTGCCTAAGTGCCGCTCCGCCGTAAACTATAGCCCCAGTTGGAAAATCTGGGCCCTTAACATGCCTCAGCAGGTCATCGATAGTCGCTTCTTTGTTGTCGATCAACTCAACCGTCGCATCAACCAGCTCACCAAGGTTATGTGGCGGAATATTAGTCGCCATACCGACCGCTATACCAATTTGACCGTTTAGGAGCAGGTTCGGCACCTTAGCTGGCAAGACAATTGGCTCCTGACGAGAGCCGTCATAGTTATCCTTAAAGTCAACCGTCTCCTTATCAATATCAACCAGCATCTCATCGGCAATCTTTTGCATCCTAGCTTCCGTGTAGCGCATGGCGGCAGCCTCGTCACCATCCATTGATCCAAAGTTACCTTGACCTTGAATGAGTGGGTATCGCAAAGACCAGGGCTGAGCCAGGCGCACCATCGAATTATAGATTGCCGAGTCGCCGTGCGGGTGATATTTACCCATGACATCGCCGACGATTAAAGCACTTTTAACGAACTTGGCGGTTGAACGATTATTGTTCTTGTCCATTGAAAACATAATGCGTCGATGGACTGGCTTTAGGCCATCTCGCACATCAGGCAAAGCACGATCAATGATTACACTCATGGAATAACGGAAAAAACTATCTTCCATCACTTTTTCAAGCGTGCGATGCTCAACGCCTGGCGTCCCGACTGGCGGTGTATTGATTTCTAGTGATTCATCTTCAGCTGGTAGATTGATTCCCGTGTTTTTATCCATCATTAACTCCTAAATGTCCAGTTCTTCTAGCTTAGCGTTTCGCGCTTCGGCTTGTATAAAATTCTTGCGAAGGCTTACATCGTCGCCCATTAATTTCGTAAACACTGCGTCGGCCCGTTCAGCGTCTTCAATGCCCACCTTAATTAACACCCTCTTCTCTGGGTTCATAGTGGTCTCCCAGAGCTGATCAGCGTCCATCTCTCCTAGCCCCTTAAATCTCGATAAGTTCACGCCAGCCTGCTTGTCTCTGGATTCTGAGGCATCTATGGCAATGCCGCGACTTTTTTTATCAGCTATAAGCTGATCGAGCTCTGACTCAAGCGCCTGCTCGTCATATACATACTGCTTTTTCTGGCCCTTACTGATACTAAATAGTGGTGGTTTGGCCAAATAAACATATCCACCCTCGACCACCTCTTGCATGTAGCGATAAAAGAATGTTAAAAGAAGTGTCGCAATGTGACTGCCGTCAACATCTGCATCTGTCATGATTATAATCTTGTGATAACGCAATCCGTTAATATCAAAAGAGTCGCCAATGCCAACACCAAAAGCCTGAATCATTGCAACTATTTCTTTATTGGCAAACATTCGATCAAGTCTAGCGCGCTCAGTGTTCAATACCTTGCCTCGAAGCGGCAAAATGGCCTGAGTTCTATTGTCGCGTCCTTCTTTAGCGGATCCTGCCGCCGAGTTCCCCTCGACAATATAAATCTCACTTTCACTCGGACTCTTACTAGAGCAGTCCCATAACTTACCGGGTAGCCCCATGCCATCAAGGGCGCCTTTGCGCAATACATTATCGCGAGCAGCGCGAGCGGCCTTACGGGCACGAGCAGCCAAAATTGCCTTGCCGACGATTTTCTTAGCAACATCTGGATTCTCCTCAAGATAGTACGCAAAGTACTCGTTCATTACCTGTTCGACATAACGGCGCACCTCAGGGTTACCGAGCTTATTTTTTGTCTGACCCTCGAACTGAGGATCTGGCAGTTTCACTAAAATAACCGCTGTCAAACCTTCTCGAATATCATCGCCGCTAAGATTATCCTCCTTTTCCTTTAGGAGGCTGTTCTTGCGAGCGTAATCATTGATAACACGGGTCATGGCGGCGCGAAAGCCAACCAAATGCGTCCCACCATCAGGCGTCAATACATTGTTCGCAAACGGTTTTACTATCTCAATAAATGTATCGTTGTACTGGATGGCGACCTCAACCACAGAATCTTCGACCTGTCGCTCAACATAGAAAATATTATCACCAACTACCTCTTTGCCAATATTCAAGTGCTGGACATAGCTTTGGATACCACCCTCAAAATAAAACGCCTGCCTCTCCCCCGTCCGCTCGTCGCTAACCGACAACCGAGCGCCTTTAGTGAGATAGGCCTGATGGCGCAAGTAGTTTACCACCCATCTATAGTCAAACTCTGTTGTCTCCTTAAATATGGTCGGGTCTGGATAGAATGTAATCGTCGTGCCGCCTGGACGATCTGTCGCCCCGATCTTCTTAAATGGCACCTTGATTCCACCCCTCTCAAACTCCACCCTGTATAGCTGTCCCTTCTGAACCACCTCGGCGATCATCCACGACGACAACGCATTGACAACGCTCGAACCGACACCATGCAGGCCACTTGATACTTTGTATCCGCCGCCGCCGAACTTGCCGCCCGCATGCAGCACCGTCAGCACCGTCTCAAGAGTGCTAAGACCAGTTTTAGGATGCTTGTCGACAGGAATACCTCGACCATCATCTGACACGGTTATGCCTCCATCTTGCAGGATTCGAATATCCACCCTCGTTCCATAGCCTGCGATTGCTTCATCAATGGAATTATCTGCAATCTCCTTGACGAGATGGTGTATTCCATCATATCCAGTGCTTCCGATGTACATACCCGGTCGCTTGCGGACTGGCTCAAGGCCCTCTAGTACCTGAATCTGTGAACCGTCGTAAGCATGCTCTTCTGTTTGTTTAGCCATTGTTACCCCTCAATCATTTTAGACTTTCAGCTATTTACAACTCCACCATTATACCGCAAAAGAATTGTTCACTCAAGTACTTTACATGAACATATTTCTTATGCTAATATAGTCCTGTACATTATAAAAACAAATATAAAATGCGCTCGCGAGGTTATGCATGTTCAGGAAAATAGTCTCCAATCTACACTTTAGCCCTACTCTCATAGGAGAACTCGGGTATTATGCCAAAAGGTTAAAAAAAGAGGAGACTACAAGGAGGCTTGGCCTAATCTTGACTGCCATGGCTCTTGTAGTGCAGCACTTTCTAGTATTTTCTCCTCCTGAATCTGCCAATGCCGCAAACGCATCCGATCTCATCCACGGTGGCATTAACACAAAAACGCAGCTACTATCTGCCTGGGACAACAACACTCAAGGCTACAGGGAGCTGCTGCAGCATGTCGGCATAACTCGAAGTAATCTAGTCGACGCCAAAAGTAGCGAAATAAACACTCGCACCAGCAGCAAAGATAATGGCTGGCTATCCTGGGGGCGAGTATCGCGAGGCGGCGCCAAGTATAACGAGACTGCTCATCACATAAACAAGCAGACTGTGTATGTGCGTAGTTTAGCTGCCCTCGACACCGGGGGTAATGTGCGTGGAGGTGGGTCATACTACCCTTCGTTTGTGGGCACTACATCCAAGGGCGAGCGGTTCGCAATCATAAAGAGCTGTGCAAATCTCGCCATGAAAACGAGACCCAAGGTAGAAAAAAATATAAAAGTATGCGAGATAGCCACCAAAAAGATCGTTATCATCCAAGAGAGTAAGTTCAACTCGTCCAAACACAGCAAAGATCTTACTGTCTGCGATGACAAGCCGATACAGATACAGGTTTGTGAGCTGGCCTCCAGAAAGATAGTTACCATTGACGAGAGTAAGTTCAACTCGTCCAAGCATAGTAAAGACCTTGCCGCCTGCGATGACAAGCCGATACAGGTGTGCGACCTATCGTCATTACAGACTATTACAATTGATGAACGAGATTTCGATGCAAGAAAACACTCAAAAAACCTCGAAGATTGCAAGCCCAAGCCCGTGCCCACGGCTAGCTGCAGCAGCCTCACCGTAAGCAAAGTGGGTCGCACAGAAGTAGAGCTAAAGGCGTCCGCCTCGGCTACCAATGGGGCAGCCATCAAGTCCTACACCTTCATTGTCAAGGACAGAAACGGTGCGGAGGTCTTGCGGCAGACCGTCAATACCAGCGCGACAATGCATGCCATTAAAAAATCATTCCCCAACGAAGGCTCCTATACCGTTAAGGTGATAGTCAGTACGAGTCTAGGGGACAAAACATCCGAGGGCTGCCAAGGAGGGTTCGTTGTGGAGCCAATCGAGAGATGCCCTCTCAATCCTGACCTGGCCATTAACGACCCCGACTGCCAGCCATGCCCTGGAGACCCATCATTGTGGGTAAAAGACGAGGACTGCGCCGCTAAAGTGATTAGGAACAAAAAAGCGACCAACTTGACTGCTGGAAAGTCCGCCGAAAGCATCACTGCCAAATCCAGCGATCGTATCGAATTTGTATTGAGCGCAAAAAACGACGGCAAGGACGACGCAACCTTTATCATGGAAGATGATCTGAGTGATGTCCTGGAGTATAGCAATCTCTACAACAGAGGTGATGGCGTACTAGATGAAGTCACCAAGACTCTCTCATGGGGTGAAATAACCCTTAAGCCAGGCGAGCAACTGGAACGAACCTATGTCGTTCAGCTCGCCAGCAGCATCTCACCACGACCACAAGGTGCGAGCGATCCAACCTCCTACGACTGTCGGATGATTAATGTCTTTGGCAACCCTATCCAGATCGATGTAGACTGTCCAGCCCCAAAGATAATCGAACAAACTGTTGTCACGGAACTACCAAGAACTGGTCCGACTGAGAATCTAGTAGTGGGTGGTCTGGCTGTGTCCGTCATCACTTTTCTCTACATGAGATCCAGGCAGTTAAACAAAGAGGTTCGATTAGTTCGTCGCGAAGTAACAGCAGGCACAATTTAGGAGGAATATGCCAGAATCACTCAATAACCCTAACAAAAAAACCATTAACCAGGAGCTGTCGCCAGAAAAGATCAACGAGCTGCAATCCAACCTGGCAGAGCGTATTAAAGAGGATGTAGAAGCCGCCGAAAAAGCCACCAGGCGCCACAATCCAGAAAAGGAGTCGAGTGCAAGAAAAGAAGCCCTGGAGCTGGCTAAGGAGGTGGATAAGGAATCCTCTACAGATGAGAAAGCAGCGACAGCCTCGCCAGAGAGGCCTCATAAGCCCACCAAAAGAGAGCTTAACGCAAGCTTTGATCGCACCATGGCACAAGTTAGGTCTGAGATGAATCCAGCAAGCCGCGCCTTCAGTAAGGTCATTCACAATCCTGTGGTTGATAAGGTGAGTAGCGCAGCTGGAAGCACAGTCGCGCGACCCAACCTAATTGTCGCTGGGGCACTCGGAACCCTGATCTTATGTTCGGCCATCTACTTCATAGCTAAGCACTACAGCTACGCCCTATCTGGTTTTGAGGCAATCGCAACCTTTATATTAGGCTGGTCGATTGGCGCAGTGGTCGAGTTTGCTCGTGTCGGCTTTAAGAACAAGCCTCTCGCCTAAGTGAGACTTCTAGCCCACTCAGCACCGAGGTGTTAACGCAAGCTGATCATTATCTCATCATCTGGCGCATCAGCGCGGATTCGCAGACTTTGCTTTGACCCAGTAACTGGTGTTACAGCCTCAGCAAGCCCCTCACCCACGACACTGGTCTGACTCGGCTGATCATTGAGAGTGAGTGGAGAGTTCGGGGCGGCTAACCCAGGCATCTCAGCTGGCGCCGCTGGAGGTGCGGATGGAGGCACAGGTGCTGATTGGGTAAATGCAGGAGTAGCGGGCGATGGTATACTGCTAGGTGGGGCTACCTCTGGAGACTGTGGCGTTAACGACGGAGCTGAACTTGGATTCATCGACACAGGCGCAGGCCCTGTGACGGGAGAGGGATTGGCTATGAAGGGTGTTGAGCCACCCATAACAGATGTTGGCTGTTGGGCTAGCGGTGCCTTGCTGCTACTGCCACCGAGTTGCTGTCTTTTCTGCAGCCACTCATCAAGAAATGAAGACCCCTTTACTGGCGACGGAGTTGCTGGTGCGGCCTGGCCGCCCGGCATAAGCTGCTGAGCCGGTGTCCCAGTGCCAGCTTGTAGCTTTTGTCCATGGCCCAGTCTCTCGAATATCTCTTTCTCGACCTGTGCCCGAGGTATGCCATACTTAGCTTTTGACAGCCGGATGATCGCATCCCTTAGCTGGGGGTTAACTACCCCTAGTCTTGGTATCCAATTCATACTAAATGGTGCTGATGGTACATTATTTATCATGACGGAAGCGATTGATTGAAAGTTTGGCAACTTCGTTAGGTCATCCATATCAAATGTCGGCTGAAACTTCTTGACCATCAACTCGGCATCAGTCACGCCGATGCGACCAGATATGACCGTGCCGACATTTCCAATGATCGCTTCTCGAATTTTGTCCGTTAGCTGTGTCATAAATTGGTTACCCATAATTAAGCTTAGTTTGTACTTCCTGGCCTCAGACATGATCGACTCAAAACTATCTGTCGCAAAGTTCTGGAACTCATCAACATACAATGAAAAGTCAACTCGCTCATCCTCTGGAATATCAGCTCTCGACATCGCTGCTGCCTGAAATTTCATGATAAAAATAATACCCAGCAGTTTAGCATTTAGTTCGCCCATTCTACCCTTGGACAAGTTCACGAGCAGAATTTTTCTGTTGTCCATGATATCACGCAAATTAAACCCAGATCTTGTCTGACCAATGATATTTCTCATCGCATCGTTAGAGATAAATGGACCAAACTTTGATACCACCCATGAAATAACCTCCCCTGCCTCGTTCGACCGCTGAGATGCAGGAAACTCTTTCGTCCAGAAATCTAGAACTTGCGGATCGGTGACATATTTTAGCTTAGACT
>CAYVCA010000028.1:0-711 GCA_964450025.1 uncultured Candidatus Saccharibacteria bacterium
TTCGGCTCCGCAAGCCGACGCTCTATCCAGCTGAGCTACGGGTGCATACGGCCAGGCATAAAAACACCTCGGCCATACAATAAGATATAAGGTGCTTTCAGCGCAGCTGCCCTGAACTACTGAATCATATCACACCTGTAGCGCTGCGGCAAGCTGGCTATATATCCGTACCGCCACCGCCAACAACAGCTCCAACTACAAACTGAATTATGGCATAGGAGAAAATTGCAATCAACAGCCCTACAATGGCATACAAAATAGTGTTTTTTGCATTAGTTACAGCTTCTTTTTGGCCACCAGACACGACATAGCGAAATCCCCCAAAAATCAACATTACCACGCTGATTACTCCTACGGCATACAACAATAGGTTGATGATCTTCTCAACTAGAGACCCGTCGCTGCCGGCAAGATTGGTTGGCACGCCCAGCCCGCGGGCAGCCCCAACGCCACCCTGAAAGCCGCCCTGACCAATAGCTTCAGCTGGCAGCGAAAGGATCAATGTCGTGATCCCAACAATCATGGCCATGGTTGTCAAAAAAACCCAAATCCGCATCATCTTTTTATTATACAGTATTGTATGCTATGTGTCAATACTACCCCTCCCCCTGCTCTTATGATACACTATTTGTTGTATTCAGAGTAGATATTTCTGTATACGGAGGAGTACCCAAGTGGCTGCTGCGTGAAACGCAAGTTAACCGACAGGAC
>CAYVCA010000028.1:811-9151 GCA_964450025.1 uncultured Candidatus Saccharibacteria bacterium
GGAGCTTCGTGGAAACGCCAAGCTTTAACAATACGGAGGAGTACCCAAGTGGCTGCTGCGTGAAACGCAAGTTAACCGACAGGACGGAAACCGTCCCCGACCAGCTTTCGTTCACTCAGGAGCTTCGTGGAAACGCCAAGCTTTAACAATACGGAGGAGTACCCAAGTGGCTGAAGGGGACGGTTTGCTAAATCGTTAGACTGGAGAAATCTGGTGCGGGAGTTCGAATCTCCCCTCCTCCGCCAAACTAAGACAGCCCGAAAGGGTTGTTTTTGTTTGCGGTGAGGTGGAAGATGAGAACTCACGCGTTTTTGTGAAACAAAAACATGCGGGTGTCGGTGTAGTGATGCGAAATGTCAGAAAAGCTTGCTTTTGCTGACATGAGCGAGCGGAGGAAGCTCTGGCTAATATCTCCCCTCCTCCGCCAAACTAAGACAGCCCGAAAGGGTTGTTTTTGTTTGCGGTGAGGTGGAAGATGGAATCAGTTTACAAATCTGACTCCGCATGTAGTAGCAAAATAAGCCACCAATAGCGAACTATTTTGCTGTCATGCTGCAGAATGCCTACCCACTAGCTTGCTATACCCGCGACTCTCTTGGTTTCATCAATGATATGATCCACCTCATCCCCTCCTGTGTAGCCACTATATATTCCTCCAACCATCCGTCCGTCAACCACCTTTACCCTAAACGCATAGTCACCAGGGCTATTATCCCCTTCAATTGTTAAAATCTCTCCTGTTTTGATGAGTTTGGCCAAAACCTCCTCCGGGCTAGCGTTCTCGTCGTAATCATCTGGTTCGCCTCGTATCGTCATCGCCACTACTTCACCCTCCAAGCCTTTGACCTCAAACACGCCTAGCATTTTCGAGGAACTTCTACCGAATGCTATTAGCGGACCGTCGTCGCCAATATTCACAGTCGACCAATCACTCCACATCTTAGGTCCAGCTGAATACGACGGCTCCGCACCTCTTCGCGATATTTCGCCCCTCAATGATTCAGCCAAGGAGATGAAGCGCCCATTAAGCTCGGGCGTAAGCTCCACATTCCATTCATGTGCCGTCCTGCCTCTTTCACTATTCTGCACCTCAGCAGACCCTTCGCTACCCGCCTGCGCCTCTTCTCCTCCAGGCACAGCTTCAGCTGTTGCTGGTGGATTGGGGTTCTTTGCTCCGGGGAGCTCACAGGCTGTAAGGGAAAGGGTTGCGGCCACGGCCAGCCCGGCAGCAGCAAGTTTCTTTGCAGTTTTTGACCGCCAACTCGGTGTTTGCTTGTCGGGCGTATTATGGGTTACACCTGGCTTTGATTCATTGTTTTTTGGACTCATCTCTTATAATTCCTCTCGCGTACTTATCACGAATTAAAGACGTGTCTTGCCCATGCGCTAACCACACCACTGTTGATCAGTCTACGTTATGCAACAGATTAGTAAATAAAGCAAGGTTTTTAGATTTTGATCGTTACCGACGAGCATGGTAAGATAATACTACCGTACGGAGAGGTGCAGGAGTGGTTGAACTGGCTTGTCTCGAAAACAAGTGTGCCGTAAGGTACCGAGGGTTCGAATCCCTCCCTCTCCGCCAAGAAAAGATGAGCTGCCAGCGGTAGCTCGTTTTTTCTTGTCCCCGTTTCTATGTCATACTATTGACTTTACATAAAGCTTGTGCTATCATAAATAGCAGTCGATCACTTAACACAAAACAAAAACTATGAACAATTTACAACTTATTTTCACACAAATAATAATGTTTTTTAGCCTAGCAACGGCTTGTGGGGTGTTTTTACACGACACCCACATCGACCGAGCGGTGCAATCCGTTTGGCACAAGCCTACCCTGCATGACATTAGCAGTGATTCACCGAGGGCGCGGACAGGCTCTAGCCTCCACCCTCACGCTGAGCAGCTTTCTGTGGTCAAGAACAGAGGCGATAGCGCAAAGGCGCTACCGCGGAACCGAAATAAGAAGCAGTCTAATGAGCAAAAGATTCCTGCCAGAGGATATCACGGTGATAACTTCTGTATGCCTTTGGCTGGTGAATGGACCTAGCCCGCCCCTACTATGCTGAGCTCAGCGACGAGCCGGTCAATCGCCCGCTCCAGCTCCGCTAGCTCACTCTTAGTCTCTTCGACCAGAGCCTCTGGAGCATTGGCAACATAACTTTCATTATCCAGTCTCGAACTGAGCCTATCTCGTCGCACTCTGGCCTCGGCCAATCGAACCTCTAGGTTTGATTGATGCCTGTAAAGAGTCTCGCTGTCGATATCCAGCCAGGCCTCCCTGTTAGCCGCCGCCACCCTTAGTCCTCGAGGCTGGTCAGTTTTCTCGACCGCATTGAGCTTGAGCAGGTGCTTAATCATCTGCTGATTTTGCTCAATCAGGCCGTCGTTGCCGAATAATAGGGTATATTTCTGGTTGCCTGGTAATTCTGCTAAAATCCAGCGCGCTTCAATCACAAACTCCTTGGTTCGTTCAAATGCCTCAGCTGGAATCTCATCATATCTCTCCAGCTCAGGCCAGCTCTCAGCCATCAGAACGCCACTGGTATAGTTGAGCGTCTGCCAAATGGTTTCGGTTACAAAAGGTGCGAATGGATGAGCCAATTGCAAACTGGTTGCCAGCGCCCAAGACAGTAGCGGACGGTTGATGGACGATTTACTGGCCTCAATATACCAATCAGCCAGGTCTTCCCAAATCATCCTATAAACTACATTAGCCGCATCGGAAAAGCGATAATCTGCCAAATACTTCTCAATTTCCACCGACGCCTGATTAATCTGACGGATTATCCAGTGATCGGCAGGTGTAACAGGCTCTAGTGGCACAATCACATGGTTATCGCCAATCTGTTCTTGAACAAAGCGCGCAATATTCCAGAGCTTGTTGCAGAAGTTCCGCCCCGCCACAACTGCGCCCCTGTTAAACGGTTGGTTTTGTGCTGGGGAGCGCCCCGCAATCATGCCCAGCCTCAAGGCGTCCGAGCCGTACTCAGCAATCATCTCCATGGGGCTGATAACATTTCCCTTGGACTTACTCATCTTTTGGTTCTTTTCATCATTGACCATACCGTGAAAATAAACATCTCTAAATGGGATTTGGCCTGTGCGATATATACTCAGCATAATCATTCGCGCAACCCACTGGCGCATCAAGTCCGAACCGGTCTCCATTAAGTCTGAAGGAAAGAAGCGGCTTAATTCCCCGCCCTGTAGGTAATCGGTGACAATGAACGGCCATTGGCCTGACGAGAACCAGGTGTCAAAGGTGTCTTCCTCTCTGTTGTATGTTGTACCATTTACAACAATTGACTGCTCCTCTACTCTGGTGTCATATATCCAGTCATTTGGGTCGGTGGTACTCTGGAAGGCTGGGATTGGAATACCCCATGGGATCTGCCGACTAATATTCCAATCCTTAAGCTGGCTAAGATACTGTCCAATCTCTTTCTGTTTAGAGGCGGGATAAAACTCTATCTCCCCTGCCCTAATCCGCTCCAGGGCTGCTTCAGCCAGCGGTTGGATTTTTATGAACCACTGGTCCTTAATCAAAGGCTCAATTACCGTGTCGCATTTATAGCAGTGGCCAACAGCATGCTCTATGTCTTCTTCGCCTCGCCTAAGCTCAGCCGCTTGAAGCGCCGCCAGGACTTTCTTGCGAGCCTCTTCTGGTGTAAGACCTTCAAACGCCATTGGGACATTGATCATCTTGCCCTCAGGGCTAATGATTTGCGGACGGGACAAATCGTGTCGCAACGACATCTCAAAGTCGTTAGGATCGTGCGCAGGCGTTACCTTAACCACTCCGGTGCCATAGCTTGCATCTACCGCCTCGTCAGCGATAATCGGAATCTCTTTGTCCAAAATCGGCAGCAACACTCGTGTACCAACTAGTTTCTTATACCTCTCGTCATCGGGATGAACGGCCACTGCAACATCTCCCAGCAGAGTCTCTGGTCGAGTGGTGGCGACAACCACCTCCCCGATTGAATCCAAGGTTGGGTAGGCAATCTTCCAGAGCTTGCTCTTTTCGTTCTTGTGGACCACCTCAATATCAGCAAAGCTGGTGTGGTGCTGGGTACAGTAGTTGACAATTCTTTCGCCCCTGTACACCAGCCCATCGTCCCAGAGCGCCTTGAATGTGTCATAAACTGAATGGATGACCTTTTTATCAAGTGTGAAGGTTAAGTCACCCCAAGAAGCACTCACTCCAAGTGCGCGGAGTTGCAGCTCCATGCCGCCTCTTTGGCGACTAACATAGTCCCAAACCTGGCCGTAGAGTTGCTCACGAGTGAAATCAAATCTGCTCTTGCCCACCTTCTCCAGGTCGCGCTCATAAACCACCCAGGTTTCAAACCCAGCATGATCTACCCCGGGGATGAAAATGGTATCCCTGCCCTTCATCCGCTGATATCGCACCATGATGTCTTTCAAGCCCATATCCAAGGCGTGGCCAATGTGAAGATTGCCGTTAGCATTCGGCGGAGGCATGATTACGGAGTACGGCTCCCCCTTTCCGCTTGGGGCCAGGTGTCCACTGGCCTCCCACATGGCATAAATTTCAGGTTCAAATTCCTTTGGTGTGTACTGCTTGGCTAGTTTCATAAAGTTCCAATCGCATCATTTCATGTGAAAAAGCACAATCAATCCAACACAACTTTTCACGGGAAAAGTGTTGTCTTGATCAAACTTCCACATGTTTGTTTTCATCTTTAATTATACCACATGAATGGACGGGTGTATGCGCCATCTTTTTTAATAATCCCTGGTCAACCAAAGATTAGCGCAAGGCACGATAGAGCTGCTGGTAGGCCCGATAGCTAAAATAGGGGAGTCGCTTGAGTGGGATATCCCATGAACCAGCATAGTCCACCTCAGTGCCGCCGTAGCTTTGTTTGAATTTTGTGAAGCCCGACCAAGGGTGGTCCTGGGTGGCGTTCTTGGGGGCGATACCATAAAGATCAAACTGCTGCAGCCCCTGCTGTTTTGCATCAATAATCATCCGGGCAACCAATGCGTTGCCAGCATGCAGCTTGGCGTAGTCAACATCAGCCCCAGCGTGAGCATAATATCTGGTGGTGCTAGAATCGTAGCTGATGCTAGCAGCGATTGGAGTTTTATCATAAATCGCCACAAACAACTTAGCGGCGCCAGTGGGGAACAGGGACTCTGCTTGTTTCCTGAAGTAATCATCGCTGTGCGGCCGCATGCCGGTTCGTTCAGCCACTTTTTCAATTAATCTGAGGAAGATTTCTATGTCTTTTACCTTGGTTGACTGGTAAATTTTAATGCCTTTTTTCTGGTAATTGCGGTAAAGATTGCGATTTGTGGCCGTCATAGCGGCGACAATATCCTCAATAGGCCGATCAAGGTCGATAGTTATGGTTCTTTCAGGATTTAAGCTCTGGTAGGTGACCTTTTTGCCGCCGTAGAGGGATAAAAACTGAGCTCGGCTGGGATCGGTCGGCTCAACCCTCACGAATGTAGCGCCGTGTCGCCTGCCTAGGTCTATCAGAGACCGTAAGGCCTCTTCAAACGACCTCTGGTCATGAGCTAGCGGGCCATACGGGCAATAAAGTCGTGTGTTGCCACGACCCGTTTCTAAAATAGCTAAATACTCCCACCCCTCACCAGACTGACGAAAGGTTTTGCGTCCTAGCTCTTTTTGAAAATTTTGCCAAGCTTCGGATTGGAGAAAATGCATTACCCTACCCCTGTTGACTGCTGTTTTTTTGACAACAAGTCTTTATCAACTTCAACCGATCCTTGTCGGTAGACGATAACCTCGCCATTCTCGTCAAAGCCGATAATTGTTGAAGGTGCACGGCCGCTGAGGTCGCCACCGTCTACATAAAAATCTACTGTGTCACCAAAGTAATCAATCGCCATTTGGATAGAGGTCGAAGTAGGCGCAGCTGCAGGGTTAGCGCTAGTGGTCATAAGGGGGCCGGTCTGTTCGGCAAGCTTAGTGATCTCTGGATAGTCTGGGATGCGAACAGGGAGAGCTGTGCGATTGTGTCTAAGGAATTGAGGGCTAGATTGAGCATCAATCACTACGCTGGTAGAGGAAGGCCAGAGATGGTCTATTTTGTTTAGATTAGACACTTCAAGACCAACACTTGCAAGCTGGTTAATAGAGGCGCCTATCATTGTCCCAGGGGCTAGCTCTCGAGGCTTCAAAGAATAGAGTCGTTCAACGGCGCCTCTTGACTGCGCTCGTGCCACCAACCCGTAAACGGTATCTGTGGGGACAACCCCAATCATTCCCTGGTTTAGTAACTGGGCTATCTGCGGATCAGCTAGGTCAGAGAATATTTTTGTCATGGTTCATTCCTCGGTTGCGATATTTGTGAAGTGGTCATTGATAAGCTTGGGATTACCTCTAGATCGTAGGGATCAGACGGTTGGTTGTTTTGAGAATAAAAATAGGCGAGTGTGGCAATCATTGCTCCGTTATCTGTGCAAAGCTGGATTGGAGCGTATTCGACAGGTAGTGGTAGTTTATTGGACAACTGACGTCGCAAATCTTGATTTGCTGCGACTCCGCCCGCGACTACTACCGAGGCTGGCTGGTACTTATCATAAGCGAGCAGAACCTTGTCAACGAGTGTTTCATTGGCTACACGCTGAAAGCTTGCAGCAAAATCATTGCGCTGTGACGCCGTCAGAAGCTCTGCAAGGCCATGAGAGGGGAAAGTAAAGTCTTTGCCCACTTCGCGTTGAACGGCTCTCAGAACGGCTGTTTTGAGGCCTGAGAAGCTAAAATCGAGTGGGTTTGTCATCCGTGCTTTAGGGAATTGATATTTATTCGGGTCGCCTTCAAGGGCTGCCTTGGCAATTGACGGGCCGCCAGGGTAGGGGAGGCCGAGAATCTTTGCGACTTTGTCATAAGCTTCACCCACTGCATCATCCTGCGTTTGGCCCACCAACTCATAGTCCCCATGATTATGGAATAACACCAGTTGTGAGTGGCCACCGCTTACTATCAGCGCTAAAATGGGAAACTTAGGTTGATTTTTTGGCAAAACAAGCTCTTTCATTGACTCATTTGCTACTTGCTCTGTTATAAAGTTAGCGTAAACATGAGCTTCTACATGATGTATTTTGTACAACGGTTTATTGTGAATTATCGCTAGAGTGCGGGCTGATAGCGTGCCGACCAATAGTGAGCCGATTAGCCCAGGCGCATATGTTACGGCTATGGCATCGATATCATTCCAGGCAACCTCAGCGTCAGTCAGAGCCTTGCCAATAACGGGGTTGATGACTTCCAGATGGCTCCTGGCGGCAATTTCTGGGACAACGCCGCCATACTCAGCGTGAATGTCTATCTGCGAATGGACCACATTGGAGAGCAGTCTCCTTCCATCCTCCACTATCGCCGCCGCTGTTTCGTCACAACTTGTCTCAATCCCCAGAATCTTCATATCTCGTATCATTATAGCAAAAATGATATGATTGCTATATGAAGGAGAAGCTTGTAAAAACCGCTAGAAACTTATTGCCCTCCCAGCTGCTGCATAAAGTTGAGAGCTCCTACAGGCGTAGTCGTGCAAAAATCGTTAGTTCTCGCTATGGCGACCCCTCAAAGAACCTACGAGTGATTGCCGTTACTGGCACGAATGGCAAGACAACAACAGCTTGCTATATCAACGAGATTCTCAAACAAGCCAAGTTCAAGACCGCCATGTTTACTACTGCCGTGATAGAGATGGCGGGGGAGTCACAAATTAATAATCTCAACGCTACAGTCGCCACCACCGCTCGGATGCAGCGATTTTTCCGTGACGCAAAGCGCGCTGGAGTTGACTATGTCGTGCTAGAGGTAACTAGTCACTCGCTGGACCAGTATAAGTTGGCGGGTGTGCCAATTGAAGTAGCGGTTATGACCAATCTCACTCAAGATCACCTGGATTATCATAAAACGATGGAGAGCTATGCCAGCGCTAAAGCCAAGCTGTTTCAGCTAAGTCCTCGTTATATCGTACTCAATCGTGATGATGAATGGTTTGAATACTTTGACAAATTCACCGCTGGCGAACAGAAAATGACCTACGGCAAGCACGAAGAAGCCGAGGCAAGGGTTGATAAGGTAAAACTGTATCGCAAGGGAACAGAGGTTGATATCGTCATAGACCATCAGACCCATCTGGAGCTGGCAACTCACTTGCCGGGCGACTTTAATGCCTTTAATATGGCCGCTGCCACGGCTGTGGCCTATCTGCTGGGGATTAAACTTTCTGATATTCAGGAGGGAGTTGCTAATCTCGAATCAATTCCAGGTCGGTTTGAACGGGCTGTTGAAGGGCTGGACTATGATGTAGTGGTTGACTATGCCCACAC
>CAYVCA010000029.1:0-8523 GCA_964450025.1 uncultured Candidatus Saccharibacteria bacterium
ATCACTATCGACGGAGCGGGGAGTTACAGCATAACCGCCAACTTCACTCGTACTGGCAACGATAACGATTCAGTCATAGGTGTCTACGGTGTAGCAAATACAGCCACACTAAACAATCTTGTCATTGATGCTGGTGGCTCTAGCCGTGACCTGCACGGTATTGATCCCTATGTATCAAATGTGATAGTCAATGACTCTACGATTCGCAATGCGCGCAGGGCAGCTATCAACGCCAATGGCTCAGAGGTAACTATCAATAATCTAATTACTTCTGGCAATCGAGCTAGTGCACGGTCTTATGGAACCATCGACCTAGCAAAGGGCGGTGGAGTGACCCGTGAGCCAAAACTCACAATCAATGGCCAGAGTATCCACAACGACAGCGGAACGACCCACATTCGTCGTCTTGCGGGCACGGTTGTCGACAACAATAAACAATACTCCAATGATTTTAATATATGGTATACCCTAAAATCAGCCCCGTCAGCCCCACGCTTTATCGCTCCAACTCCAGCCCAAAACTCCACAATCACTAATAGCCGCAATGTAACAATTAGCTGGAACAAGCCTACTTACGCCACTACATTTGAGTACACGCTTGATGGCGGTGCAACAATTAAGTCTCCAGAAGACAACACTGCACAAAGCTTCACCCAAGACTACGCCAACGGCACGCACACCGTGCAAGTTCGTTCCGTAGCAGCCTCTGGCCTCAAGGGCAACTGGAATACCGCCCGGACATTTACGGTCAATGTCAATAATCCTGCAGAAGCCGCCATTACGACGCCTGCGACAAATGGTATCGTCGGTACACAGGCAAATGGTAATAAATTAAATGTTAAGGGTACATTTAAAGACGATAAAGCCGTAAATTATTTGCAACTCGAGCTCGTAAAAGACGGCAATCAGGTTACCTCCTATACTATGCACCACAATGATTCCGGATTGCAGCCAGATGGCAACTTCAATATTAATATGCCAGTGTCTGCAGACCTTGCCGACGGTCAATACGACCTAATCTATACAGCAACTGACTTCGAGGATGGTATTGGCCCACGCACTAATCATCTATTTTACATAGATAATTCTGCACCAGAAGTAAAAATAGCACATAGCACAGGTATTACACACGAAGGCACCTTATTCAATCCAGGCGTATTTACTATTTCCGCTACAGACCAAGGTAATCCACCATCTGGACTTGAAGTGATCAGCTATTCTGTCTGGAAGTATGATCCATCAAAGGGTACTGGCCCTTATGGCAATGGCTACCACCAAGTGGCATCAAATAGCAACAAAAGCGACAGCACTGTAGCATATGGCACAAAAGACCTAACCGACGGTAAGTATTTCATCGGTTATAACGCAGGCGATAAAGTCGGCAACTCAGCTGGTGGCAGAGTCGACTTTACTATCAAATCTCCTCCAGCAGCCCCATACGACCTATTATTCAAAATGAGCAACGGCGGAGTTAGAAGTAGCGGCGGCTGGGCAAATCTACCCATGGGCGATGTTACTTGGAATCATTCTACTCCGAGTGATGTAAACAGCTATGTTTACTACTCATGGACTAGTATTGACGGCAGCGACTATCACGAAGGTAACAAATGGAAAAATCCAAATATCACTAGCAAAAACCTCAACGGCGTAGTATTTAACCAAGGTGAGGGTAAATATTTCTTCTGCGTAGCAGCTGTCGACGCCATCGGTAACGAGTCGAAATGTAGCGATACTTTCGAGATCGGCTATGACAAAACCGACCCAATAGTAACGATTGCTAAGCCAACAGGGCCAATCGATACGAACAAGGGATTTACAATCGAGGGCACTTATAAAGATACCTTGAGCGGAGTGGGTAGACTACATCTCTATGCTTCCGCAAATGGCAAAGAAGTCGTTTTCTATGTTTCTGCACTAAACAGTACTCCAAATGATGAACATGGTTACAGCTACAAGTTAACTCCAGCTGATCTAGCTAAACTTAAAAACGATCTAGAACTACAGGACGGACAGACGCTTACTATCAAAGCTCGGGTGTACGACAGGGCTAACAACTCGAGCAACACAACCAGCGCAATCACTAGCGACACTACTGCTCCAGCTGCTAAAATTGAATCTCCAGCTACGGGCGCATTCGTCAAAACTGCCAATGAGATGGAGATCGAACTACACGCAACTGACACTGTTGGTATGAAGCGATTTGATGTAACTGTTTGGGATAAGGGCGACGACAGGAGTAATGCTTCGACTCTTCGCGCTAGTTGGGGTGCGCAAGTGCCTAGTGGTAGCACAAAAGACTGGAAAACCAGCTTCAAGCTAGCAAATAACTTAAACTTGCCAGACGGTGAATACACAATCTACTTCACGGCCACCGATTTATTAGGTAGGTACGGCAACGCCGAGTCTGTCAACTTTACTGTTGATTCCATTCCACCAAAGATTGAAATCATCTCTGCCACCCCAACCCTAATTCAAGGTACTGTTGGCTCTGATGCAAAAGAAGTCTGGGTAAAAATTGGTAACACAGAAGTACAAGCAAGCTACACTCCAGGTAGCACAACTTGGTCACTTGCAGTTAGTCCGGTTCTTGCAGTTGGCACTCACAACATCACCGCTCGTGCGACTGACAGCGCAGAGAATACTAATGCTTCTGATACAGATCCAGAGTGGGCCACAGAAACCGTGATAGTAGAGGCAGAGAAGCCAGCCACCAACTCTGGTAGCCAGACGGGTGGTGGCAACACCCCTATCACCAGCCTACCAAACACCCCACAGTCATTCCCACCAATTGCACGACCACAGGTTGCGCTAGGCAATATCGCACTAACCACCCCTTCAGTAAACCCCGATTCCACCGAATCGGTCGCTGGTGCAACCGACAGCCGGGCTAGGACCGATGACGGTAAAAAGAATACTCGTGAATCAGGTGATGTCCTGGCGGCCGAAGACGCAAAAGACAATTGGTCATTAGTCAACTTGCTGCTGACAATATTCATTACTCTGGCTAGCGTGATATCGCTGTTTGGTCTCGCTGGAGCGAACAAAAAGGATGGGCAAGCGCCAAAGAGAATCTTAACTATCATCCCAGCCGCAGGTGCAATCATAGCACTGCTGTTGATTGAGGACTTTAGCGGCAGCATGAACTGGGTAAATGTCTGGTCGCTGCTCCTCGGTGTGCTTGCAGTTGTTCAGATGATCATTCTCAGTACGGTCCGAAAAACCACTGAAGAGTAACCTGGTCTATTACTCAAGAATGAACCCGCCTTGGTGCGGGTTCATTTTTCATGCATTAGTGCTATACTGGATACACAGTGACAAAAAAGAAACAAAAATCAGTTATCAAAAAGCATGTCCGCAATACTCGTCGCAAGACTGCTCTTGCTTTGGTGCCAAAAAAAGAAAATCAGTACCGTCCACATGCAATCCGTCGCTATGGCATCGTAGCGGTAATTTCCCTAGCAATCATGCTGCAAATGGGCTACAACCTGACAAAAACCGGTAGTGTTCTGGGACAAGTTGTGAACATTAGCCCAAACGGCTTACTGGTCGCCACCAACGACAGGCGAGCTGAAGAGCATGTCGGACCACTCAGGATGAACGACAACTTGTCACAGGCGGCCATGCTAAAAGCCAATGACATCATCCAGAATCAATACTGGAGTCATATTTCGCCATCTGGTGTTAACCCGTGGAGCTGGATTAGTGGTGCCGGGTATACTTATGCCGAGGCTGGCGAGAACTTGGCCAAGGGATTCTCAACCGCTGATGGCGTTGTTGCTGGCTGGATGGACTCCGAGGCACACAGAGCAAACTTGCTCAAGGAATCATACACCGATGTCGGCTTTGCCGTTACTACTGGCGAGCTTCATGGCACTCCTACGACCGTAATCGTTGCGCTTTATGCCAAGCCTGCAGAAAACAAAGCGGCGGCATTGACAAACTCCTACGCCGTATCGGCTGCATCAGGGGAGTCGGGTCAAACTGAGGAATATAATTTATCGCCTGCTGCTAGAATCGGTATCGCCATCCAATCACTCACGCCTGCCGCCGTAACAAGCGTAGCCTTGCTCTTTATGGCAGGAACAATCGCCATCACCTCCCATGCCTATCGTCGCAAACTGCCCAAAAAACTACAAAAAACCTGGTACAAAGACCATGGCGCCATTAAAGCCGCGGGATTATTTGCTATTGCCGCGTTCATAATCCTGCTTTATGGTGCTGGGCAGCTTTAGTTATCTGATAGAATGGTATTATGAGCTTTAGTGAGCGATACAACAGCCTTAACGCCAATCAAAAAGCAGCGGTTGACAAAATTTATGGACCACTGCTGGTTATTGCTGGCCCAGGAACTGGTAAAACCGAGCTTCTGAGCGTTAGAGCAGCCAATATTTTACAGCAAACAGACGCTTTGCCGTCAAATATCCTGTGCTTAACATTTACCGATAACGGCGCCGCAAACATGCGCGAACGACTCCGTCAAATCATTGGAGAACAGGCCTACAAAGTAGCAATTCATACTTTTCACAGCTTTGGCGTGGAGATAATCAACCAAAATCGTGAGTATTTTTTCCAGGGCAGTGATTTTCAGCCAGCCGATGATCTGTCTCAGTACCAGGTGCTAAAAAGTGTTTTTGATAGCCTTAACCGACAAAACCCCTTGGCAGTCATATTTGACGGTGAATATCACTATCTCAAAACTCTCAGAAGCATGATTTCAGAATTCAAGAAAAGCGGCCTAAGCACCGATGAGTTAAAGCAGATTATTAATGACAACCAGCAAGCGATTGATCAGCTATCAGAGCAGGTGAGCGAGGTGCTGGGCAATCGGATTACAACAGCAGTTATTGAGCCGTTCGCAAGGCTGGCGCAAACAGCGGCTGGAATTGAAGGCAAAAAACTTCCCAATGGTATACCGAGCTATACTGAAAGCTTGTCTGTCTCTATGGCGCTTGCTGTGAAGGAGGCTGCCGGAACTGGCAAAACCAACTCCATTACCACCTGGAAGGGCAAGTACTGCACCAAAAACAGCCTTGGCGATACAGTACTCAAAGATAGCTTACAGACATCTAAATTATTAGCAGCCGTTGATGTTTATGAAGCCTACACCCAGTCGCTACATCAGGCAAAGCTGTATGATTATGACGATATGATTCTGACGGTCATTCAAGCCATGAAAAAACACCCCGATCTCGTAGCAAATCTGATTGAAAAATTTCAGTTTATCATGGTTGATGAGTTCCAAGACACCAACCTGGCCCAACTACGACTGCTGTTTTCCTTAACCGATTACGATCAGCCAAATGTCATGGCGGTTGGTGATGACGATCAAGCGATTTTCAGCTTTCAGGGCGCAGATGTTGGCAACATCTCTCGATTCCGTAAATTCTACCAGGACCCAGAAATCGTCGTCCTGACAGACAATTACCGCTCTGATTCCGCCATCCTAGCCGTCGCGCGACAGGTTATCAAACAGGGGCAGGACCGACTGGAAAATACGATTCCCGACCTATCAAAAGAGTTGACTCCCTGGTTTTCCCACACTGAGGCCCAAGTTGATATCTCTGAGTATGTCTCAGAGGATACCGAGCGGGCAGGGGTTGCGAACAGAGTGGCTGACCTAATCAAGCAGGATGTTCCAGCCGAATCAATCGCCATACTGGCCAGGGAGCACAAGGAGCTAATTGCGCTACTGCCACATCTTGCAAAAGCGGGGGTTAAGGCGAATTATGAGCGACGAGATGACGCCCTGGAGCATGAACTTGTGAAACTAATTGAGAAATTAGCCAGGGTTATCGTGTCAGCCAGAGAGTCGCGTCATGATGACGCCAACAGCCTACTGCCTGAACTTCTGGCGCATCCAGCCTGGGGTTTTACCCCAATAGACATCTGGAAACTTAGTCTGAATGCTTACAAAAACCGTCAACACTGGCTTGAAGCCATGCAGACCTCGCCTGTTTTTGAGCAGTTTTCATCTTGGTTAGTAACAACCTCGATTGCCGATCAGTCCTTGACCGTGGAGCAGCAAATAGACCATTTGATTGGCGTCAACGAAGTGCCAGATGAAGAATATCGATCACCAATCTACGAATATTATTTTTCACGCGACCAACTAACAGCCACTCCCGATATCTTTATCAGCGCCATGGAGGCCCTGAGGACCATCCGAGACCAAGTCCGAGCCCACTTTAATACTGACACTCCAACACTGGCGGATTTTCTGGCTTTAATTGACAGCTACCGGCAGATGGATTCTCGTCTGACAATTGTGCGCAACCGCGCGGAGCACCTGACTGGACGAATTAATATGATGACCGCCCACAAATCAAAAGGGCTAGAGTTTGATTTTGTTTTCATTATTGGAGCAACGGATGATCGCTGGGGCGAGAAGGCAAGAGGACGAAGTCGTTCCATCTCATACCCAATCAATTTGCCGCTTGAACCAGCTGGTAGCAGCTACGACGAACGAATTCGCCTATTCTTTGTAGCCATGACCCGCGCTAAGCAATCGTTAAATATTAGCTACTCTAGCACTGACAGAAAATCAAAAACGGCACTCGTCGCTAGCTTCATTAGTCAACAGCCGATTACCTTAGTACCAGCTCCCGAGAACGATGACACGGTCCTTGAAATAATCAACACCGACTGGCACGACAGATTAACCAACCCACTAACGAGTGACCTAAGAGAGTTGCTTGCGCCAAAACTAGAATCATACAAACTATCAGTAACACATTTGAATAATTTTCTTGATGTACCAAGTGGCGGACCACAAGCATTCCTGATAAACAATCTTTTGCAATTTCCTCACGCTAAATCCGCCAAACCCAGCCTGGGTACCGCAGTTCACAGCAGTCTGCAGTTTGCACACAATGCAATGCGTGCTAACAACACCCTGCCAGACCTCCCCGAGCTACTTGATCACTTTAGCGATAGCCTGAGGGAGCAGGGGCTGTCAGAACACGACTTCATGCAATGGGACTCATATGGTCGGACGGTCCTAGAGAAGTTCATGACCACCCACGGCTCATCTTTTCATAAAAATCAGCAGGCTGAGCTCAATTTCGTAAATCAAGGGGTGGTTATTAACGGTGCTAGCTTAACTGGAAAACTAGACCTTATTGATGCCGACAAGGAGGCGAAGACTATTCAAGTAACGGACTACAAGACAGGCAAGTCATTCCCAAGCTGGAAAGGGTCAACCGATTCTGATAAAATCCGACTGCATAAGTATCGCCAACAGCTAATGTTTTATCAGCTGTTGAGTGAAAACTCCCGTGATTACGCCGACTATTCATTTACTGGTGGAGTTTTGCAGTTTACAGAAGCTGATGCGAAAACGGGCGAAATATATGCCCTGAAAGACAGTTTTACTCGAGATGAACTAGATGTGTTTGCGAAATTGATTGGGGTGGTATGGCATAAAATCACCACTCTTGATTTGCCCGATATTTCTAAATACTCCAAGAGCTATAAAGGAATTCTTGCTTTTGAACAAGAATTGCTTGACAACAACAATGCTCTATGATAAAATACAAATAGTCCAGTAAGGCGCTGGGCTGGGGGCTCATGGCCCTCTTATCGATAGGAATACGCGAAGTAGCTCAGCCTGGCAGAGCAGCCCCCCACGAGGGGGTTGGTCAGTGGTTCAATTCCACTCTTCGCGACAGGGTTTTTACCCTAGGGTGACTGAGGTTTCAGCCCGATATGATCGGGAGGACCCTTTGGTGCAATGATGCGTTCAGTCACCCCCCAAACCTTCACCGGAGACCCTTTTAGGGTACAAATGTTGCATACTGCCCAGTAGCAACATTGAGCGCCGCCGGACTCCGGCTACGGTGGCCTCCCGGGCTTGTGTTTTATTTCCAGGTTTTACCTGAAGCATAAAGCGCATCACGCCCACCGCCCGCTTCATCATGGAGCGGGCATTTTCCTTTCTTGGTATAATGTACAGAATGAACAATTTTTGGACAAACCTACCGCAACCCTTTTTTGCACTTGCCCCGATGGAGGCAGTGACGGATGTAGTTTTTCGCCAAGTTGTCGCTAAAGCAGGCGCACCAGATGTTTGGTTCTCTGAGTTCACCAACGCCACTGGCTGGGTGCATGCAGGCCAAAAAGCCATTGGCGGTCGACTAATTCGTACTAATGACGAACAGCCGATTGTTGCCCAAATCTGGGGCGGGGAGCCAGGCGATATGGAGCAGCTAGCCATGCACTGTAAAGAGCTAGGCTATCATGGAATTGATATCAACATGGGCTGTCCTGCCAAGTCTGCCATCAAATCAGGTGGCTCAGCCCTTATTCGCAAGCCAGAAGTCGCCATTGAGGCCATCAAAGCCGCCAAAATAGCTGGACTACCTGTCAGCGTCAAGACTCGCCTCGGTTATACATATGTTGATGAATGGCGAGATTGGCTAACGACGCTACTGCAGCAGGATATCGCCAACCTGACAATTCACCTTCGCACCAAAAAAGAAATGAGCAAAGTGCCAGCTCACTTTGAGCTTATTCCTAACATCATCG
>CAYVCA010000030.1:0-7830 GCA_964450025.1 uncultured Candidatus Saccharibacteria bacterium
GTAGCGCAACGATTAGTCCTGAGGTGGACGGTGAGTGGTACTTTGACGCCGGCCCTCTTGGCGTTACTGGATTAAAATTTGTACCCAAAAAGAGCTTCAGCTCTGCTCAGAAGTACATCGTAAAGCTGACAGATGTGGCTCGTTACGGCAGAGAGGCAAAGGATTCGTTTGAGGCCAGCTTTACCACCGAGGAAGCTCCTGGGGTACTGAGCTTTTCTCCGGCCGAGACGAGCGCTAGTCTGGCGGCTGATCAGAAGTTTAGTATTGAGCTCAAAGACAGTGGTGGTCCGCTTAAAGATATTACACTTGAGTCCGACCCAGCTATTGAGCTTGAACGAAAGGCTTCCGGTAGCGGGTATCAGTGGACACCAAAAACACTTCTGCCTCAGGGTCAGGACATCACAATAAAGGCAAAAGACTCGGCAACTGGCAAGAATATATTATCAAGGAAGTTTAAAGTGTCGGCTGCCCCAACTCTTGTGTCGACCTCCAAAGAGTCCGATTTGCTACCAAACGACGTAATTAAGCTGACATTTAGCGAATCGATCGATAAATCATCAAGAGTGGGTCATGTGGTATTTGACCTGCCTGGATCTGGTGAGTGGTCGGGCGACGGTCTGTCCTATGGTTTTACCGCTGGCAAGATTGAGCCAGGAAAGGGATATAAATACTCGATCAGGAGCGGGATGAGAACTAGTTCAGGTGGCATTTTAATCGAAGAGATTAACGGGTCTATTTCTAGTCGAGGTGCTGTTGACGTGGCTGGGGCCTCGCCGAATGGCAATGAGCTATCTCAGGCTAGGCAACAAGTAAATATTAGCTTTAATCAGCCGGTAGACAAGGCTTCGGCTGAAAGCGCATTTAGTATTTCCTCGGGAAAAATCACTGGCATTAGCTGGAGCGGTGATACGATGGTGGTGGCCGTTACAGATCTGGGCTACCAGAGGAGTGTGCGAGTTAGCCTGGCTGGCGGAATTAAGCCTGCGGGGTTTGGCCTGCCTAGCCAGGGGTGGAGCCATGGCTTTACAACTGAGGTCCCAACGGTTAAATTAAACGTACCATTCTATAAGCAGGTCTATGCTCAGAGCTGTGAGGCCGCAAGTGTCAGGATGGCGCTTGTCTATAGGGGCATCGGGGCGAGTGACTGGGATATTTTGCAGAGGTTTGGCTATAATCCAACGCATAAGAATCAGGATGCGAACACCTGGGAGGATCCGCAGAAGCAGTTTGTGGGCGATGTTAATGGAAATCAGGGCAAGGGTACTGGTTGGGGTGTGTATGCAGAGCCAGTTGCGGCTGCGGTACGCTCCTATGGTCGTCAGGCGTCGACCCACTACGGTATCTCTGCTCAGTTCCTGGCGCAGCAGCTACACAGCGATCGTCCGGTGGTGCTGTGGGGGATATGGGGCTCATCGGCACAGATCCAGACCTGGACGACCACTGACGGCGGTACAGCATCGGGTCCTTTCCCGATGCATGTTCGACTAGTTGTCGGGGTTAAGGGCAGCGTCGAAGATCCACTGGGTTTCTATGTGCATGACCCAATCACTGGTTCTGCCTACTGGTCCACTGCTCAGTTGATGTCAAATACTCAAAAAGCCGGCCCAGCCAATCAGGCAGTTGTTATCTATTAATAATAGGAGTGATCTACAGTGAACCTAGAGAGAACTAGCAAGAAAAATCTAAAAATTTCTGCCCGATCGGCGGCCATGAGAAAAGCATATGTAAAATACCGCAAGTCACTACAGCTCAGGGGTATGCCGTGTCCGCTGTGCGTGGATGTTTCGGACCGAGAAATAGTCCAGAGTCACCCGCTATTTAGCGTCATCAAGAATGACTTTCCGTACTACTTTTTCGAAAGCGTCAGGGTTCGGAGTCATCTCATGCTGGTGCCGAGGCGGTATATAGTGGATTTTCCAGAGCTGACGGATGACGAGGCGAGCGAGTACATGGAGATCCTCCGTGAGTACAGCGCCCAGGGCTACAGTAGCTTAACTAGGTCAGAGAGTAGCGCACAGCGATCAATACAGGCCCACCTACATACACACCTACTGCTCACTAGGTGATGCAGTTAACGGTATAAAAAATCGACCCGTCTCGCAGATCGGGTCGTTTTTGTGGTGGTGTTCCGGTATCGTTCCGGACAGATGGTTTACCTGAAGTCAGGTGCCTAATCAGTAGTATAGCGAAGCCAGCAGGATAATACAAGACTTTTTCACAATATAAATCTTTTATGTAAACCTTGACAAAGAACAAGCGGTATGATATACTGCAAACATACACTATAGAGTGTGTGATATAAAAGGGAGGGTTTTTGCATATTTTTAATGTGGAAACCTTTTTTAAGTTGGAGGAAAACCATGGCAGGAACCAAAAAGGGCGGCCAGAAGGCCGCTGCAACCAATAAAGCTCGTCACGGATCTGATTTTTATGCAAAAATCGGTCGTAAAGGCGGACAGGTAAAGGGAACAAAGGGTGGATTTGCAGCCAATCCTGAGCTGGCACGAATTGCTGGCGCCAAAGGTGGTCGCATTTCTCGTCGTCGCAAGGCTAGCGATAGCAAATAGAGCGCGCTGCAAGAATTAACTGAGACAGTCCCGGGTCTAACTGGGGCTGTTTTTATAGCGTCGGAGTTGGCAGGACCTGGCCTCGTTAACCCTCCATGTTTTTTGGCAAACTAAACAGAGGTAGTGGCCAGGCTTTTCAATGCCGACCGCCTGACAGTGTGGGCAGGTGCTACGAGCGTGAAGCCAGTCCCTGTAGCTGTCGAGTGACAGCTCAACGACGGGACTATTCATGTCCAAGCCAAGGCCGTAGCGAGTAGCTAGGTGATCGACAGCATATTGCCAGGCTTGTCGTTCCATTACCAGGAGTGTGATATCGCTGGGATATCGGTTGTGGCCAAGCTGAGCGTGTCCTACTTCGTGAAGCAGTTGATAGGCATCTTCCTCTGTTCTGAGGGGCGGGTAGTAGATAGTGTTTGTCGCAGGTGACCAGTAAAAATCTATCGCTTCGCTAAATGTAAGTGATGGAAAGTCAGCGGCTAATCGCTCAGGTAGCCAGTTGATTTTTGGCGTGGAAATAGCAGCCATAAATCACAATCTCCTCAGGGTGCGGTGCTGTAACGAGGGGGCAGCGGTACTGTTCAGGCAGGATGGATAGCTCTGACTCGACATATCTGGCGAACAGATCGAAATGAGCTCCTGCACCACCGCCAAAGGCTACGATGTCGGGACGGAGAACAGGAAGGAGCGCCATTAGACCACGGGCGATGCGTCGACCGACTTCCCTCTGGTCTTCTGGGTCCAGGACCTCACTGGCATATACACCAAACTTATCCATGATTGCTCGACCGTTGGCAATTTCTCCCCACCGAGACATAACTCCATCGTACTCAAAAAAAATATCGCTAATTTCGTTTTCAGATACAGCACTAACAATGCGTCCATCCTCAGTGAATCCGCCACCGATACCCGTGCTAATGGTGATGTAAAGACACCTGTGCGGTGCGGGGTTTAATAATTGAGCGGCGCCGACGCCGCCAAGGTTGGCATCATTCTCCAACCAGGAAGGGGTGTTTGGCCACTCCTGTCGTAGCTCAGCTAGTATATCAAAGTCGTACCAGCCAAGGTTCTTGCAGACTACCGCCTTTTGATCGCGAATCACTCCAGGCAGGGCAATACTGAGGCCCTGTATGCTGTCTGCGTCTGGGGCAACTTCACGAATGGCTTTTATCGTGGCTGTGAGGTAGGCTGCTTGATCTTGAGGAGTGCTGAATTTTATCGACTCCAATACTTCTCCTTCGAGTGAAAATGCGGCAACCAGTGTTTTCGTGCCTCCAGTGTCTACTGCGATAATCATGACTCTATTGTACTACATGGGGCTGAAATAGAATAACAGGGGTGGTTATTCAGAGCGTCTAGACATCTATCAGGAATTGGTGTATAATGTAGCCATTAAAAGGCGTGGAGAAAGTAGACAGGTGTTGAGATGAGCAGACATAACGGGTCAGTAAAGGTGTTTATAATCTTTGGTGTTGTACTGGTGGCGGTGACTCTTGGCGTCTTGTATGGCGCTGGTCAATTCGGAAAAAGCGACCAGGTACCGCCCTTGACTGCACCAAGTGACTCACAATCCACAGGTGACGAGGCTGGGACTAAGGGTAGCGACAAGGATAGCGACGACACGATCAAGAATCAGCCTAGTGATGACGGCGCCATGGCAACAGACACTTCTCAGGATCATCCTAGTACCAGAGGTGGACAGAGCGGTCAGGGTAGTCACACTGAGGGACTTCCGGCAACTGGTCCTGCTGAAGATCTTGCTACGGGACTAGCTCTAGCACTGCTGGCGGCCAGTAGTGTTGCCTATATTCGATCACGACAATACAATTTTTGACTTATTGACCTCCTTGATGTACAATAGACCCAATCTATGAGGTGTCTTCTTCTTGACGCTTCAAGAAATACAATTTAAGGAAGGAGTCTGAAAAGACTTATGGCAAACGCCACAATAACAATGGATGATCTGCTGGCTGGAGCAGGTGAAAATATTAAGCAACTTGTTGCTGGAGAGGTGGTTCATGGGGCCATTCTTTCGGTCAAAAAACACGAGATATTGATCGATCTTGGCCCACTGGGTGTCGGGCTGGTTCCACGGCGTGAGGTTGGGTATTCAAAAAAATATAATGAGGGCGACGAGGTTACCGCTAGTATCGTTGATACTGAACTGGATAGTGGCTACTCGCTGCTGTCTCTGCGCAAGGCGGTAAAGGAGCGAGGCTGGGATGAGGTCGCGGAGCGACTCGAGGCTGGTGAGATTATCAAGATTACCCCATATGATGCTAACCGGGGCGGTTTGCTAGTTGAGTACGAAGGGGTCAGGGGCTTTTTGCCAGTTTCGCAGTTGTCGGCCGAGCATTATCCACGAGTTGGATCGAGTGACAAGGATGAAATCCTACAGCGCCTGAATGTGCTTATTGGCAAGGAAATGAGCGTTCGCATCCTGGACGCTGATCGCAAGACGAATAAGCTAATTTTCTCTGAGAAAGAGGCTATCAAGGACGGCTTAGCTGCGAGATTCCAGAAGATGGCCGTAGGCGACACGGTCACGGGCGTGGTGACGGGCGTGGTTGATTTCGGGGTTTTTGTTAATGTCGATGGTATCGAGGGGTTAATTCATATCTCTGAGATATCTTGGGAGCGTGTCAGCAATCCAAGCGACTATGTCAAGACTGGACAGACTGTTGATGCGAAAATTATCGCGATAGACAAGGAGCGATTGAGCTTGAGTATGAAGCAGCTAACCAAGGATCCATGGCTGGATGAGGTTGAGCAGTTCAAGCCAGGTGTTGTTGTTGAGGGGACTGTTACCCGCATTACTCCGTTTGGTGCATTTGTACAGCTGAGCGCGAGCGTTGAGGCGCTAGTGCATGTCAGTGAGCTGGGTGGTGACGGTACTGATCCAGAGAAGGTGTTCACCCTGAATGAACGAAAAGAGTTTGTTGTTCTTGAAGTAGATAAAGATAATCGAAAGATTTCACTGAGCCTGCCAGGCAAGAAGAAGTAGCCTATTAGCATAATAAAATAGTTCGCCAAGTGCCGCACCGCGGGCGACGAGAAAGAGGAGGTCCGCATGAGACAAGAAAAAATCGTTGCCATAGCAGATTCGGTTACCGTAGGGGAGCTGTCAGAGAAGCTTGGACTATCAGTCACGACTCTGGTGGGGGAGTTATTTAAAAACGGTATTGCCGCAACAATTAACCAGCGGTTAGATTTTGAGACGGCCTCGATTATCGTTGAGGAGCTAGGCTTAGACATAAAGCTCGAGAAAAAGACCACCGCAGCAACCGAACGGCAGGTGCATGTGTTGACAGAGGATGCTGTTTCGCGACCGCCAATTGTGGCTGTTATGGGCCATGTTGATCATGGCAAAACCAGCTTGCTTGACGCTATTCTTGATAAAAAAACCGTTGAAGGTGAGGCTGGGGGAATTACTCAGCACATTAGCGCCTATCAGGCAGAGCGAAAGGGTCGAATGATGACGCTGCTTGACACGCCTGGGCATGAGGCGTTTGCAGCCCTCCGCCAGCATGGCGCGGTCTTGACCGATGTGGTGATTATCGTAGTAGCAGCAGATGACGGCGTCAAGCCACAGACAGTTGAAGCAATTCGCTTTGCTCGTTCGGCCAATGCCAAGATCGTGGTTGCCATTAACAAGATGGACAAAGAGTCTGCCAACCCAGAAATGGTAAAGGCGCAGCTGGCGAGTGAGCATGGTCTAAACCCTGAAGAGTGGAAGGGCGACACTGTCATGGTAGAGGTGAGTGCTAAAACGGGGGCGAATATCGATAAGCTGCTAGATATGGTACTGCTCGTAGCTGATATGGAAGATTTGCGCGCAGACAATGATGTGCCAGCAGAGGGATTGGTGATTGAGGCGCATATGGAGACTGGACGCGGTGCCGTCGTTGGGCTACTGATTGAGCACGGTCAGCTGAAACCGGGACATTATTTAGTGGCGGGGACGGCATATGGGCGAATCAGGACTTTGCAGGATTTTCGAGGTAGAAACCTAAAGAACGCTGGTCCGTCTACTCCAGTTAATGTAACGGGGTTTAAGAGTTTGCCTCAATTTGGGGATGTCTTTCATCTGGCGAAGAGCGAAAAAGAAGCTCGAGTGATGGCGGCAGAAAACAAGCTAGAGCAGGAGAAGTTGATAGCTACCACCAATGTGACTGGCTCCGATATCTTAAAGATGATGAGTCAGCAGCGCGAAGCGGCAGAGTTCAATGTGGTCGTTAAGGCTGATGTTCAGGGGTCGTTAACCTCGGTGGTTGACAGCCTTAAGTTGATTGATACGAACGATGAGGTCAATCTGCATGTCATTGGGGTGGGCGTGGGCAATATCACAGAAAAAGACATTCAATTGGCGACTGGCAGTAACACCGTTATCTATGGCTTTAATGTGGAGCTACCTCCAGCCGTTAAGCGGCAGGCGGCAAGCGAAAAGATTGAAATTCGTCTATATAAGGTGATATACGAACTCCTAGACGACGCTAAGAATTCAATGGAAGCATTACTGGCGCCTGAGGTGGTGGAGACTGAGGTGGGTGAGCTAGAGATTATGGGCATATTCAGAACCCTTAGAGAAGAGGTTATTGCTGGTGGCAAGGTGCTAAGAGGTAAGATCGTAGCGGATACACTGGCTCGTGTCAGGCGCAAAGATGATGTAATCGCCGAAGTAGAGGTGACAAGCGTGCAGCGACAGCAAGCAGGTGCGAAAGAGGTGTTTGAGGGCGAGATGTGCGGCGTGAGTCTTAAGACTTCAAAGAAGCTCAACCTGGAGGAGGGGGATAGGCTGGAGCTATTCACTAGGGAAATGGTGAAAAAGACACTTTAGTAATTAGGGCAAGTAAAACAACCCCGATTAGTCGGGGTTGTTTTGTATAGACCAAGAGAGCGGTCAGAGACTCTCTTATAGGCTGCGTCGGCTTACTGCGTACGCGACAGTCGAGGTGACTAGTGCGAACAGTCCAGCTGCGCTCAGTAGTCCGTCAGCCGCACCAGTTTGTGGTAGCTGATCTGGAGTACCGGGGATGACAGGGGTGATAGGTTTTTGAGGCTCCTCGGTCTCTTTGCAATCATCGAGGTTTCGAGAGTGCTTGGCATCATCAAACGCGCTCTTGTCGATCGTGATTACCTTTTTGGTATCAAGCTCACAGACAACTTCCTTTTCAGGGGCAGGCGGCACAGGCTCTTCAGTAACCTTCACCGTTGCATCATCACAGTCATCAGGGCTACCAGGAATCGTTGGCGTATCGACACAGGC
>CAYVCA010000030.1:7930-8360 GCA_964450025.1 uncultured Candidatus Saccharibacteria bacterium
CACTATCTGCACCGTTGACCTTCTTTGTGATATCGATTTTAGGATTGGTTGGCTTAACTACCTTAATCTTTGCATCATCACAGTCATCAGGGCTACCAGGAATCGTTGGCGTATCGACACAGGCAGTGTTCTTGATGTCGCCTTCCTTGTATTCCTTAACAATAGCGGTGATCTTGAAAGTCTCACTAGCACCAACCTTCAGAGAAGAGATAGTGTAGTTCCAAGTGTTGTTTGAGATGCTGCCTCGGTCGGCACTCTGGAAGGTTACACCAGCTGGAGCTGGGTCAGACACCTTAGCGTCCTTTAGATCGACGTCACCGGTATTCTTAACTACCACAGTGTAGACAAATGGCTTGTTGACCTCAACAGTTGCACTATCTGCACCGTTGACCTTCTTTGTGATATCGATTTTAGGATTGGTTGGCTTTGG
>CAYVCA010000031.1:0-8031 GCA_964450025.1 uncultured Candidatus Saccharibacteria bacterium
AGGCACATGGTTTTGGTCCATGCATTCGGGGGTTCGAATCCCTCCACCCCAGCCACGAAAAATGTCAGACCTTTTGGTCTGGCGTTTTTCGCGTGTTAATGCTTGAGATTCGAATCCCCGAATGCCATGAGGGGGCGAAAAGTGCCAGTGGCACTTTGAGAGCGACGTTCCGATGATGATTAACCATCAATCGTGAACTCGCGGGGTCGCGAAACGTGACCGAATCCCTCCACCCCAGCCACAATAAAATATCCGGCATTTATACCGGATGTTATATTGTAACTTAGACAGAGATGCGAACCTCGGTTTTTGCTCAAGGGCGGAGAGTTTGGGGTAGAGATACAGAATAACGCTTTACTAATACCTGATTCTGTGATATAATATAAAGATATGATTGACTATGTTGACAAGTTCGTTGGATTGATGAAGGCTGAGAGGTTCGCGCATAAGATTCTCGATGTCGGGATTGGCAATGGCGAAAAGAGCCTGAAATTGGCGGAAATTGGGCATACTGTGGTTGGCATAACAAACTGTGAGGAAGAATACGAGAGAGCCAAGTGGGCGGCTCGAAGACGAGGTTTAGGAAATTGCACTTTTTTGATGATGAGCGTGGAGGGTACCAAAGAAGAGTTTGATGTAAGCTTTTTCAATCATATCATCGTCTCAAAAGTACTTCATCTTCTACCCAATCAAGCAATAACGTCAACGATTGGCACCCTCAAGTCCTTAACGGCACCAGGTGGACTACATATTGTTCAAGGGTATTTAGTTGATCCCGCACTATCGCAGTCAAAAAATAATCGAGAAAGTATGTTCAAACCAGAGGAGCTGGCGAGAATCTACGCCAAAGACTGCTGGGAAATTACTGATTATGCAGAAGATCCCTTCTCTAGACAAATAGCCGGTGGTAAGGAATGGGTCACTTCTTTGGTCAGAATGATAGCTAGAAAAAGCAAAGCACCAAGCGACAACGAAGGCCTTAAAGGGTCCGGTCTTTAGCGCCTTAGTGCTAAATCGGCCCAAGGATTCCGCAGGTCTCTACGCTGGAGTCTCTACAGACCGTCCGTTTACAACATCAATCAAAGCCATTGCGGCGGCTAGGCGACCCAGATCAGCCTTGGTAGAATCGCCAGTAAAGACCTCTGCTGCCACCCTTGCAACATCGTCCTCGGCGTAGTGTCCGTCAGTCTTGGTGTGGTCGAACCCGAACAGGATTCGTCCTACTTGACCAATAACACGATTCGTTAGCTGAGGATCCGGCACACCGAAAATCTTGATGCGTCCACTATCAGGCCCATCTTCTCCAGGAAAATCCTGAGCCACAACCCTAGAGCCAGCTGGAATTTTGCCTTTACTGCCACGAACACCACCCTTTCCAACATACCAAGATGAGGCTGGATATTTAGCATCAAAGTCTGGTAATGGCTTGTGTTCTGAGCCAGGCGGCTCCGGCTCAGTATTCGTTAATCCATTATAGGCCTCCACTAATCCCGACGCCTTTTTGCTCTTAACCATAATCCTCCTTGCTCTTTCCTTAAAACCTATCACGCCATCTCATGCTCGTCAAGCATGACCACAACCACTCATTAATCAAGCAAACCAAACAGCAGTCATAAAAATGCTATAATACCATCATGCCCATCAACACAAGTATCGACCGAATAATCCACAAATATGCTCGTTTTCCTTACTCCCTACACATAACCGAGTTCCACGCACCAAAAAAATACAAAGAGGCGATTGTCTTGCTTCATGGTATCGGCGGTTCAGCCCAGGCGTGGGAGGATTTAGTCCCGTTGCTGCCTCGAGATGCACGGATTATTGGAGTCGATCTGCTAGGGTTTGGCCAATCTCCAAAGCCTGAATGGGCGAAGTATAGCGCGTCTGAACAGGCGCACTCACTTGGAGTTACACTTCTAAAACTCGGCCTGACCAAACAAATAGTTCTGATTGGACACTCACTCGGCGCATTAACTGCGATCGAGGTGGCAAAACGATACCCCTTTGTAGTTAAACGCCTAGTTCTCTGTAGCCCACCGTTTTATCATATCGATGAAAAAAAGGCCATCTCATATCAAAAAGTCCTGCGGCAAATATATCGCACCGCCATTCATCATTCAGACAAGCTACTCACGCTTGAGCCCATAATTACAAAACTTGGACTAACCAATACTGCACTCTCAATCAACAAAAAAAATGTTAACGCCTACACAACCGCTCTCGCGTCTAGCATCATCAACCAAACCTCACTGCAGGATATCACTACGCTAGACCTGCCAATTACCATCCTCTATGGTGCGCTTGATCCGCTTGTAATCAGCCGCCACATTGACAGACTTGGCAAGAAACATGCCAACATTATCACCCGTAAGCTTCCAGTCGCACACGATACGACTCGTCGATATAGTCGTTATATCGGCAAAGAGGTAAATGCACTTCTCGCACCACAACCAGACAATTCAACAATCAAAACATCCTAGCTATTGCTTTTTATCACTATTCGTGCTATATTAATAACAGACTGTTATCATATTAGCTGACCGCTTAACTATTAAACTTACACACAGCTTGTGCTATAATTTCTCCATGATAAAGCACAAACACAAAGGATTCACGATCGTAGAACTGGTCGTAGTAATCGTAATGATCAGCATCCTCGTTACTGTTGCGACGATTGCCTACAGAACAACTCAACGAAATGCTCGTGATGAAAAACGAAAAACCGATGTAGCCATGCTCAGAGGAGCCCTGAGTGAATATCGCGCCGATAAAGGCGAATACCCTCTAGCCACGACTTGCACGACCTCTCCTTCCGGCTCTAGTCAGTGTTGGCGAAATGAGGTCTGGACAATACTAAAAGATGGTGGGTATCTAGAAGAGATTCCTCAACCAGAAACCAAGGCTCATAGTAGTCATACTTCCTTCAATGTTGCGAGCGGCGGGAACGCCAACTACGGCTACATGTTCTCAAGCAGCACTTCGTACGGCCTATATGTCCCCATGGAAAATGGAGCCTGCAAAACCGGCAAGTCTGTCAACAACTCCTGGTGGAACGGCGTTTCAATAACTCCTTTGTGCAACTTCTAGTCGCACAATGCTATACTGTTCATACTCATGCAAGTCCAATTAGATGAAATAGTTGATGGCGGGCAGGCCATTGGCACGCTCGAAACAGGACAAAAGGCCTTTGTCTGGAATGGATTGCCTGGTGAGCTGGTTGATATCCAAGTCACCAAAAAGAAATCCAGATTAGTCGAGGGTATCGCATATGAAATTACAAATCCATCACCCGATAGAATACCGCCAAAGGAACCAGCAAGCTACCTCTCAACCAGTCCCTGGCAAATCATGACACCTGAAGCAGAGCAAAAGTACAAATCTCAGCTTGTCCACCAGGCACTAAGGCTACACCATGTCGACTGGCATCAGCCAATCGAGGTTTTTGGAGATGAGAACAGCTACGGATATCGCAACAAGATTGAATTCAGTTGGTACGGCGACATTGACACCAGTACAGGACTCGAGACTTTGGATTTAGCTTTTTTTCGACGAGGCTCACGGGGTAAAATTGCAGTGCAGGGAAGTGAACTAGCTAGGCCAGAAATCAACCGACTAGGTTTGGAAATCAGAAATCTTTTGCGCACCAAGCCGGTCATCGCTAGAAATCTAAAAACGCTAATTATCCGCTCCAACCAGCAAGGAGATTGTGTCTGGCAATTATACACCAAGGACCGATTACCAGATCTAATAGCCCCGAACGATGCCGAAAAGTTATCGGCCCAGGGCGGGGAGGTTATATTTTCTAATCCCAAAAGTCCAGCCAGCGTAATCACTGAGCGATTAACCACATTTGGTGATACCACCCTCATCGACACCATTTTGGGGGTGCCTTTTCGCTACAATGCCGAAAGCTTTTTTCAAGTCAATCTACCCGTCTACCAACAGGCCTTGCAGGACATGAAAAACTGGATACCTCAAAACACGCCAACCGTCGACATGTATAGCGGAGTTGGTACAATCGGCCTAACAATTGGCGGCGATGACACCGCCCTTATTGAAATCAACGAGCATGCAGTCAAGGAAATGCAACGAAATATTGCCGAACTGGGTAAAACCGCCCAAGCAATCCTATCACCCAGTGAGCAGGCGCTCAGTGCCATCACCCAGGGCAAAACCATAATCCTCGATCCGCCTCGAGCAGGTCTACACCCCGGAGTAGTCGAGCGGATACTTGAAACCGAACCGGGTCGCATTGTCTACCTCAGCTGCAACCCCGCCACCCAAGCACGCGACGCTAGTCTACTGCTTGAAAAGTACGAAATAGTCCACATTCACAGCTACAACTTCTTTCCACGCACTCCGCATATCGAAAACTTGATCGTGTTACAGAGAATGGCCTAGTTGTTATCAATATTTTCAACGAATCGATTTCCAACCGTTTTAGCGATATGCCACTGCAACACTCCCGCTAGCATAATCACGCCCATGGCTGGCCATAATATCCAAATAGTTGGCAGGGAAAAGTCAAAGAAATCCCTCAGAAATCCGAAACTAAAGCTAGTTAGCGCTACGAATATCACTGCCGCAATATAAATAAGCCTCGCCTGACGAGCGCGCTTATTGACTCTCACCCCCAGCATCTGCGGCACGAGATAAACCATATAAACTCCAAAGAAAGTAGCCGTCAAAACCGTCATTGTGGCTACACTGATTGGCTGGTTGGGATAGACAAGCTGCATCGCCCAGTAGGTGAACGAAATAGCCAGCCCAGTAATCACACCGACTGGCAACACTGCCCAGAGTGTGTCTCTCCAGAAGCGACTTGGATTCACCCGATGTTTTGGTTCTGGCGGAAAAACAGTCCACATGATTGTTGGCATGGTTACCAAGAACATATTCATGAATGTGATGTGTCGCGGCTCAAATGGATATGTCAGCCCAACCGCCATGGTGACGAGTAGTAAAATCACTCCAAAGATGATCTTATGAAAGAATAGAGTGGCAATAACCTCTATCGCCTGCATGATTTTATTACCCAGACGCATACCGATCGGCAGGGCATTAAAAGAATTGTTGAGCAAAATAATATCAGACACCCGTCGCGAAACTACCGCACCAGAATACATCGCCACGCCCAGGTCTGCCTGCTTTAAAGCCAGCGCATCATTTACGCCATCACCAACCATGCCCGTAAACAGACCCGTTGACTGAAAATGGGCAATCAACCTCTCTTTTTGTTCTGGCAATACTCGTGAAAAAATTGTATGCTCGTCCGCCGCTTGCTTGAACTGTTTGTCCTTTAGGCTCGCTAAAGCCGCTCCAGTAATGACCTTGTGTGCATCATTTACACCAGCCAATCTGGCGACATATTCAACAGTCCGCGGGTTATCCCCGCTAATAACCTTGACCTTAACACCCTGGTTCTGCAGAAACTTAATTGTATTTTCTACACCTGAACGCAACGGGTTTGTTAAGATTACTGCGCCCAGAACCGTACCCTTGGCAGATGACATCTTAGTCAATGCGGTTTTATTATCAATAACCTCAGCCACCAACAGCACTCTCTGCCCCTCGCCAGACCATTTGTCAACCTCCCGCCTTTGCTCCTCGGTCAGTGCAACTAGCCCCGAAATATACTCCGCCGCTCCCATGAACAGCGTTCTTGTCTTATTGCCGTTCACCAGCCTGACAGCACTCATCTTTCGTTCTGACGAAAACGCCATCACCTCAGTAATCTCGGTCTTTTTTGGTACCTCAAGCGCACTACTGATTGCCTTGCCGGTCGCATTGCCGCTGCTGGCTTCTTGGGCTATAATTGCCGCCGCATCGGCCAGGTTTTTACGAGTACCCGAAAACACCTCCAATCGGTCAAAAACAATTTTATCACTTGTCAAAGTGCCAGTCTTGTCTGTACAAAGGATATTCAACAGCGCCATCGCCTCAATTGCCGACAATTTCTGAGGCAGCACCTTAACCTGAGCCAACTTTAACGAGCCAAACGCCAGTAGTAGCGAACTAGCCAATAGCAACCCCTCAGGCACAACAGTCACCGCGGCCGAGGTAATGGTCTTTAAGATTTTCACCATATCAACATCAGCAAAAATAAAATAATAAACCACAAAAATCACGATCGCCAAAGCAATCGCACCAAACGCCTGAAATGTAATGATTTGCTGAATAACCTTTTGAAGTGGAGTCAATTCAGGCCGATATCGTCGCAGTTTTTGACCAATCATGCCAGCTTTCGTATTAGCACCAGTCGCCACCACTACACCCCGAGCAGAACCAGCCACCGCCACTGTGGATGCCAGCACCGCTGAGGCGTCGTCCTTGGTAACCGCCGCCGATTCGCCAGTCAGCATACTCTCGTCAACTTCTAGTCCGTGCGATTTCTTGATTTTGATATCCGCTGGAATCTCATCTCCAGCCAAGATCTCAACCTCATTGCCAGCCACCAACTCCGAAAAGTCTATTTCTACCAGCTTCTCGCCCTGCCACAGACGAGCTTTCGGCGCACTCATCAATTCCAGCTTTTTTAGCGCCCGCTTAGCTCGAATCTCCTGCAGTATCGCAATCAATGAATTGATGATGATCACTACCGACACAAACCAGGCATCTCGCCGCTCACCAACAAACAATAGCGCCGCTGCCAACAAAAAAATACCGATAACAATCGGAGAGGTCAGGTTTCGCCGAACAATCTCCAGATAATCTCTCATCAGCTGGTCATAATCCTGCGATACGCAAACTTAGCCCCCACACGCCAACCACCCCGAGTGTCCGCATCAAACTGGAAAATCTCACCATTCTTCACTTCAGAAATCATTACTAGCGCTGGATTATATGGCGCCAGTGTCTTATAAAACATAATGTCTTCATCAGAAACATGCGTTCGCCCTGGGAAAACCTCGCGAAACTTCAGACGTCCAACCTCTTCAAAATAATGTGGTCGACCCTTGGGTGGAACAAACATTTCCGACTTCAGTCCCATCCGACTGACGATTTTCTTAACATCTGCCAAAAGTAGCGGGGAAGAGGCTTCGATAAACAACAATAGTTGCTTCTTTTTCGTCAAGAATATCGTTGCCTTGGCTGTACGGCTGACATCTACCTGTCGCAAAATCACCGAACCAACCTCAACTGACAAGCCAAACCCGCTCTGTACAGTTCTCTCTAAAGCCACATCATCATATGTCGCAGAAGTCATGTTGATATTATATCACCATTTACTGATTACAATAACCAGCCTGTTCACTCGGCTATTTCTATAGGTCTTTATTATCACTATTACAAGACCATTCGATTAAACCGCCACCGTCCGGAGCGCCGCTTGCGGTTGGCCCAGCACAGCCTTTGGTCAACTCTTCTATCTGTCTTCTTCTCTCTTCAACTGTCACTCGTGATCTCTCGGTACTAGCTATATTATCAGTTTCGACTTGGTCTGTTTTCTTGCGAACTATACTTTCTATGGTTTTAGCAAGATTCTCATCATCTAATTTTTGTGCACTGGGGTGTGCGGCAATTGATTTGGCCAGCCTCTCCGTTAATGCTCCTGTCACCTCATCTATCCCCTCTGGCGAAATCCCTAGAGCTCCTACCTCAGCAAGACTAAGATTTGCCATAAGCCCCCCTATCTTAGGGCATCTACTGCACCAACCCAGGTCAGGAGGCTTGCCAGCCCCCATATCACCGCTATAACCTCTCAAGCTTTCTCCGCTCATAAAAAACACTCCATTAACACAATATTACCTATTCTAATAATATGATAACATACTTTATAATAGATTGCAACCCCAGTACAGAAAGGCGGACATTGATATACACACCATCCGATATCACCCTGTTTCGGAGAGAGCAGACCCCATGGATCGTGAGTACTGCGAAAACCGCAAAAATGGAGCTTGGTCGCATTTGGCCTGAAATTTTTCGGCCCATTGCCTCCCCTTGGTATATGTAGTGCAATAGATGCATCATAATATCATTGTTTGTCGTGGTGGAGTGCGACAAGAAAAGGAGCAGGGATGAGGCTAT
>CAYVCA010000032.1:0-2038 GCA_964450025.1 uncultured Candidatus Saccharibacteria bacterium
ATCCAGGCGGAAAACCCCGACGGAGACAGCCTTGGTTCTAGCCTGGCTCTCGAGGAGATCCTCGGTGATATAGGCAAAAATGTCCAGATGCACTGTCCGATTGAATTGCCAAAATACCTGAGGTATATATCGGGCTGGGATAGAGTCACGACCGACCTAGATACCAAAGCTGACCTTGTTATAATTGTTGATACGACTGCCGAAATTCTACTTTCTAAGACTTTCGAGATACCCGAGGCTAGGCATTTTCTGGAAAACACACCCGTCCTCGTGATTGATCACCATGTCAGCCCCAGCACCCTTTCATTCAGCCACACATTACTAAACGAATTAGCCACTAGCACTAGCGAGATCATCTACAGCCTAGCCTTGGCCTCTGACTGGACAATCAACCCCCAGGCGGCCGAAAATCTATTAATCGCACTAATGAGCGACAGCAGGGGACTGACTACGCCAAGCACCACCGCTAAAAGCTTCCTTATTGCTGGTAAGCTAACCGAACTAGGCGCTTCCAACTCGGCCATAGAAGAGCGGCGAAGAGAATTCATGAAAAAAGCGCCCGAAATACTTGAATATAAAGGCGCCTTAATACAGCGCATTGAGTACCTCCTTGACGGTACGCTAGCCTTGATACATATACCCTTTGACGAAATCCAAACCTATAGCGACAAGTACAACCCAAGCGTCCTAGTGCTCGATGAAATGAGATTAGTCGAGGGGGTTGAGGTGGCAATCGCCATCAAGACCTACCCAGACGGAAAGCTAACTGGAAAACTACTGACCAACCTTCCGGTGGCAGCGGAAATTGCTGGCTTTTTCGGCGGAGGTGGTCATGATTACGCAGCTGGATTTAGAATCCATGAAAAATACACCGAGGCTTTAAAGGATATCGTAACTGCTACCGAGAGAGCCCTGGGAGAATATCATGCTGCTGTATAACACACTGACTAGAGAGAAAGATGAGCTTCGCCCTCTCGGTGAGACTGTTAAGATCTACACCTGTGGCCTGACCGTCTATAGCCAGCCGCATATCGGAAACTGGACGGGTTATATCTACTGGGATGTCCTGGTCAGACTACTCAGGTTTCAAGGTATTACCGTTGAACGAACTCAAAATATAACCGATGTTGGCCACCTAACCAGTGACGATGACAGCGGTGAGGATAAAATGGAGACGGGTGCTAAGCGCGAGGGAAAGACTGCCTGGGATGTAGCAGAGAAATATATTGAAGTTGCCGATCGAGAAGCCTATGATATCCTAAAACTCATCCATCCAGACCACCTAATCAGAGCGACCGACCTTATACCTGAGCAAATTAAGTTTGCCGAGGAGCTGGAGAGAAAGGGCTATACTTATATAATCGATGGCGATGGTCTGTACTTCGATACTTCGAAGCTCAAAAACTACGGTAAGCTCGCACGGCTTGATATCGACGGACTCGAAGCTGGAGCAAGAGTTAGCGTTGAAGGTAAGCGCAATATAACAGATTTCGCCATCTGGAAACTTTCGCCGAAAGGTAGTGTCCGCGACATGGAGTGGGACAGTCCCTGGGGGGCTGGCTTTCCAGGATGGCACTTAGAGTGCTCGGTTATAGCGCGTGAGACTCTCGGTGATCAAATCGACATACATACGGGCGGAATCGACCATATACCAGTCCACCACACCAATGAAATAGCCCAGACCGAAAGCCTAACAGGTAAATCATTTTCATCAATCTGGCTACACAATAACCATGTCAAGGTAGATGGGAGGAAGATGAGCAAATCGCTCGGGAATATCCTAGTTCTGTCTGACATCATTAATCGTGGCTTCTCAGCAATGGACTTCAAGATGGCGGTGCTTGAAAAGCATTATCGTACGGAGGGCAATATCACCTGGGATACCCTAGCCGCCTCTCATAACCGCCTGCATAATTGGCGCAACTACGCGGCCCTGCGACATCAAACTCATGACACCCTCGACGACGACGCAAAGAGAAGTACTGATTCAGGTGGAGTAACCTTCTTCGCTGCAAAACGGGCGGTAGTTGAAGCGCTA
>CAYVCA010000032.1:2138-7451 GCA_964450025.1 uncultured Candidatus Saccharibacteria bacterium
ATTGCCGAGACAGTCAGCTGCCCCATGATATATCCCGTCACTACACCGTGCACTTTGTCTACTAAATTTTTGTGATATTTCATCTGTTGTTTATCTCGATAGACACTCCATAGACGGTTCATCCAGGCTGGGCCTTCGAGTAGCATTAGAAACGACAAGACGACTGTTAGGAATAGGGACATGAGAAATGACGCTAGCGAACCAACACCGCCAAGTATATTAGACCCTGCGCCTGCAGCCCATGAAGCTGATTGTTCTTGGATGCTCTTCATGGCGGCGTCTACCTGGGGCCTGAGACCGTTATCATCGATTAATCTTCTCAAGCCGACCCATTGCGAACCGGCTTCATCGGCAATGGCTGGTATTGTTTCTATAAACTTAGCTGACTGCTGTATCATCGGAGGCACAACGAACCAAATTATCGAACCGAGCAAGGCTATGACCAATATGAATGCCAGCGCGGTGCCACCGAGTCGACTTTTATTTGGCAGGATATGCACAAGACGAGACACAGGTCCATTTAGCGCGAGCGCCAAAAACAATGCCGCTCCGAGCACCATTAGCGCCTCTCTGGCTGAGTATATCATCAGTCCAGCTAGTCCAAATCCAATAACCACCAACCAGAACCTGACAAAAGTCCTAGTGTCTATCTCTATCTTAACTTTCATGGCTTTACTGTATCAGATGACCGCCTGGCCCGCAAGGCTTTGAATGACAGCTTGGAATCATATTGCATAGCGCCATAACGAAAGATTTTAACCGACAACAACAAGATGGCTGCTGCAGAAATAGCCAGAATCGCCACTCCCATCAGCGCCTCGCCAATTGGTAAGTTGCCATATGCATTCCTTAACATTAATGGCACTGGAGAGGTGAGTGGGAAAAGGGTTAAGAACTTAACAAAGGGCGCATCTGGGTGAGATATAAATGCAGTAACTCCGTAAAGTGGTCCGAAGATGAACAGCACCACTAAGCCAAACCACTGGGAAGCCTCTTTGGCGGTTGGCATAATCGCACCGACTGCCACCAATAGTCCAGTAAACAACAAGAAGCTTAGTCCAAAAATTAACGCGCCCATGCCAATTTTAAGTGGATCTAGTGGGATATTAGACAGTTCGAAGTTTGGTAGATGCAGCTGAGAGCCAGCTATAAGATAGAGTATTATCACCGGCAGCATTGCCGTCAAGGCAAGAATAATCGCCAGAAGGACGAGCGATAGTATCTTTCCAGAGATTAAAACCTGGGGTCTAACCGTTGTCAATAGCATCTCTATCGTCCGATTTTCTTTTTCTTCAATAGTACTGCTGAGCATCTGATTACCGAACATACCAATCAATAAATAAAATAGTATGAGAAACAGCCCTGGTGCAATCATTTCTCTTAAGCTATCGTATTTTTCGCCGTTTCGAAACATAGTTTCGGTCATACTAACTTGACCTCTCAAGACTGCCTGTTGCTGTTGACTCACCTGCGCACTAACCGACTGATCCAGTAGGGCAGTGGCGATAGCCGTATATTTGCTGTTTTCAAACATACCCGCATCTTGTCCGAAAATCTCAACCCGCTGAGTCGCTAGGTCTGAAGGAAAATAAATATAAGCATCAATAGTCTTGGCCTTAACCCTGTCGATCCCCTCCTGTCGCGACTCGAGCCTCGTCGCTCCTATTGCCTGCAGACTCTCCTCCTTGACTAGCCCGGACTGATCGGTGACCGCCAGGGTGATCTTCTGGTTTTTCAGCTTGTCAGCTGCCTCTATGGTAGCTTCGTTTGACCAAAAAGCAATAGCAAAAACACCCGCAATCAACACAGGGAACCCCAAAGCCATCAGCCAGAAGGAGGGCTTCTTTAGTGTTCTTTTAACCTCAAACCGTATCACTGTGCCCAAATTATAAGCCCTACTCATCGCCGCCACCTCCTTCATTGCCATAAATTTTGACAAATATATCATCCATGCTGGCGCCGCCAAATTTTTTCTTTACTGCCGCTACGGTTCCGTAAGCTCGAGACCGTCCATCCTTTAGCAAGACGATTCTGTCACACAGTCGCTCGACTTCCTCCATTTGGTGTGTTACGAAAATAATAGTTGCGCCTGCCTTTTGTCGCTCCTCGACAATATTCATCAATAATCGACGATTAACTGGGTCAAAACCCTTGGTCGGCTCGTCAAGAATCAACAGCTCTGGATTATCAATAATCGTCACCCCTAACTGCACTTTTTGCTGCTGACCGCCAGAAAGCTTATCCAGTCTAGTTGCAACCTTGTCCTCCAACCCCACTCGACGCAGGTAGTCTAACGCGGCACTCTTCGCAGCCGAACGACTCAGACCCTTCAGCTCACCAAAATACGACATTACATCCATGACGGTTTCTTTTTTATACAGACCTCGCTCCTCAGGTAGATAACCCAATTTGATGCCACTGCTGACGCTGTATGGTCGACCATTGATTAATAGCCTCCCGGCAGCAGGCTCATACAGGCCAAGTAGTGCGCGCAGGGTTGTGGTTTTACCAGAACCATTACTCCCCAGAAAGCCGAACACCTCGCCCTCGAGCACATCAAAGCTCAAGTCGGATACGACTTCCTTGTCGCCAAATCGCATCTTAAAATTCTGAACCGACACCAAGGGTCGTCGCGACATACCCATATCTCCTTTGTTTATATCCTACAGTATATCACCCACCTCAACTCTGCTACAATAACCATATGCACTTCTATCAAACAACGGCGACAGAAACACTCAACAGGCTCAACTCCAGACAAACAGGACTAAGCAATGGCGAAGTTACTTCTCGCAAACTTGAATATGGCCCCAATACCATTATTGTCCCACGATCCGCCTGGTGGCAAACCCTTATTGAGCCCTTCCGCGATGTTTTTGTACTCGTCCTCGCTGCTGCCGCCGCCATTAGCGTCTGGCATGGCGAAACCTTGGACGGCATTATTATCAGCGTCATTATCGTCGTTAGCGCTATCATATTCTACATTCAAAAATTCTCAGCCGAACGAGTCTTGCGCAGCCTCAACCGACAAACCATCAATCAAGCCACCGTCACCCGTGAAGGTCAAATCATAAAAGTCGCTAGTTCCGATTTAGTACCTGGCGACATCGTGCACATATCTGAGGGCGAAAAAATCCCAGCTGACTTACGCGTACTGCAGTCGGTAAATTTGCGGATAGATGAGTCTGTTCTGACCGGCGAATCGTTACCAGTGTCTAAAAAAACCGCCAAACTAGTTAGCATTAAACCAATTTACGAACAATCCAACATGTTGTTTTCTGGATCATTTGTAATTAGCGGCGTCGGCACTGGTGTCGTTGTCGCGACTGGAAATAAAACCGAGTCTGGGACTACCGCTTCGCTCTCACAAATGACGGAAACAAAAAGTCCTGTGCAAATCAAGGTAGACAAATTAATTAGCAAAATAGTCTTAATCGTTCTCGCGCTGTCCATCGTTACATTTGGGCTAGCTCTATTCCGCGGCATGGAGGTTGCTGATAGCCTAAGGTTTGTCATTGCACTTTCCGTTAGCGCTGTTCCTGAGGGGCTACCTATCGCCATCACCGTCGCGCTTGTTCTGGGTATGCGCCGAATGGCCGGCAAGAGGACACTTGTCAACCAGCTGCGAGCAATTGAAACCCTTGGAGTTATCACAACAATCGCCACTGATAAAACCGGCACATTGACAAAGAACTACTTAACGGTACATGAAACCTGGAGCATATCCAAGCCAAAAAATCTAAGCACAGCGATTAGTCATGTTTTCAATCACTCCTCAGCAGCAACCGATCCTCTTGACAGAGCCCTCATGGAGTACTCGAGAAAGCACGGTCTATTATCTGAGCATCGTCAGCCAGCCCACGAGATACCGTTTGAGCAATCCACGGCACTAAGCGCCACCGTCTGGCATCAAGGCGATACCTACCGAATATACCTCAAAGGGGCGCCAGAAAACATACTAAAGCACTCTAGTCTTTCGGCGACTGCACTGCAGGCGGCTGAAAAATCCCTAGCCAAGCTAACCAAGAAAGGATACCGAGTACTCGCCGTTGCCACCACAGATCGTATAGTTGCACCAAAAAACAGCTCTGACATATTAAGTGAGCCAATCGCCTTGCTCGGGTTTGTAGCCGTAGCCGACACCATCCGCCCAGAAGCCCCGGCTGCGCTACAGTCTATGCTGGATGCTGGTGTAACTGTGCGGATTATCACTGGTGATCATGCTGAAACTGCTTATCAAATAGGCAAAGAACTTGGCATCGTAAGTCGTCGCAATGAAGTCCTGGACTGTAGCAAGCTTGACACCCTAACTGACGAACAGATCGCCAGCTCGATTGATCACACCAGGATATTCGCAAGAGTAGTGCCCGAACAAAAATTCCGCATTCTCACTATTCTCAAACAAAATAACATTACCGCCATGACCGGCGACGGCGTCAATGATGTCCCAGCCCTCACTAACGCACACATTGGTATCGCAATGAACTCGGGTTCATCAATCGCCAAGGATGCTGGAGATATCATTCTGCTTGACGATAATTTCAAAACTATCGTTGATGCCATGCGGGAGGGCAGGGCAATTATTGCCAATATTCGTCGCATGTTATTTTATCTCATCAGCACCAACGCAGGTGAAGTTCTAACTATTTTAGGATCGCTCATCATCGGCATTAGGCTACCACTTGAGGCCATTCAAATCCTCTGGGTAAACCTCGTCACCGACACCACCATGGTCATTCCACTCGGGCTAGAGCCGGCAGAGAAGGGGATTATGAAACAAAAACCCCTCCACCCCAATGCGCCTATAATGAACCGCGTCATGATCGCTCGGACGATCATTATTGCCCTCACCATCGCCATCCTGACACTCATGGCCTACTTGTTATTTATTAATCACTACGGTCATTCGTACGCACAGACTACTGCGTTCATCATCCTCGTTGCTAGCCAGTGGGGTAGCGCACTGGCAGCTCGCTCAGACACTGAATCCGTATTCGCGCGAGGAAGAGCAGTAAACCGTAGCTTTCATATCGGTCTACTCATCTCCATTGCTCTCCAGGCCATAATTCTACTCACGCCAATTGGAGGAGCACTCCACATAGCCCAGATTGACATCACCCACCTGCTAGCGCTGCTGTCTATTGGTTTTGTAGTCCCAGTTGCCGTATCCGAAATCCATAAGCTCACCACTCGTCGCGCACAAGCTTGATATTTACTTCATCCATCAGTATAATCAACCTCAGCCTGGTGGCTGACTCTGGGGTGTCGCCAAGTGGTAAGGCACATGGCTGTCTGAGTGCATCGCACGAGAGA
>CAYVCA010000033.1:0-7403 GCA_964450025.1 uncultured Candidatus Saccharibacteria bacterium
AGCACATAACAACCACTCACCCATTCTGCTCGCTCAAGCGGATCTTCGCTGATCTCGTTTAGTTTATCAGGATTATCACCTGAGAGCTTTTCGGCTATTCCATAAAGACATTTCGCTACATGTAGCCCAACATCACCACCGAAACTCGTCCGTTGCAGATTCGCACCACCAAGCAACATGAGATTTGATGCTATATCACCAAAAATCGTCTGATACAAGTGTCCGGTATGCAGCTCCTTGAAGGCGTTGGGGCAGCTGTATTCAAAAACTATCTTTTTGCTAAGATATGGCCTTGAGGGTTCTTGTCGAACCAGGTTCAACAGCGACTGATCGCTCAGACGAATATTGATGAACCCAGGCCCAGCGACTGATACCTCCTCGAACTCATCATCCTGCAAAGACTCAGAAATATCGTTGGCGATCTGACGAGGCTGTCTGCCAACCATATTTGACAGCTGCAGAGCGACATTGGTCGTATAGTCACCAAACTGTGGCTCTGGCCGCGTTAAGACGACATCAACATCAACACCAAAAAGGTTACGGACAATCTCAGAAATCTTATCATTCATATGATAAGTATACATCAAGAGTCCAGGCAGACCTACTGTTCAGGCGAATCGATGCTCAGAGGCGACATTGAACTGGGGCTTGCCCCACGGACATGTTGTAGAACATAGGACAACGCCGATACATCGTCGGAGCTCAGATCGTGCTGTTGATAAATTGGGACGATTTGCTCTTCAGCCATTTGTTTACCTTTTTGTGTTAATTAGTTATTACACCTTCATATTAGCATAGTTAGCTTGGAATGTCAAGCTGCAAAACTACTTCGGATGCTGGGTCTAGCCGAGAGAGGCCTTGATCAGCCCCGTAAATAAAGGGTGTGGGCGAAATGGCCGTGACCTAAACTCGGGGTGAGCCTGGGTGGCAACAAAATAATCACAAGCTGGGGCTTCAACAAACTCAACCAGTTTTTCATCAGGAGACATGCCAGAAACAACCAGCCCACCGCTCTCAAAATACTGCCTTTTCGCAAGGTCCACCTCGTAGCGATGGCGGTGTCGTTCCGTAACGACAAGCCCGCCCGTCGAACGATCGAATTCACCTGATTTCTCAAGAGGCTCCGCGTAGGCGTCGAAAGTCTTTGACTCATGCAAAAGCATCGCTGGATAATTGCCAAGTCGCATATTCCTGCCGGTCGGCTCTTGACCGTGCCGTGAATCCGTGAGATAAATTACGCTGTTTTCCGAATTTGCCCCGAACTCCTGACTGTCTGCGCCCTCAAACCCGCCAAGCCTAGATGCGGCGATAACCGCAACCTGAAGACCCAGACAAAGACCAAGGTAGGGTTTGTTATTCTGTAGACAATATTTCGCTGCCCTTATCTTTCCTTCCACCCCACGCTTCCCAAATCCGCCCGGAACAACAATCGCATCTACACTCGCGAAATCCTCTTCTGTTGCTTTTTCAGTATCAATCCAATGAATCTTGACTTCACTCTTTTGTGCCCAAGCGGCCGATTTCAGAGCCTCAGTAACTGATAAATATGTGTCAGAGTTGTCGATATACTTCGCTACAAGCCCAACTGTCACTTCTTTGGCGTATTCAGTCTGATCTCGCTCTGCCAGCCGACGCCACTGCCTGAGATCTGGCTCAGAATCATTGCCCGAGAATTGACTGAGCAGCGCTCCCAAATCACGATTTATTGTCAGAGGTACTTCGTAGACGGTATCGACATTTGGCATCATCACAATTCCCTCTCTGCGAACACCGCTAAACAAGGCGATTTTGTCGCCGATACTCTTTGGTGGTCGACTATGGCCTTCGGTCCTTACGCCAACTACATCTGGCATAATCCCAAAATGCCTTAGGTCTGCCAGTGCATTTTGAGCGGGCTTAGTTTTGTACTCTTGGCTGGCCTCTAAAAAGGGTACATAAACTACATGAACGAATAAGCAATTTTCGCGACCAACGACGAGTGAAAACTCACGGATAGCCTCGATAAAGCTCAGCGACTCAAAATCACCAACGGTTCCGCCAATTTCAACAATGTGAATATCACCTTCAGCCGCCTCATGGATTGACTTTTTAATAGCGCCCGTAAAATGCGGTACCATTTGAACGGTCTTACCTCCGAATTTACCAGCTCTCTCGTCAGCGATTAAGTCTCTAAATAACCTGCCTGACAAGGTGGTATTTTTCTGAGTTAGCTCTTGATCCAAAAATCTCTCATAATGGCCCAGGTCAAGATCTGCCTCTACGCCGTCTTTCGTTACAAAACACTCACCATGCTCGGCTGGATTAAGCAGCCCTGCGTCAACATTCAGATACGGATCACATTTTTGAACCGAAACCGAAACCCCTTTAGCTTGCAAAACAGCCCCTATACTAGCGGCTGTTATACCCTTGCCCACCCCCGACAAGACCCCTCCTGTTACAAATATAAATCTTGTTTGTTTTGCCATGCTACCTCAGTACCTCCATGAGGCTTTAGTATAGCATTTTTATCAGTTTTACGCTAGATATAGAGCGTTGTAATAATGACCTTGGCACATATAGCGTGTGCTTATTCACTGGGTTTCGATTGACCGCCTTTTAGTAGCCGCCAGACGACAAACAAAATCAGCAGAACGCCCAGGAATAGCAGTAGAAACACGGTATAGTCCCGCAAGAAGTATAGCACAGCCATGAGGGACGAAATCACACCCCACCACATTACCCACTGCCGCCTCAGTAGGGCGCCTGTGACAGCAATCACAATATGTTCAACCAGGAACACCATCGCATACATTCCGCCTTGACTTAATGCATACAAGCTCATCGGTAGAGTGATCATCGCTAGCGCTGTAGCCACCCTTATTACATATTCTTTGCGCCATAGGCTCATGAGAATAATAACCGCCGCCCACCAGTGGATATACACCATTGGGTTCAGGTCGGGTAATAGGGTGGCGACGATGCGCGATAGGCCAAGTATAGCGACATATACTGATATTTCGATCTGCCAAAGCTGGCGTGAAAGCTGCCCGTTAACCGCCAACATTATCGCAGCGACAATCATTGAGGTCGCCGAGGCGATAGCCCAAATATTTCCGCTCACGGCAAATATTCCATGCAAAATAGGTAGCGCTAATACCAGCAACGCTGCGGCTAGCGATATATCCTGACGAGGTTTATCGACTCTGCCGAACGAGAACCAGTACCAAAGATAGTAGACCATAGCGCTAATCCAGCCGATGCCATATATTGCCCAGTCAGAACTAAAGTTGAGCCAAGACCAACTTTGAATTATCAAGAAGAATAGGCCAATATGTCCAGCCGCCATCACACCTGGTCCTGCTTCGATATACGAACTTGCCCAGGCAACACCGGTAATGACGAGCAGCGTCAGGCTCAACCAGCCCGGCTCGCTTATCATCGCAGCCATCAGCAGAGCCAGTATCGGATAAAGGATATACCCTGTCAGCGCTACCGCTCCCAAAACCCGACTCAACCGATTGGCAACAGCCCTGAGGACCAGAGCTCCAACGCCAATAGCCGACAATAACGCAATTGCCGTTCTAGCCACAACAATATCGCCGTGCAGATTGATTGTCAAAAGTGCTATCAATACAGCCGCTATCACTGCTAGCATGTCACCACGGTTGGCCTGGTTATATCTGTAATGAGCAGTCGAAGCCAACACAACTGCACCGACTGAAGTGATCATCGTCGCGGTGTGCTGCCATTGATCAGCCGACACCAGCCTATCCGACCAGCCCGCAATGGAGATTACACCCAGCAATACGCCCACTGCCTCCAGCCATGCTGCCCTGGCAATAAACGAGGTTACGATAAATAGCACTGAGGCGACCATCATCGTCCAGCCAATGCCAACATTATCCAATGTTAGCACACCGCTAATCGCTGTCATTATCGCAAACGCTATCGCTGCGACCAGGCAAAAATTCTGGACTCGTAATGATCGACTAGCCGAAACGGCCCGCTCCAGCACCGCCACAAACCCAGCACTTGCGACCGCGAAGACCAGCGCAATCACCTGAAATGATAGCCTTGGCTCAATTACGCCCCTACCAATCAGGAACGGCAAGAATAGTGCGGCGACCAGCGTGCCGTATAGCCAGTCCACCTGACGCCACCTAAACGCGGCTGAAAAGCAAGCTACTGCAGCCACGGTGAGACCAATCGACACCCACAGCTGCCAGTTTGCATTGCCGATAAAGAATACATTTGCAAAAATCATCAATCCCAACGAGAGTGCAAATATCGATTGTTCACGAAATAGACTCTGACCGTGTCGTTTATCGGCCCTCAATAGACTGTATACCCCCTGAATTGCACCGAGAAATAGCCATAACAGACCAAATGAGGCCGTTTTGACTGCTGGGTTAACAGCGGGCGTGAACTTATTTAAGTATCCGTTAGCGAACAGTCCCAACATGTCTGCGCCCACTAGTAGTAGGGTGGTGTGGGCGAGCACTCGAGTAGCCACCTCGTGAACTGCTGTTCGACTAATCCCCCACAACACCAAGTAATGCAAGGTAGCCAGGCTGAATATAATTTCATAGGCACCAGCCCCCATTGCGCCAATTGCCGACAGGCTAGCGACCAGCGTTAGGGGCGTCATGATTGCACTGCTATCTCTCAAAGGTCTAGCAAAAACAGGCGGAATCTTTTTTGGCCACAAAAGATGAAGCAGATTAGCCAATATCGATACGATAAGGACAGCGATAAAATACCAAGCCACCGACAACTCAGCTACCGGCACCACAGACAGAGCCAATGACACCATAAAGGCAATCGTAATGTACGATATCAGCTGACTTTGCAGCCTAACTGCCGCGATCGTGAAAGCGGCCACGCCTACGACTGAGGTTATCAACCACGACATTTCCGCTGACAGCCCTCCTTGAGAGGTGAGCGCCAAGCCGATAAATGGCACTATAGCCAGCCCCGTCCCAGCAAAAGCCACCCCTGCAGACCGTAACCGCACGGACATCTGGTGGAGTAACAGGCCACTAATATAGAACACTAGAGTGATAAATATCATACTCAATAATCGCACGAGCGGCGGCATGGTCAGCGTAACAAACAGCGCCGTCGCCGATACAATCAGAAAGCTACCGACATATAATAGAATGTTGAGGTTTTTGACAGTCCGTTTCTCTTTTTCTTCAACGGACAGCTCACGCACAGGAATAGTCGGCTGGACGGTTGGCGGTAAGGGCGGCTGGGCGGGTGCAGAAACAGCCGGGATTGATGTAGCTGTAGCGGCGGCGACCACTGTTGTCGACTCAGGCGTAGATGTCGAGGGCGATGTTGGGGCTGCTGGCTGCTGAGGGTCCGCCTGGCCAACCGCTTGGAGGAACCTGCGCCGAAGCTCCTCGATTGGTTGCCCCTCCTCCTGACACCTATCTATCAATGTTCTGACTGACAGCCACTCGTCATTTCTACCGCGCCAGTATGCATCCCTCTCTTTGGTTCTATAAGTTGAGCTATTTATTGCAAGTATAATTATGACAACAAGTGCGACTAAAAACCAAAACACCGAACACCTCCCTCAATGCTGTTACTGTAATGTTATCATCAATTTTTGTTCTCAACAACCGTTCTAGTTGGTTGCGGACACGGGACCACCTATAGCGCTTCGACCGCCTGGCTTATCGCCTTGAGCTTCTCTTCTAGCGTCATACTATTAGTTATAATTTTACCCATACCGATAACCGTCTCCGTGTTTGATGTCTTAATACTACTAACCACTACCATTGTACTCAGACATCTTGTTTTTAGCAATCAAATTAAGCACTCTGACACCGCTGCTGCAGGGCCTCCGCGGGCATATAATTATCGGTATAATGATTGCCGCTGCCACCTGCCACCCAGCGATAACCAGGCAACTGCAAATCATTTCGACCGAACACCATTATCATATTCCCCCTAAGGCCGCTCTCGTTTTGACTCATCTCAAAATGCCCGCTACTCACGGGTTGGTATGCGCTTCGAATAGCCTGGTACAGTGGCCGACAAGCGCCCTCTGGCGAAACGATCGCATTAACAACAACCACCCCGCCCTCAGCTAACAACCGTGAAATGGCACGGCCATATTCAGTGGTCATCATTGAGAAGGGTACGCTAGTGTCGCTGTACACATCGACCAGTACAATGTCGTACTTGCTCTTAGCATGATTGACATAAGCCCTGGCGTCATCATAGTGAATACTTATTCTCGAGGTGTCATTATATGCAAAATGCCGTCTTGCAATATCAGTCAACCCAGAGTCAATCTCTACTACATCGATTGTCATGTCTGGAAACCGCTCCGCCAGGTATCGTGGTAGCGTCAGGGTGCCGCCGCCTAACATCAACAATGATGCCTTCCGAGGCGCAACCTCTACTGCCTCTGCCGTTCGATTGGTGTACCAAAAAGCTAGTTCATTAGGGTCATCGACAAGCACCCCAGACTGTACTCCCCCAGGCCCTGAAACCAGCCCCCTGACTACCCTGCCTGAGTTATCGCTAAACTCTTTAATAAGATAGCTGGTGGTTGGCGTCTCTATCGCTCCAGTGCCAGTAGAAAACAAGAGACCAAAAGTTAGTGTCGCCAAAATGATTGTCGCTATTAGCCTTGCGTTCCATATTGATCGGTTAGATAACAACCAGCCCGCCACCATCAGCAAAAAAACTACAAAAGCGAGCGCTTCTCTCACCCCTAAGAAGTTAAACAGCACAAAACCCGTCAGAAATGTCCCTATCACACTACCGATCGTGTTCATTATGCTGATCCGAGCAAATGCTCGACCACTGGTATCTAGAGATGAAACGCTTAGCCTAACTAGGTAGGGTGAAATCATGCCCAACACAATACTAGTTGGTGCAAACAACACTAGCGACGCAACTAGACCCTGAGAGCGACTATCCGCAATGATCTCTACAACCAAGTCAAGCAGTGGCTTCGCCAGGTATGATGTAAGCAGAACCAGTCCCCCCGCCGCAAAACACAGCACGACAACATCGGCTGACTGCTGACGACGATCGGCCAGCCAGCCACCGAGGTAGTAGCCTACGCTCAGGGCCAGCATAATTACCCCAATAACATTGGTCCAAACAAATATCGAGCTACCGATGCTTGGCGCCAACAACCGAGCTGCCGCCAGCTCAAAAACCATCAATGCGAACCCCGAAATGAATGCCACTACGCTCAGCGACACTACCAGCCTCTTGGATGCATCTGGTTTAATCATAGCCTGATTATAGCACTCAGCCAGGCTTAATCTGGCCAGATTCACTGTTTTGTGAAAAAAGTCTTGCATTATTTGTTAATGTGTTGTATAATGTGGAGTAATAAACCGTGGTGTGTTTAGTGCGTGGGCAAGACGCACCTTTAATTCGCGAGAAGTACGCGG
>CAYVCA010000034.1:0-7343 GCA_964450025.1 uncultured Candidatus Saccharibacteria bacterium
TTGTAGTTTTCGATAGTTTTTGGCGAGCGACCACCCTCAACCTCTAGGTGTTCTAGAAAATCAGCCAATGCCTCAGAGAAGTACATAGAATCATTATACCTGTTATTTCAGTGTTTTACCTAGGTTTGATATAATAAGCTAATAGATAGATAAAGTAAGACAAACTGTCAAAAGGAGACCGCCCATGTCACTAAATCCAGCAATTGAAAAGGTTAAGTATGAACGAACATTCGCTATGATCAAGCCCGATGGCGTCATGAGGGGTGCGGTTGGTGATGTTATTCACCGCTTTGAGAAGGTTGGGCTGAAAATTGTCGCCATTCAGATGGTTCGTCCAACCAAGGAGCAGGTCAAAAAACACTATCCCATGAGTGATGAGGCCTGGGTTGAGCGATTGGGCGAGAAATGTCTGTCAGGTTTTGATTCATTAGAATGTTCGGTGTTTGATGTCTTGGGTACTGATGACAAAAAGACGCTCGGCACAGATGTGGTTGAGAGCTTAGTGGAGTACCTAACTTCAGGCCCAGTCGTAGCAATGGTAATTGAGGGTATTCAGGCGATCGATATGGTTAGGAAGCTTTGTGGACACACTCTGCCGTTTAAGGCTGATGTCGGTACAATTCGTGGCGATTATTCAGTTGATAGCCCAGCAGTGGCTAACGCAGAACGCCGTTCAATCCACAACATTATCCATGCATCAGAAAATGCTGACGAAGCAAAAAATGAAATAGCGCTCTGGTTTCCTGGCGAGAAGATCCCTAGCTACCAGCTGACTGGTGATTCGGTAATGTATTCTCGCTACTACAAAGCTTAGTTTGCCGCTGGCTATAGATATAGATATCTCTCTAATCTCCTGCTATACTAACTGGCAGGAGTGAGCTCTCGGGTTAACTCCGAAAACGAAACGGGGGGCTGCCCCTCCTGAAAGATCACGCCTCGGTAGCTCAATTGGATAGAGCAGTTCCGTCCTAAGGAAAAGGTTGCAGGTTCGACTCCTGCCCGGGGTACCAGTATTGTGCTATAATAAAAAGAGTATGAGCAAAAAAGATTCAGCAGGTGGCTCTGTGCAGTTTGAGGGCCAGCGCGAGGGTGAGGAGTTGCTGTTCGTCTTTCGCAGGCACATAATCGCCATGCGTAAAGGTTTTTATGGACTTCTGGTACCGATGACGATTAGTGCCATACCGTTCTTAATCTGGAGCGATAAACTAGAGCTTCTTTGGGTATTCCTAGGTGGATTTATCTTGGGATTAGTGTTGTTTAGCTATCACCTAGTGATTTGGTTTTATACATACTATATCGTGACGAATGAGCGGATTAGGCAGATTACGCAACGGGGATTTTTTGGAAAAGATGTAGTAGAGCTTCGTTTGTCAAAAGTACAAAACATTAGCTACAATATCCCAGGTTTTTTTGGAGAAATGTTTAGATTTGGTACAATTGTGATTCAGACATTTGTTGGTGATTTAGTGATCAGGAATGTTGAGAACCCAGACAAGATTTATAATAAACTACAAGATGCAGTTGCTCTTGTAGTCACAGAGGAGCCCACGGATGCCTAAGAGCATTATTCCAGTTGGAAAAAAGAAAAAGAAAGAGGAGCAGCTTCCGGCGCGGATTACAAACGATACGGTTGCACAGCATCGTGAAAAGGTGTTGTCCGGCGGTCGCAAGTTGAAATATCCATTGCAGTACACAAAGCGAGCCCTGGTCCGAAACGCCATCATAGTCAGCCTGGCTGGAGTGATGGTGCTGTCAATATTGGTTTGGCTACAGCTTTATGTCTGGAAGGACGCTGGTAATTGGGCCTACCAGGTCACTCGTGTAATACCATTGCCGGTTGCGAAGATTGATGGCGAATATGTGAGGTATAGCGATTACCTGCTATACCACCGTAGCACCGTTGCCGTGCTAGAGGGCCAGGGTCGGGCTGGCGATAGTCTGTCCAGTGATCGACTCCAGTTTCAGCAGCAGCAGGCGATGGACCGAGCGCTAGAGGACGCTTATGCCAAAAAGATTGCACGAAAAAATAACATTCCTCTAGCATCAGACAAGAAGGTCAAAGAGCATATCGAGCAAAATCGAAAAGAAAGCGGATTGACCGAAGGGGCGTACGCAACCGCCTTGAGCGACCAGTTGCGCTGGACCATGGATGAGCTACGAACGGCTATGCGCTACACCATCTTGAGACAAGACGCAGCCTTTAGTGTTGACAGTACGGCCCGCGGTGCATCGAAGGAGGTGGCACAGCTACTGTCCAAGGGGAAGGTTCTTTCGGAGATTGCTGAGTCGCTGGGGGATAAGGTTGATTACCAGGCAGACATAGTCGTGCCCAAGGGCAATTCGGATGGACTAGCGGTTGTTGCAGCTGGCCTTGAGATTGGGTCTATATCGCCCTCCACTAAGACGCTAGCAGGAGATGGGTATTATTTCATAGCTCGACATGCAAGTGAGCCTGATGCCGTGAGCTATTCATACATCAAAGTACCCCTGACTGTGTTCAAGAAGGACTTCGAGGCCCTTAAGAAGAGTGGTGCAACAGAAGTATTTATCAAGCTAAAATAGGAGACACAACCATGCATATACTCCCTGATCTTCCGTACAGCTATGACGCGCTAAGCCCGGCCATTAGCGAGGACATCATGCAGCTGCATCACACTAAGCATCACCAGGCTTATATCGACAAGCTAAATAGCGTCTTGGCGGAATATGGAGTTGAAGATCAGTCGATCGAGGAGCTCTTGAGAAATATCCCACGACTACCAGAAGGCGCCAGGCAGGCTGTTATTAATCAGGGCGGCGGACACTACAACCATAGTCTGTTCTGGCAGTGGATGTCGCCAGATGGCGGTGGCCAGCCTCGTGGCCAATTAGCTAGAGATATCGATACTCGCTACGGTAGTTTTCAAGGGCTTGTAGATCAGTTCGGTCAGCGAGCACTCAGTGTGTTTGGTAGTGGCTGGGTCTGGCTCATGCCGGACCTAGAGATCGAGATGACCCAAAATCAAGACAATCCGATCATACGAGGAGCCGAGGCCCCGATACTTGGTTTGGATGTCTGGGAGCACGCCTACTATTTGGATTATCAGAATCGACGAGCCGACTATGTGAAAGCCTGGTGGGATATCGTTGATTGGCGCAAGGTTGAAAATAGCTATACGACTGGGGTATAATCCAGTAGGGAAGCCTGCCGTTGTAGCTCAGTTGGTAGAGCGGCGCTTTCGTAAAGCGTAGGTCTCCGGTTCAAATCCGGACAACGGCTCCAGGAAAACGATGAAGTATATAGATAGAGATTTTATCAAAAAAACACTCAAGGACTCATGGTGGGTTGGCCTGGTAGTCTCTAATAGCCTGCTTGTAGCTATCAGCATCATAATAATTAGCCTACGCATCCAACCGCATGAGGCGCAGGTTTTTGTTCGCTACAGCTCCTTTGGCGAAGTCGGGCTATATAAAAGCTACTGGCACCACCTGTGGAGCTATGTACTATTGAGTGTGATAATTCTGGTAGCTCATGTGGTCATTAGCCTAAAGCTACAGCACCTCAATAAGCGAGATTTATCACTCGCACTTCTTTGGGGGACACTGGGGATGACAATAATGTTATTAATATTTGCAGTTGCCATCCTAGGAGTGGCTACCCTTGGATAGCAGGCTATGGACATTGAAATACCACTAGGAAGACGGACAAAGGCCTATCGTTTTTTTGAAATGGTACCAGCTATTGCCAGCTACGGTGCGATTATTCTCCTGATAGCCCTGTCATTTCTGAATCCCGTTTTAGCGACCATCTACCTACTTGCCGTCATCTTGACCATGCTAGTCAAGGTGGTGGTAATTGTCTATCACACAGTTGCAGGGAGGTCTAAGATGGACCAGGCGTGCATGGTTGATTGGAGTGGTAGGCTAGGCGATCTTGAGCGCCCAAAGGATTCTTATACCAGGATGAGAGATATCTCTTCGAGCGAGCTGGGATACTCGCAGCATTTAGAAAATCTGCGATTAATGGCGGCTAGCGAAGACGGGTTTTTCCCAAAACCGTCTGAAATCTATAACGCGATCATTATTCCAGCCTATAATGAGCCTCTGGCTGTGATCGAGCCAACCATACAGTCGCTTCTTGCCACTTCATACAACGCTAAGCGCTTGATCGTAGTGTTTGCTTATGAGGAGCGGGGGGGTGAGGACATAAAAAAGACTGCAGACTCGTTAAAAAAGCGCTATGGCAACAAGTTTCACTCATTCCACACCGTGGAGCATCCGCAGGACTTGCCCAATGAGGTTATAGGCAAGGGCGGGAATATTACATATGCAGGTCGATGGCTTGAGGGATATTTACTTAAGCAAGAAATTGCTTTTCACGATGTAATTGTAACAACAATGGATTGTGATAATAAACCACACGAAACCTACTTCGACTGTCTCACCTATGAGTATATCACCAGGGAGGATCGTAAGCACCTGTCCTATCAACCGATTTGTTTGTTTACTAACAATATCTGGGATGTACCAGCCCCTATGCGCGTAGTCGCCACCGGAAATTCATTCTGGAACATTATCAGCTCCATGAGACCGCACTCACTTAGAAATTTTGCCTCTCACGCTCAGCCAATGGACGCGTTGGTTGAGATGGGGTTTTGGAGCGTGAGGACTATCGTCGAGGACGGACATCAGTATTGGCGCAGCTATTTTTATTTCGGTGGTAACTATGAGGTCGTACCGCTCCATGTGCCGATTTATCAGGATGCGGTACTGTCTTCGACCTACATGAAAACCCTAAAGGCTCAGTTCGTTCAGCTTCGTCGCTGGGCTTATGGTGCATCCGATGTGCCGTTCGTTGCCGTACGAGTGTTTTCTCGTCAGCGAAATGTACCATTTTTGGCAGGGTTTGCGCGACTAATCAGGCTACTGGACGGACATGTTACATTGGCGAGTGTTTCGGTTTTGGTGGCGTTTGGCGGCTGGGTGCCTCTGCTCCTTAATAGCGAGGGAGCTCGAATTGTAGCGGTACATGAGCTGCCTGATACAATTAGCTTTTTGCAGCGCATAGCAATGATCGGAATCGTCGTTGCGGTATTTACCTCATTTAAGTTGTTGCCGCCGCGTCCAGCGCGTTACAAACGCTCCAGGAGCGTATGGATGGTGCTGCAGTGGGCACTAATGCCGATTACGGCTATCGTTTACAGTTCAGCAGCGGCATTCTACTCGCAGGCCCGACTATTCCTTGGTAAATATCTCGATAGGTTTGATGTCACGGAAAAAACAATAATCACGGATCATAAAAGGTAGCAGGGCGACCAGGGCGTCGTCTGAGGGTCACGAGGCCATGCTGCGCTCCATATTGCAGCGCGGCAATTGGATCAAACCTGTGCAGGACTTGATGGGTTATGGCGGCTATATCGTCAACAGAAGGCGTGTTGCCACTGAGTATTATTTGAGTCTCAACCGACTGAGCAAGAAAATAGCTACTATTGTCGGCTAGTTCTTTGTTGTGCTGAAAGCTTCTGGAGATGCTAATTATCAACTTCCCTAGGTTGAATGGTGTTGTTGCCTGGCCTTGTGCCGTAAGTACTGCGACACCATCAAGGGCCGGTCTCTCATAGGTGGTGAATATTGAGTGGCACTTGTGACACTGCCGTCTTCGCCAGGTGGCGGGACTTAGTTTGTGCCGCCGTGAATTGGAAACAGTTGTTTTTACATGAAAACAATTAACGCATTTCATATCAATATATTGACATACCACTAGACAAATATCCAGTGGAAAACTTATGAAATGCAAAACCCCCTGACCGAAAAGAGCAAGGGGGTGCTTTAAGTGCGTGGGTTATTATTTTTTACCCTTTATCTAGCGGTCATCAGAGAGGCTGCGCCGATTGATAGAGGCCCGCACTTGAGGGATGGTTTTATCGTATTCGAAGTAAAGAGAAACCTGGCTGAGAAGCGAAGGTGACCCTTTCGCAATCTGATTTTTTAAAGACTGCTGCATGGAAGTATTGTCCATACCTCTTATGGTAGCACAACCCTAACTTTATGTCAAGAGAACAGGTTATAGACCGCTATATCATAAAAGGGATAATTCCAGTGACAACGGATAAAAATTGATGTGGAAAAACTAAAAATATTTGTGGAGATTTTTGCCCTAGCAAAAATGAAAGGTGAGAATCCACACCGCCAGCCGATCTCTAGCAAAACAAAAAGACCGCCTCGAAGCAGTCTTCTTATCTTGGTGGGCGATATAGGATTCGGCGTAGCGCCAGCGCAGAAAAGAAAGCACTGTAGGTATTTTCTTTTCAAGCCAGCGGAGGAGCGAAAGCCTCCCATATTCTTTGGGAGGGCTGTAGCAATACCTATCACGATTTTTGCCCCAGCAAAAATGATAGGTTAGAATCGTGCGCCAGTAGTCTAGCTCAACAAAAAAAGACTGTCGTGAAACAATCTTCTTTTCCTGGTGGGCGATATAGGATTCGAACCTATCACCTTAGCAACGTCAATGCTACGCTCTAGCCAAATGAGCTAATCGCCCAGACCCAACATGGTTATTATACCAAATAATTTAAGGTTTTTGTGATCAAAACATGTTTTTAGGGGATTTTAATCTCTCAAGGACCGCCACAGAGGCTTGACTTCTCTCATCGGGGGGGGGGTAAGATAGTAAGCAATAGCTATTTAATATGGAATAATTATATTCATCAGCGAAATGGACACCAACATTAGTAAGCTATCAAAAACCGCTAAGGCTATCATCGGGGTGATGGCAGTTCTTATCGCTATCCTCTTTTTCCTCGTTCTTCGCACTCCCTCTGCCCAATCCAACAACCTCCTCGGTGACAAAATCTCCGTCCGCCAAGACGCTGGCAAAGTCCAATGGCAATTCGCTGGTAGCGACGACTGGCAAACCATCACCACAGTCAGTGACCTAACAGGCCAAAAAGGCGACACAGGAGCCAAAGGTGAACAGGGCGAGCAAGGAGAAAAAGGCCAAGACGGCAAGAATGGCACAAACGGCAAAGATGGAACTAACGGCAAAGACGGCAAAGACGGAGCAAACGGAACTAATGGTGAAGACGGCACCGATGGTGCTCAAGGCGCTCAGGGTGAAACCGGTCAAACAGGCGCCACTGGAGCCACAGGTGCAACTGGCGCTCAAGGGACTCAGGGTGATCAAGGAGTCGCTGGCGCTGATGGTAAGGACGGTAAAGACGGTAAAGACGGAGCTGATGGCAAAGATGGCAAGGATGGCGTCAATGGTACAAATGGTACAAACGGCACTAATGGTACTAACGGCACCAATGGCCGTGAAATCGAACTCCAAAAAGATCTCTACTACATCCAATGGCGCTACGTCG
>CAYVCA010000035.1:0-7303 GCA_964450025.1 uncultured Candidatus Saccharibacteria bacterium
ACTTGTTTTTCTGGTAATTCAGACATATGGTTCTCGCATTCCTTTGTCTATTTTTAAGAAGTGATAACTCAGATATATCACGCCTGACCGATATTTGTCAAGTTTTTCACGGCTTTCCACAGCCTGGACTGATATACTCGTAAAAGTGTTGCAAATTTTACTTTGAACAAAAGCACCGTCCATGTTATGGACGGTGCTTCACTGCTACAAGTTGACGCAATGTGGACTAGCTGACCTCTACAGTCGCTCCAGCTTCTTCGAGCTTTTTCTTAGCTTCTTCAGCTTCGTCTTTAGATACCTTTTCCTTCACGGGTGCTGGTGCGCCATCGACGATAGCCTTTGCCTCACCGAGGCCCAGGCCAGTTACTTCTTTTACAGCCTTGATGACGGCTACTTTTTGTGCGCCAGCATCTTTAAGTGTTACGGTGAATTCGGTTTTTTCATCAGCTGCGGCTCCAGCGTCACCACCAGTCGCAGGACCAGCTACGGCAACAGCTGCGGCGGCAGGCTCGATGCCGTGCACATCTTTGAGGTGATTTTTAAGTTCGTTAACCTCAAGAACTGTAAGCTTGACTAGCTCATCAGCTAGCTTCTTAATGTCAGCCATAATATTTCTCCTTTAGTTGTTGTATAAATAGGGTTATATGTAATCTTGATTACTGAGCTTTTGCTTCAATACCATCAAGCAGACCGTGCAGGTTGCCTGAAAGTGCATTGACTGTATCGTGAACTGGTGAAAGCAGCTGCGCTACCACCTCAGCGATTAGCTGATTCTTGCTTGGTAGTCCAGCTAGTGCCTTGGCATCCTCTGCGCTTAAAAGTAGCCCCTCGCTTGATATTCCGCCAGCAAGCTCTAGTGCTGGATTGGTCTTGGCAAAGTTATTGAGGAGTTGCGCGGGTGCGACTTCATCCTCAGCACTAAATGCATAGACCAACTGCCCAACTAGTGCACTGGTGTCGGTATCACGATAGGTCTCTACCTCAGACAGCGATACGCGGACGAGTCGATTCTTCACTACTTTTATGGTGATGTTCGATTCTCGAGCGGCTTTTCGCAATTCTTGCAGATCTGCTACGGTTAAGCCTGGATATCGAGCGAAGGCGGTTGCTTTCGCATTTGTCAATAGATCGGTTAGCTCAGCAACCAAAGATTGTTTTTTATCGCGTGTTATTGCCATAAAAATCCTTTCTTTGATTGATGTGTTTTGCGTCGACTTGTTAACGAACGGTGATATGAGAATCTGAGATCAAAAAAGCGTCTTTGATTCTCGCACTACCAAAGACGCATCATGAAATAATCGTTTCATTCCTAGGTGGCATTTTTACACCTTGCTGTCGCTTGGTCGCCACTGTCTTTGGTAATGTCATTCTTAATTGTAGCACAAAATACAACGAGTATGCAAGGGTTTTGGAGTGGATTGTGATTGAGGGCTTGTTTTGCCGTTTTTATAGAGTGGTTTCGACCTTGATTCCGGGACCCATGGTCGTTGCTAGGCTAACGCTCTTGATGAAAACCCCTTTGATGCTTGAGGGTTTCTGGTTGGATAGGCTGGCAAAAAACGCTCGAGCATTACCGTTGAGTTTATCAGCTCCGAACGAAACCTTTCCAATACTGAGGTGAATGATAGCTTGCTTGTCAACTCGATACTCTACTTTTCCAGCCTTTGCCTCCTTGGTTGCGCTGGCTACATCAGTCGCCACGGTTCCTGATTTTGGATTTGGCATCAAACCGCGAGGGCCAAGAAGACGAGCGTATTTACCGAGCTTTGGCATATATTGAGGCGTGGCAACGAGCACATCAAAATCAATCACACCCTTGTCAAGCTGAGCGATCAGGGTTTCGTCACCTACAATATCAGCACCTGATTTCTTTGCAGCATCGTGATCGGCCTCGGGAGCAAATACAGCGACACGAACTGTTTTACCGCTTCCATGAGGTAGGGTAACCATGGCTCGAATGTTTTGATCAGCCTGTCGCGGGTCTACACCAAGCCGGACATGAACCTCGACGCTAGCATCAAACTTTGTCGGGCTGGTTTCGACAGCCAGCTTAAGTGCCTCGTCAAGGGTGTAGATTTTTGTCGAATCAATTTTCTTAGCTAGCTCTTGGTATTTTTTACTGCGTCGCTCCAGCTTTGGTCGTGTGACTGGCTTCGGACCCTTTTTAGTAATGGATTCAGCGCTTTCATCATGCGCTGTAGTATCACCAGCTTTTTTTCGGGCTTCTTTCTGGGCCTTCTCCTCTGCTTCGTCCAGTGCCTTCTGGCTTCGCTTGCCTGCTTTGGCGATGGTGGCTTCACGCTCGGCAACTACAGAGTCATCGTTAGTTGGCTTTTCTGGCTGAGCAGCTGATTTGATAGCTGCCTCGATTTCAGCAATAGTATTTTTTTCTGTCACTGGTAGCTTTAACTCTGCTGCCTGTGCCAATAAATCGGCTTTTTTTGCCATGTTGAGATAATCCTTTCTGTGGTACTAGCGGCCTTTGGCCTCCCATCATTGATATTTGTAAGCTAATCATACCACAAATGAGTTGCATCTGGCAACTATTGACAAGTGTTAGAAACTATGATAATATGTAAGCATAGCCTCATTTCCGTGTGGGCTGTTTTTTTATCTACCCACCTGCTATCATAAGTGGTATGGATACAACAATTACTCAAATCAAAGCAAGACAAATTTTAGACTCAAGAGGCAACCCAACAATAGAAGCCGATGTTGCCCTGTCGGATGGCTCGATTGGCCGCGCTGCAGTGCCTTCAGGTGCTAGTACTGGTGCTTTTGAGGCGCTGGAGCTGCGTGACGGCGGCGCAGAATATGATGGCAAAGGCGTCATGAAGGCGGTAGAAAATGTAAATACCGAAATTCGCCGAACATTAACTGGTCGATCGCCGTTCGATCAGGCCGCAATAGACGGCTACATGCTCGAACTAGACGGCACGCCAGATAAGTCCAGGTTGGGAGCAAATGCTATTTTGTCGGTGAGTCTGGCGGTAGCTAAGGCGGCTGCGATATCAAAGCAGATGGCGCTATATGAATATATTGGCGAGATCTCTGGCACTCCGCCTGAAGGCCGGTCGTTGCCACTGCCCATGATGAATGTAATGAATGGTGGACAGCATGCTCTTGGCTCCACTGATATTCAAGAATTTATGATCATGCCTGTTAGCGCTGTTCGTTTCGCTGATGCTATTCGCATGGGTGCAGAGGTGTTTCATGCACTCGCATCGGTACTAAAGGACGCTGGATATCCAACTACAGTGGGCGACGAGGGCGGCTATGCTCCAAGAGTAAAGAACGGCAATCAGGAGCCAATTCAGCTAATTCTGCAAGCGATTGAGCGAGCAGGTTATGTTCCCGGCAAAGATATTGCCCTGGCGCTTGATGTTGCCGCGAGTGAATTTTACGAAAACGGCCAATACAACCTTGTGACAGAGCAAAAGCAGCTTACTGCTACCGAGATGATACAAATGTATCGTGAGATGATGGAGAACTATCCTTTAGTTTCTGTTGAGGACGGGCTTGATGAAGAAGACTGGGCGAACTGGCGGGTTCTGACAGAAGATACTGGCCACCAGCTGCAATTAGTAGGTGATGATTTACTGGTTACTAACACCGAGCGCTTAAGGCGTGCTATCGATGAGGGTTCGGCTAACTCTATTTTGATTAAGCCAAATCAGATTGGTACGCTAACTGAAACAATAGGTGCCGTTAAAATGGCGAAAGATGCTGGATGGCGGACTGTCATGAGTCACCGATCGGGAGAGACCGAAGATACGACTATCGCCCACCTTGCAGTCGGCTTGGGTACTGGTCAAATAAAAACCGGGTCATTATCAAGGTCTGACAGGGTGGCGAAGTACAATGAGCTATTAAGGATTGCCGAGGAAAACCCAGAGCTACAGCTTGCACAGCCATTCGGAGGGGCCTGATATGTCAGGTAGATTGATATTGATTAGGCATGGTGAGTCTGAATGGAATGCACTAGGTAAATGGACTGGCTGGACAGATGTCGGCATTACAGACGAAGGCGCTAGGCTGTCGCGCGAGCTTGGTACGAAACTTCGTGGCATGAATATTGACATTGCCTATGAATCTAAGCTAAAACGAACAAAAGAGACGCTAGACGCGGTGCTGGATGGCGCTGAAATTACAGATGTCAGTCGACAGGCCTCCAGTGCTATTGATGAACGAGATTACGGTGTTTTTACGGGTATGCTGAAGGAGCAGGTGAAGTCTGAGATTGGTGACGAGGCTTATTTGGAGCTGAGACGAGGTTGGGATAGGCCGATTGAGAATGGTGAATCTCTCAAGGATGTCTATACTAGGGTTCTACCCTTTTATCTCAAGGACGTTGTGCCACAGCTACAGGATGGGAAAAATATTCTGATTGTCGGGCATGGTAACTCACTCAGAGCATTGACAAAATACATCGAGGACGTTGAGGACGGTGACATTAGCTCTGTTGAATTTGGCCATAACTGTGCGGTTCTTTATAACGTAGATAAAGACGGCCGAGCGGTTGAAAAAGACGAAATCCAAATTTAGTCGCGGACTATTTCGATCTCGCCATAGTTGTTCACGGCGATGATTCTTGAAGGCGCTATATTCATCGCCTGACCTCCGTCGAGATATATAGCAAACCGACTCGCCAAAGTGCGAGTCAGTTAACTGTTTTTGCTGCGTGGGTTTATGCCGAGATCTCTACACCCATTGAACGGGCTGAGCCAGCCACGATTTTCATGGCACCTTTAATATCAATAGCGTTTAACTGCTCCATCTTCTCTGACGCGATCTCTTCCAGCTGTTTTTGGGTTAGTTTACCGACTTTTTCGCTGTGTGGCTTCCCACTCCCCTTCTTAATGCCGGCCTTCTCTCGAATCATATCATCTACAGGCTGACCCAGAGACTTCCAGGTGAAGGTGCGGTCTTCGTAAACCTGAATATGCACAATCACATCCTTGCCCATCAATCCTTTTGTAGCGTCATTGAAGGGATTAATGAAGTCCATCATGTTTAAGCCCCACTGCCCAAGCGTTGAGCCAACTGGTGGACCAGCGGTTGCTCTGCCAGCTGGAATTCGGAGTTTCAAATTTCCTATAACTTTTTTTGCCATATTATTTCCTTTGCGCTATTTTAATAATCACCTATATCTGAAGCAGTGATAAATTAGTGCGTAACCTGGTTATTATACCTTCTTTACCTGCAGTGCGTCAAGCTCGACTGGTGTGTCGCGACCGAACATGCTGACCATGACCTTAATTTTGCCCTTGACGGCATCAATTTCTGAAATCGAACCGTCGAACCCTTTGAACGGTCCGTCTACTATGGATACAACCTCGCCTTCAGCGAAATTGATTTGATGCTTGGGGTCTTCCTTGCCCATTCGTTTCTTGATTTTGCGAATCTCCTGCTCTGACACAGGTGTAGGCGTAGAGTCTGAGCCAACAAACCCAGTCACACCGGGAGTGTTGCGGACAATATACCAGGTTTCATCCGTCAGCTTCATTTCTACAAGCACATAGCCTTGGAATATCTTAACTTCAACAACTTTTCGTTTACCATTCTTGATCTGTATTTGCTTTTCTTTAGGGACGATACATTCAAATATCTTATCTGCCATATCGACGGCATCAATTCTCTGCTGAATGCTCTCGGCGACCTTCTCCTCGTAGCCACTATAGGTGTGAATTGCATACCATTGGCGACTGTCGTCATAACGCTTCTTTGACATCTTATTTATTCCTTTCTATCTCAATAATTGCTCAAACGCCCACTTAAAGCCTGCATCTAGCAGTAGAATCAATACTGTGAAGAGGCCTGTAAAGAGTAGTACCGCTAGGGTCATACTCCATGTCATGGCGCGCGTGGGCCATCTTACTAGTTTTAGCTCGTGCCAGGCACCGCGGAAATAGCGACCAAGGGCGATAAAGGGGTTCTTCGACGGTTCGTTAAATGATGGGCGCTCCTTCTTTGTTGCTTTCTTCTTTGAGGGGGACGCTTTTTTCTTGGTGGCTTTCTTGATTGTTTCAGCTTTTTCTGGCTTTGCTACTGCAACTTTGGTTTCGGGCTTGCTGTTTTTCTTTTCGACTGTCGCTAGCTTGGACTTCGGCTTGTCGTCCGTTGCTTTTATGCGGCGGATATTGGTTTTTTCTGCCTGCGTAGGTTTTTTTTGCGCCATGTTTTCTCCCAAATTTAAAAGTCTGTTTTCTCAACAGACTGTCAATGGTATTGTAGCGCATTTTTATAAAAACAGCAATACTGGTATGATTAGTGAGGTGATTACGCTTTTGTTTATCGAGATCTACTTCATCGCACTAGCGGCTCTGGTTTTCGCTGCCTGGAAGCTCAAAATAGCTAGGCGACGATTTCTGTATCGGCGACTGGAGAAGCAGCTGCTAAGCACGGATCTACCATCGGTTAGTGTGTGTTTGCCCGCAAGAAACGAGACCAATGCCATGACCGAATGTCTTGAGCGAATACTCGCCAGTGACTACCCAAAATTAGAAATCATAGTCCTGGATGACCACTCTAGCGACAACACTTCGCACCTAATCCGCGCCTTTGCGCATGCAGGAGTTAGGTTTGTCCAAGGCAAGCCCTTACCTGGTGATTGGCTTGGCAAGAACTTTGCGCTCCAGACCCTAGCCGAGGAGGCCAGTGGCAAGTTTGTGCTTTTCATGGATGTTGATACCAGACTGGAGCCGAGGAGCATTAGCTTATTGGTCGAGCAGTTGCATCAGGATTCAGCCCAGATGCTGTCAGTAATCCCCCAGCGCTACGACACGGGCCGTGGCAGCGCTTGGTTTTCAACAATGCGCTATTTTTGGGAAATTATACTAAACTCTCGAGCTATCCCGGGCGTTTCTTCCGCGGCGTGGATGATTGATCGACGGGTGTTGATGAATGAACTAGACGGCTTTAAGCTTTGGCGTGATGAGGTTCAGCCTGAGTCGCATATTGCTAGCGAGATGGCCAAAACAGATGAGTACAGGTTGGTGATTAGTACTCCAGATTTGGGCGTGAATTTTGAAAAGAAGTGGTCGTCTCAGATTGAAACTAGCCGTCGCTTGCTTCTGCCTAGGTTCGGTAACTCTGTAGTTAGTGTCTTGCTTGGAATAAGTTTTTCATTAGCAGTGGTCTTAATTCAAGTAATTATCATCTTTGCAATTATTGAACGGTCATGGTCCTTGTTCATAGCCCAGCTCGCGCTTGGACTGCTTGCGCAAATGGTTTTTTTGACATACTACAAAATGCTACTTCGGACTCGCTGGTGGATTGGTTTTTTTGTAGCACCCTATGTCGC
>CAYVCA010000036.1:0-5025 GCA_964450025.1 uncultured Candidatus Saccharibacteria bacterium
GTGGCACACCATACTTATTAGCTTGTCGCCAAACAGTCTCTGACTGAGCCTCAACACCCATCTTGCCATCAAACACCGTCACGGCGCCGTCAAGGACACGAAGCGATCGCTCGACCTCTGCCGTAAAGTCGATATGCCCAGGGGTGTCGATGATATTAACCTTATGACCCTTCCAGAAGCAAGTGACCGCAGCTGAGGTTATAGTAATACCTCGCTCTTTTTCCTGTGCCATCCAGTCCGTAGTAGCGCCATCACCAGCACCCTTTACTACACCTATTTTATGGGTTAATCCCGTTCGGTAGAGGATGCCCTCTGTCGTAGTGGTCTTCCCAGCATCGATATGAGCGATGATCCCGATATTTCGAAATTTACTTAGTGTGATGTTTGCGTCTGACATGATCCTGTGGCTTCCTTTGGGTTATTATTATACAAATCGTCGATTTTATGATATCTAAAGACACCAAAAAACTACTCTTAGATCAATTATATCAGATTTTGTATTTTTTTACGGTTTTTAGTGAGTTTTCTAACCCCAAAACTTTGGTATCATTGTCGCGCTCTTAAATCGAGCTACCTATAGTTTACAAACTGAAGCGGTATATCATAGTCTTTACCCCGGAGATATGCCATGACCTTTTGTAGCTCATCCTTACTGGCCGAAGTGACACGGACTGCGTCGCCCTGTATCTGCGGCTTGGTTTTTGGCAGCTCACTACGGACATCAGCGGCGATTTTCTTGGCCATATCTTGCGGTAAGCCATCTTTAAACGGTATCTCCCAAGTAGTCTTGAGGTTTGCCGCCACCTTATCCTTCGTTAGATCCAGTACCTTACTAGACTGATCTCGAGCGGCCAGCTTCTTACGGATAATATCAAGCACGGCATCGACCTGCCATTCGTTATCACCTGTCAACTTAAAACCTTTTTTATCCTCGAGCCAGTCAATCCCGGCTGCTGTACCTCGAAAATCATACCTCGTGCTAAGCTCTTTTTCAGACTGCATGAACACATTATTCATCTCGGTTTTGTCAACCTCCGAGACGATATCAAATGAAAAACTTGCCATAACAAACCTCCTTTGGTCGAGTATAACACATTCTGCTACTGCGGCTGTATGTCCTGGTCTGGCGGTGATGCACCCTGTCCCTGGCTGTACTGAGATTGACCATGGTGCTGTTGCTGAGGTTGATGTGAGTAAACAGGCTCATGACCAACGAAGGGTGGCGGGGCTGACGCAGACTGTGGGCCTGAAGGGGTGACACCAGTGTTTTGTGCATAGTGGTTTTGGAAATTGCTAACCGGATAATACTGCGGTGATTGCTGGGCTGGGGGAGTCATTGGATTGCCACCAGGCGCAACGGGCGGATAGCCATAGGCATCTACCTTTCGTGGCTCTGATTTCATAACTAACAGCACAACAACAGCCGCCGAGCCACCAGCTACAAGCACTACAAATACAGTGATCGCCACAATTGCGGCAAGTCCCGTAGAGTCCAAGGATGATGACCCTCGGTCGCTGGAGTGGGTATATTGAGGGTCTCCTGACTCATGGCCATCGACATCCGTAAATGCTCCCGTATCGACTTCATCTGCTTCTTGATTAGCTGCAGTGGTCTTAAACTTGGTCACAAGATAGTTCCCAGGGTATAGCTTGTCGAGCTTATCGAAGATGATTGCAGCACTGCTGTACTTACCGGCAGTAAAGTCATCGATTCCTTTTCTCCATAAATCCGCAACCTCACCACCCGATTCAAGCCTGATCGAGTTCTTGGAGGCCAAGCTAGCTATGTCCTTTGCGTCTCGCGCTACTCCCGCACCAAAACAGCTATTCACCTTCTCCTGCTCATCTTCGCAGGACGCACCACCATATGTATTAATACCGATTTGTCTACCTTGAATATCAAAGGAGGGGCCGCCACTGCTCCCTGTCGCTACCTGTGTAGTCATTAATATTATGCTGTGTCCACCACCAACGACATACTTCCGCTCCACCTTGCCGCTCGTGATACTCGGGACTGTATTTTTGTGTGTTGTACTAATCCCCTTGTCGACAATATAAGGAAAACCTATTGCAAACACATCATCCCCTTTCTGAGTACTGCTTAAAGAAGATAGTATGACTGATGGTGTTGCGCTGTCTATCTGCAGGAGCGCCACATCAGTATAAACAGATTTTTCGTCAAATCCACTAGTCGAACGATCGACCACTTCATCGATTAATTTTGCTGAAATATTTGTCTGCGTGTAAGTCCAGTCAGTTGCATCGCTATTCATTTTAATAGGGTCATTCGATGTCTGGACGATGAATTTTCTCTTTTCATTCGATAGCGTTATACCAGATCCAGGCACTAGCTCAAGGTAGGCCATCAATTGCTGGGTCGCAGACTGATTGCCACCTGTGGCTTTATTGACTAGGCTCCTTAGCTCAAGTTCGCCAATATAGCCCGCACTGACTATGAAATCATAGTAATCATTCCATTGCTTATTGTTCTTGGGCCATGCACCGCTAGCCATCATCTCATCAGACATCACTGTCACATGCCCACTGGTTGATACTACTCCATTGGATGATACGAACGATCCGCTCCCAATACTGCCCCGACAGACGCCATCAAGCTTAAGCGATGCCGACCCCACCGTATAGTCTATGTCTGCGCATCTAATACTACCGATCCTAACGGTGGCTAGCTGATTCCTGGCAATGACATTAACGAACACCTCGTCGCTAATATCATCACGGATATTAGCCGTGTCCGTCTGCCCAGACACCGCCAGCTTTGCTATCCCCTGATTAAACACAAGGGCGTCACTACTGGGCTTTGAGTACGAAATTGATGTGATGACGGACTGCCAGGTCACCAGATCATCCACCTGGTCGCTGTTCTTTATGTTATGAATATCAACCCAGTATGGTCGATCATTCTGCACAGTCATATAATAGTAATCCACACCTTGAGATATCCACTCGTTATTCAAGACTCTAATGCGTCGATCGACCTTCAGTAGTCGATATTCAATTTCGCCGACTTTAACCCTAGATTCAACCATCTCAAGCTTGGTTGATTCAGAACCCTCGCTAGCCTCCGCAATGCGTTTTCGCTTGTCTTTTACGAGCATGTCTAGTCTCGGCTCTCTCTTGCCCTCCTTGGTATCATCTCCGAAGTAATTCCTGAGTTTATTGGTAGTTATAGTGAGATGAGGTCTGACAGGAGAGCGCTTGTCATACGGGCTATCCTTACCATCAGCTGACTTTATAATCTCTCCTCCCCGATCCTTAAAACGAAGGTCTATTGATACATAGTTGCGAGGAGTGCTTAGTTCATCGTCCTTGAACGACTCACCTTTGAATACGCCTGGAGTGCTCTCCTTGGCGGGAACGACGCCGTATGCCTCTATTGACTCAGTCTCATATTTAAAAGAAAAGCCATAATTAGAGTCGACTTGTTGATAGCTGGACGACTGAGCTGTTTCTCTTAGGAGTTTAGCAGTCTTCTTAACCGCGGATGGGCTGTAGAGTCTCTTGGCACCATTATTAGTAATGATTATTATGATTGCAGTAATAGAAACTACAACTAGCATGGCAGTTGCTATTAACCACCATTTAATGTACTTTTTCATGCTTTTTCCACTGCCCTCCCGTTTTTTGCAGATAAGTATACACTGATTACATCGAGTATACCACAGGCGCAGCAAGGTCGCATGTGGTTTTTTTGCGATTGAATAAAAAAAGGGGGGATAGACCCCCTCTCTTAGTTAGCCTCTGGCGAAATGAGCAAACGCACGGTTGGCTTCAGCCATTTTGTGAGTATCCTCTTTTTTCTTAAAGGCGGCACCTGCTTCATTGTGCGCATCCACAATTTCCAAGGCTAGTCGCTGCGCGTAGGGCATGCCGTTGCGTGCTCGGGCGGATTGAACAAGCCAAGAAAAGGCGTAGTGTAATTGACGGTGACCTTGAACTGGAAAGGGAATCTGGTAGTTAGCACCACCGACTCGGCGGCTCTTAACTTCGAAGTTAGGGCTAACATTCTTTAGAGCCCTCTCAAAGACCGCTAGTGGGTCTTCGGATTCAAGTTTTTTAGCAGCTGTTTCGAGCGCCTGATAGACCGCTCGTTCGGCTGCCAGTTTCTTGCCATCCAAAATTGATTTGTTGATTAACCGCTGAACTAATACACTATCATATTTTCGGTCGGGTAGAATTGTTCGCTGCAGCTTTCTTGTTACCTTGCGAGGCATAATTACTTGTCCCCTTTCTTGGCACCATACTTCGATCGGCCTTGCTTACGATTCTGGACACCCTGTAAATCAAGGGCGCCTCTAACTACATGATAGCGAACACCAGGAAGGTCTGGTACTCGACCACCTCTGATTAATACAACCGCGTGCTCTTGTAGATTATGACCCTCTCCGCCGATATAGGCCCAGACTTCATAGCCGTTATTCAGACGGACTCGAGCCACCTTACGAAGGGCAGAGTTGGGTTTTTTGGGTGTTTTAGTCGTTACACGAACGCAAACTCCTCTTTTGAGGGGTGCATCTTGATCGTAATAACGAGTTTTTAATGCGTTATGTATTCGTCCCAAGGCAGGAGAGCTTGACTTCTTCCTGGCTGTTTGACGAGGTTTACGCACCAACTGATTGATTGTTGGCATCTAGTACTCTCCTGAAACTTATATTCTTACTTTAACCACCCAGCAGCACCCGTAATGGTTGATTGTCTGTCCAAAAGCCACCCTGTACACGATGTAGCTGTTGACAAACAGAAACTCTCCTAGAGTATAGCACACTTTCTAAAACAATTCAAGACCATCTTATGAGGCAGCCTTCTCGGTCTAGCTCTGCGGCAGCACCCCATTAAGACCGGGGCACTGCTCGCCGCCTGAGTAGCCTAGGCTACAAGCTGCTCGATATCATCTTCAAAAGACTCGCTGCCATCATCATCTGACCTGGCACCAGTACCAACTGGAATCCTTCTGCCGATGATGACATTCTCTTTCAGGCCTCCCAGTCTATCTTCCCTTCCAGATAT
>CAYVCA010000036.1:5125-6651 GCA_964450025.1 uncultured Candidatus Saccharibacteria bacterium
AAGCGATCGCCTATCTGTTCGACGATTCCATCAAACGGTGCGGTCAGTATCTTGGAGCCATCTTCGCCGCTAGCCAAAACATCCCCAGCCTTCGCATTGTAACCAGTTGACACTGTAGGCGCTAGGCCATTAATCTCAAGCTCTGTCGACCTGCCCGATTGCGGGGCGACTTCAACGATATATTTATTGCCGTCCTCCCATATGTTTACCACTCCGTCGGTTTCAGACATGAAGGCCTGACCCTTGGGTACCCGTGCCTCGAAGAGCTCCTCGACCCTAGGTAGACCCTGGGTGATGTCGCTACCGCCGACACCCGAAAGGTGGAATGTATTAAGAGTTAGCTGTGTACCTGGCTCACCGACAGATTGCGCAGCGATCACACCGACTGGTTGGGATTTCTCGACGAGCAAGCCCGTTGACATGTCAACACCATAGCTACGACGAGGAATGCCAGTTAGATTGCTGGTTGAAAGGACCGACTGTATCCTGACGCTCTCTATGCTCTCGTCCGCTTCAATCGACTCGGCAGCCTGCTTCGTGATCAGCTCGTCCTTGGCTATGTGGCCTGGAATATCCTCGGCCGCATACCGACCAAATAGCCGGCTAGCGAAGGCGATCATGGTCTGCTCAGTCTCCGATCGATAGATGGCAAAACCATCATCATCACCAGTTTCATCATCAACGGTAAACACATCTTGAGCTACATCCACTAGGCGACGCGTCAAATAGCCAGAGTCAGCGGTCTTCAGTGCAGTGTCAATCAGGCCTTTTCGAGCGCCTCGAGTAGCGACGAAAGCCTCAAGACTTGAAAGCCCGTCTTTATAGCTAGAGCGAATTGGTAGCTCAATCTCATGATTGGTTGCATCAACAGTGATGCCAACCATAGCGCTAGCCAGTTTAACATTCGAAATTTCACCTCGTGCACCAGAGTTCACCATAACAGATATACTGGTGTCCATAGAGGCTAGGTTACCCTTAAGGAAATCAGTTACTTTTTTGTCGACTGCACGCCAACTAGCCACAGTTAAGCCATATCTCTCCTCTTCGGTAATCAAACCTTCGTCATACTGGTCGGATATCTGAGCGGCTTTAGCATCACCTTCAGCCACAAACTCCGCAATCTCATCGAAGTGAACATAGTCATCCTTGCCAGTAGATACTGCGGCGGCTGTAGCAAATCGGAAGGCCTGGCCTTTAATGCGATCTGCAATCCTTGCCGTCTCTTCAGCACCATATCGATCAAAAATCTGCGCAAGCACCTTCTTAAGTTGTTTTTTATCCTGAATATTATTGTCGTACGGAAAATCTTCTGGCAGTATCTCATTAAAGAACACTCTCCCGAGAGTCGTGTCCCTGAGCTTACCCTTAGCTATAATGCGAATAGGCGTTTGTAGCTGGATCTGGCCGTTGTCATAGGCCATCTCTGCTTCATATACTGAGCTAAACGACTTGATCTTATCGGTATGAGCTGATGGCTTGTCATATGTCAGATAGTAGTTACCAAGAACAATGTCCTGTGTAATCTG
>CAYVCA010000037.1:0-6196 GCA_964450025.1 uncultured Candidatus Saccharibacteria bacterium
GTGACCACCAGAGCTACGGCTGGATTGAGTGTTGCACCGCTGACATACGCTTCGTGTGGGTATGAAATTGGGGTCTTGCTTTCCTCTTCGACCGCCTTCTCTTGCTGAGCCTGGAATTCTGTCATCGCCGCTCGCTGGATATATGGATACAGCGCAGTGGTTGCCAAGAGGGCGATGGTTAGTGACATGCCAATGCCAATTGCTTTGCCAGCTGAGCTGATCTCTTTACGGTTAACTACAGCCACTAGGCCATATATGAATATTGCAGTACCAATTAATTCAAGTGTAAAGACTCCCCATGAGAATTCCATGAAGTGATTGAAGCTGATTGTGAAACTGCCGTTTGACAGGGTACCGAGCAGGACGACTGCCGCCATAGCTCCAAGGAACTGGGCTGCCCAATAGAATGGCACAAGAATAGTCTTTACTTTCCGGGTTGCCCAGAGGCCAAATGTGACTGCTGGGTTGATATGTGATCCTGAAACAGCGCCTACTGCCATGATCATGACAGCCAGGGCTAGGCCGACATAGAAAGGCAGCATAAAGTAGGATGTCGCTGAAATGGCAACCACTGCTAGAATAAATGTACCGATGATCTCAGCAATAACGATATTAATGAGATCGGCTGGCAGCTTGGTGTCGATGGATACTTTTTTGGCTTTTCGAGTCGTCTCGACACGAGTTACTGTTGTCGTTGTCTTTGCAGTTGTAGTCGATGCTTTTTTCGCTATCGGTTTTTTTGCTGCAGTCTTCTGAGCTGGCTTCTTTGTGGCCATATTCCCTCCTTAAATACTGATGTGTCTCAGTATAGCATAATAGTGTTATACTAGGAATATGGGATTATTGATAAATAAGCAGAATCAACGAAGCGAGCTACAGGAAAGAATTGCGGCTGAACTTCGCGAGAAGGCGAAGCGGACGCAACTGCACGAGGATACTGTCATGGATGGGGTTGACGACATGCGGTACCTGGAGCACACCAAACAGACCACAACCCTTGGATGGGCGTGGATTTTAATTATATTTATGGCCATCGCGGTGATAGCCATGTTTTTGTACCAGGGTAGGTGAGATGAATGAGATAACGAGGGTGCGAGATGCACTAATGAAACAGGTGGCCGACAGTGATTCGCCCAGAAGCGTGCTTCGGTCGCGTGAATTAAAGGCACTGTACGGGCGATTGCGAGAGATGGAGCCGCAACAGAAGGTCGAATTTGGCCAAGCAATTAATCAACTAAAGCAAGACCTCGAGAAGGTTATTAATACTAGAGAGAACGAGCTTAGCGATACTTCTTTGCTGAAACCGATTGATGTAACTGCGCCGATGGACATCAATGCGATCATCCCAGGCCTACTGTCAGCCGATAAGGGCTCAATTCATCCGCTGATGCAGGAGATCGAGCGCATTTCTGATATTTTTTATAGGATGGGCTATGCAGTAGAGGAGTCACGGGAGATTGATGACCAGTTTAATATGTTTGAGAGCTTGAACTTTCCAAAGGGTCATCCAGCACGAGATGATTATGACACTTTTATGACCGAAGAGGTTGATAGCAATGGCGATCAACTGATTGCTCCGGCACATACGAGCACGATGCAAAATCGAGTTTTGCAAAAATACCGCAAGGGACTTGAGGCGGGGGAGCCGATAGCTGTAGTGATACCCGACAGAGTGTTTCGCAACGAAGACCTTGATGCCAGGCATGAACATACCTTTTATCAGATTGAGGGGGTTTATGTAGCCAAGGATGTAAATGTCGGTAATTTAATTGCCACATTGCAGGAGTTTTTGCAGGAATATTATGGTCAGAAACTAGAAACGAGAGTCAATCCATTTTATTTTCCGTTTACCGAGCCAAGTTTTGAATTTGCCCTGAGCTGTCCATTTTGTCAAAAGCAAGATCCAAGCTGCAAAGTCTGTTCGGGCGAGGGCTGGATTGAACTGCTGGGTTGCGGGATGATTCATCCGAATGTTTTGAGATATGCCGATATTGACCCCGAAATCTACACCGGCTTTGCCTTTGGTTGCGGCATCGACCGCCTGGTGATGATGAAAGAAGGAATCGAAGATGTCCGACACTTTGAGAGTGGTAAATTGGACTTTTTGAGGCAGTTCTAGGCATAAAACGGAGGTAGTATGAAAATAGTAGAGAAAGTGTCGTTAGGTGAGCTGCGTGAAATGGCAGAGAAAATGTTTGGCGAGCTGGTTAAGGTGGATGTTGATGTGGCGAAACGCATTGTTATTATCGATATGCCGATGCATTATGATGGCGAACAGAAGCTGCTGGAGAATGGTTCGCGACAGCAGGATCTGTGGGGTATAAACCTCCACCCAGATGATTATGGAACTGATGATTTCATTGAGTTTGATAGTATGATTAATATCCGTCCTAGTCAGGGCAATCCGTCAAAAGATGTACTTGACCCTGAAGCGAGACAGAAAATCATCGACATTATCGCCGAGGTAGTGCATGAATAGGCACGCATTTGATCGTGAGCGATGGGCCGAACAGGATATTTTTTACCAGATGGGAAATATTGGTAGTGAAGTTGGGCGAGCTCTAAGCGCTAAGAGGCGTGGCAAGGACGAGCGGATGACGAGTGCATTTTATAGGGGCATGGATTTGATAAATGCAACGATTGAGGTGTGGGCGACAAAAGGCGACGGTCGCATAAAGGAGTTACTAAGAGCACGAGAGCAGTTTGCCAAGAGTATATTGACCGACGACGAAGATATGACGCTGGAGCAGTATTTTATGGATTTTGCAATTGCTGCGCGGAGAGGGCTGTAGTATGAAAAATGCTATTTTGATTCATGGATGGAATACGAAAAGCGAATACTACGACGCAACTCGCCCGACAGCGAGTAATGACCACTGGTTTCCGTGGCTGACAAAACAGCTAGTATTGCGCGACATTAATACGACTGCAATTGAGATGCCAGATGGCTACTATCCAGAATACAAGATTTGGAAACGGGAATTAGAACGATATGATATCACTAATAAGACCATACTGGTAGGACATAGTTGCGGCGGTGGATTTTTGGTACGTTGGTTAAGTGAAAGTGATATAAAAGTAGGACGAGTGATTTTAGTGGCGCCGTGGCTTGGCTATGATACCGGGGGCGAACCGTTTGACGAATCATTTTTTCAGTTTGAAATCGACCCAAACTTAGTGAACAAGGCGGAATCGGTGCGGGTGCTTTACTCAGATAATGACTTTACATCCATACAACGAAGTGTTGTAGAGATTACTGACGCGGTTGACGGTATTATGACTACAGAGTTTCAGGGAAAGGGGCATTTTACGCTATACAGTTTAGGGACACATGAGTTCCCGGAATTATTAGATGAAATCACTAGAGATTAAATGAACAGGAAGATAGGCTGACATGGCATTTAAGAATGTTGAAATCAAGGCTAAAAGTAATAACCACGAAGCTATACGAAAATATCTGAATGATCGTGGTGCTGAGTATAAAGGTGTCGATCACCAGGTTGACACGTATTTTGTTGTCCCGAATGGTCGGTTGAAACTTCGTCAGGGAAATGTTGAAAATAACTTAATTTTCTATAATCTCAGCAACCAAAGCGGTCCAAAACAATCAGACATCGCGTTTAGTAAAGTTGCCCCAGATTCAAATATAAGAGAAGTGTTGGAGATGGCGCTAGGTGTGTTGGTCGAGGTTGATAAAAAGCGAGAGATTTATTTTATTGAAAATGTAAAATTCCACATCGATACCGTCGAACATCTCAGTACTTTTATGGAAATTGAGGCGATAGATTACGATGGGTCTATCGGCATTGAGAAGCTGCGGGAGCAGTGCAGTTTTTATATGAATGAACTGCAGATACAGAGGGGGGACTTGTTAACGAGTTCGTATAGCGACATGTTGCTTGAAAAAGGGTTAGAATAGTTTAAGGAGTAAAATAATCATGCCAGAAACAATCTTTGATAAAATAGTAAATGGAGAAATGAAGTCATGGAAAGTGTGGGAGGATGATAGGTTTTTGGCTTTTTTGACGCCTTTTCCAAATACGCCTGGGCTTACGGTGGTGATTCCGAAGGAAAATCCAGGGAGTTATGTTTTTTCACTTGATGATGAGCTGTATGGTGAAATGATGGTTGCTGTGAAAAAAGTTGCAAATTTACTAGAGAAATCGCTTGGCGTTTCGCGAGTTGCTGTAGTGTTCGAGGGGACTGGGGTGCCATATGTTCACGCTAAGTTATATCCGCTTCATGGCGAGCTGGCAGAGGGTATTGGGTCTGCGGTAACTCATGAAAAGGTACTTAGTGAGCAGTATATGGGCTGGTTAAACACGCAAGACGGCCCAAAGATGGATGATGAAAGACTTGATGAGATTCAAGCGAGGATTTTGTCAGCGAGAGAAAGGTTAGGCGAATAAATATGCGAGTAAGTTTGCGGATTGTTGAAAAGCTAGTTGGGTTTAAGCTTCCAGGCGTACACGAGTTGGTCGATAAGGTTAATTCACAGCTTGGCGGGGTTGAAGAGGTGATTGATCTTGGAGCAAAATATGGGGACGCGAGAGTTGTTCGAGTGATTTCGAGCGAAAAACATCCAAATGCCGATAGGCTTAGTGTTTGTCTAGTTGACGATGGTGGTTTGGTGAGTGGGGTAGACCGTGATGAAAATGGATTGGTTCAAGTGGTTTGTGGTGCGCCAAATGCTCGAAGTGGGATGTGGGCGGTTTGGTTGCCGCCAGAATCAATCGTGCCAGCAACATTTGACGATGCCGAGCCGTTCAAGCTCGGCGCTCGCGAGCTGCGTGGCGTAATGAGCCATGGCATGCTGGCTGCTGGCGATGAGCTAGGGATTAATAATGACCATGAAGGTATTATAGAGATTACTGACTACGATCTACCCGAGGGTGGCAGTCTGGTGGCTGGCGCTAGTTTTGCGGAGGTTTTCGGGCTAGACGGCCATGTTATAGATATCGAAAACAAGATGTTTACACATCGACCTGATTGTTTTGGGCAACTTGGTGTCGCGAGGGAGATTTCAGCAATTCTGCAACCCGACCAGCCAACTGATGAATACGCTGATAATCATTTCGTGAATCCCGAGTGGTTCCATATGCGTCCTGAATTTGATCCAGCCGAAGGTTTAGAGCTGGAGGCCTTCAATGATGTCGTAGAGAAAGCGCCAAGATTTATGGCTGTGGCGCTAAAAAACATTAAAGTCGATCCAAGTCCGCTGTGGCTGCAGTGTCAGTTGGTAGCCATGGGCTCGAAGCCAGTTAATAATATTGTTGACTTGACGAATTACATAATGTTGATCACTGCTCAGCCAGCCCATGCCTATGACTATGACAAGCTGCGTGGTCACAAACTGGGCGTGCGAATGGCTAAAGACGGCGAAAAGGCCGAACTGTTGAACGGCAAAACATACACGCTCACCACGAACGATATCGTAATTTCTGATGCCGAGCGGATTGTCGGGCTGGGTGGCGTGATGGGTAGCTTGGATAGTGAAGTAACGGCCGAGACTAAAAATATCGTGCTAGAAGTTGCAAATTTTGATATGTATTCTATCCGCAAGACGAGCATGCGACATGGTTTGTTTACTGACGCCGTCACTCGCTTCAATAAAGGGCAATCGCCACTTCAGAATGGCTATGTCATGAAACGATTACTCGAGCTGATGCCGGGCGAGCAGGCCAGTCCAGTTTACGACCTGCCGGACAAGACTGGACGGCTTGACGAGGTTTCGATTCACGGTGAAATTAGAGTTGGCGTTGACTTTATTAACAATCGGCTAGGCACGGATTTTACTTCGCAACAAATCGGCAATATCCTAAGGGAGGCAAACTTCTTCAGCTATCCCGACGAAAAAGATCCAAATGTGCTAGTCATTACTGCTTCGTTTTGGCGGACGGATATCGAAATTCCAGAAGATATCGTTGAAGAAGTCGGTCGACTTTATGGTTTCGATAGATTGCCCCGACAGCTACCAGTGCGCAACTCGAAACCAGTTCGCAAAAATCCAACCCGCGAGTTAAAACACGAAATTCGTGACAGTATGAAGCGACTGGGCGCCAATGAAGTGTTGTCGTATAGTTTTGTGCATGAGAATGTGCTAACTAAGTCCGGCCAGGAGCCAAAAAGTGCTTTTAAGTTGGCGAACGCCTTAAGCCCAGACTTGCAGTATTACCGACTAAGTGTCTTACCGAGC
>CAYVCA010000038.1:0-6163 GCA_964450025.1 uncultured Candidatus Saccharibacteria bacterium
TTTTGCTCGGCTCGCCACCAGGCGCCATTTTTCATGACAGACTCGTCGCCAGCGGTATAGGAGACATTGATATCAATTTTTGGGATATAGAGCCGCTGTTCGGTTATAGCCGACTCGGTTTTGGCTAGGAGTTTGGTGGTGGAGTTGTCAGCTGGGCTAGTCAGCCAAGTTCGACCCATCGGTGCTAGGGCAGTGACTAGCAGGTAGATACCACCTAGCACTAGCACTGCGGCTATTGAGGTGCTGATGACCCTGGAAGGTCTGTTGATAAATAATGCCATCAGACTAAGTATAAGTGATTTGCCCATCTAGTGCCAGGTAGCTGGTGAACCCTAAGATAAATCTTGAACCCCACTGTCTCATATGTTACAATCTACTCTAATATATAGCACAAGCAATATAAACAAAGGAGATTCATGGTGGATCACATGGAGATAAGGCAACACCTCAAGGGCTAAAGTCTACAAAGCCAGCTTCGACGGCTCCAACCTGACCGACATCACCAGCCAAGTGACTATCACCAACCAAAACGGCAAAACCGTCATTTCCTATCACTTGCTTGACGGCGGTGAACTAGACGAAGATGGTGAAGCCAATGGTGTTATCATCGACCCAATATTTATCGGCGTACCGACCAATGCTAGTATCGGCGATAGTGGTGGAGTAGGTGTAACTGGCAATAGCAACAGCACAAACTCTCTAGCAGACACCGGACAAAGCTTGGCGGCCATCATAGCAATAGCGGTACTGCTGATGGCTGGCGGCGCAGTGGCGCTAAGGCGACGAGCTTAATTTACTCGACAGTATGGCTTGAGTACAGCTTTCGGGGCGGCGAGCTGGCGATATTGCGCCATATTTAAGGCCTGGCCGGAGACAGAAGAAGCCAGATAGCCATAGTGGGTATAGTTGAATGCCCATGTTGAGATGGGGTGTCGGTGGCTAGATCGAAGAAATAGACCAGTAGTGTGGCTGGGTGAGCTATTGGATTAGGCGCCAGGTAGGCGGTTTAGTTGTGCTATAATAGAACTGTAAATCAACTGCGGATGGTGATAGATATAAATAGCTAATAACAGATGTTTATACCTGTTACTCTCCGCAAGAAAGCAAGAAAGAGAGTAGAAAATGACAATAAACCCAAATGGTAAAGAGATTTTTTCAGTGACCACTGATTTTTGTGGCCGACCACTAACGCTTGAGATTAACCGCGTTGGTTTTCGGACGACGGGTAGCGTACTAGTCCGTTACGGCGATACAGTGGTGCTAGGCTCTGTTCAGGTTGGCTCAAAGCCAGTCGTGCTGGATTATTTTCCGCTGAGTATCGATTATGAAGAAAAGTTTTATGCTTCTGGTAAGATCTCTGGTTCAAGATTTATCAAGCGCGAAGGTCGCCCGAGTGACGAGGCGGTGCTAATCGGTCGCTTGATTGACCGCCCAATTCGACCACTATTCCCAAAGGGTTATCGCCAAGAAGTTCAAATCGTTTCGACAGTGCTAAGTATGGATCCGGATTTTCGTCCAGACATGGTGGCGATGATTGCTGCGTCAAGCGCACTGATGTTAACAGGTACGCCATTTGACGGCCCAGTGGCTGGACTTCGAGTTGGCCGAGTCAATGGTGAGTTCAAGGCGTTTTTGACGGCTGAAGAACGAAAAACGAGCGACCTTGATCTGGTCGTTGCTGGTATCGAAAGCGGTATCACGATGGTTGAGGCTGGTGCAAATGAAGTTAGTGAGGAAGTCATCGTCGAAGCGATGGCTTGGGCACACAAGATGATGCAGCCAGCAATTGAACTGCAACGAGAGCTAGTCAAGCAGGTTCAGCCAGTCAAGCAAGAATACGAGTTGGTGCTGCCAAACGAGGGTATTCAAGCAGAGGTAGATAAGTGGGTTGATGGTAAATTCGGCTCAGATATCCGCAAGGAATATCCAGAGAGAAACAGTGTTGTCAATGAAATTCGCTGGGCGTTTCATGCTTCAATGAAAGAAAAGCACGGTGAAGGCGCATACGATGAACTAAAAGATCAATACGATGAAGCCTTCACGATGGCACTTCACAAAGATGTTAGACGGGGAATTGTTGAAGAGGGTGTTCGTCCAGATGGCCGAAAACTTGATGAAATTCGACAGCTCAGTTCAGAAATCGGTTTCCTGCCAAGGACTCATGGATCGAGCTTATTTACTCGTGGTGTGACTCAGGCGATGAATATCGTCACGCTAGCACCGCTCAGCTATGCTCAGATTGTTGATACGATGGAGGTGACCGACGGCGAGCGACGCTACATGCATCACTACAATGCCCCTGGCTATACTGTTGGTGAAGTTCGTCGCCTAGGTAGCCCAGGCAGGCGTGAAATCGGCCACGGCTACTTGGCGGAGCGGGCGATTATCCCAGTCTTGCCAAGTGAGGAAGATTTTCCATATGCAGTTCGTTCGGTGACTGAGATCATGTCACAAAACGGCTCAACCTCTATGGCGGCGACCGTTTCTAGCTGTTTGGCGCTAATGGACGCAGGAGTTCCTATCAAGCGACCGGTTTCTGGTATCGCTATGGGGCTGATGGTTGATGGCGATAAAACTTATGTCCTCAGCGATATTGCCGATGCAGAAGACTTCGCAGGAGACATGGATTTCAAGGTCACAGGCACCAAAAACGGAATCACTGCCCTTCAAATGGACATGAAAGTTCATGGACTACCAGTTGAGGTGCTAGCCAAGGCACTTGAGCAGTCAAAGGCTGGTAGAGTGCATATCTTAGACCATATGGTTAGTATCATCGGTACACCACGACCAAGCCTCAGCCCATATGCTCCACGAATTGAAAAAATCAAGATTAATCCTGAGAAAATCGGTGCCATCATCGGAAAGGGCGGGGAGATGATTAACAAAATCACCTCTGAGACTGGTGCTGAAATCGACATCAAAGACGACGGCCTGATAACCGTGGCCAGCTCGGATACCGCTTCGATCGAAAAGGCGGTCCAGTGGATCCAAAGCTTGACCGAAGAGCCAGAAGTTGGCACGATTTACGAGGGCAAAGTTGTCAGTATCAAAGATTTTGGTGCATTTGTGAATATTTTGCCAGGCATTGACGGCATGGTTCATATTTCGCAACTCAGTGACAAACGAGTTGAGAAGGTGACAGATGTGCTCAAAGAAGGCCAAATCGTCAAAGTCAAGCTGACTGGTATTGATGAGCGTGGACGACTGAGTCTTAGTATAAAAGACGCTCAGTAGGTATAGCATAAGCAAATATGATAAAATGGGACTATAATAAGGAGTTAAAAAATATAATGGATAATAATCCTCAACCACAACCGCCAGTGATGCCAGATGATCAGCCTCAGCCACCGACAGAGCAGGGATTTTCACAGCCTATACCGCCAACCGATCAGGGAGCTCCGCAGCCAGTACAGCCAGGGTATCCCGCAGGACAAGCAGTGCCACCGCCATATACCCCTCAGTCAACACAACCTGGATATCCCGCAGGGCAGGCTGTGCCACCGCCATACACACCGCAGCCAGTAGCGCAACCAGCGGCCTATGCAGCTCCTTCTGCCCCTGGGAAGTCCAGCTCGAAAAATCTTATTATTGCACTATCCATTGCTGGAGGGCTGGTACTGATCGGGGTGATCGTAGTTATAGTGATTGTCATGTTGCTTACGGTGTCCAGAGAGGATTACGCCATGGCAGCCAATCAAATGAACGAAGTACGCACCGCTGCATCAGCAACATCGTCTGACATATCGTCTGTACAATATGGCTACAAATACAATACTGATACCGAATTCAACAATAATGTCGACAAGATGAACAAGTCACTTATTGCGCTAAAAGATGAGAGCGCCAAGCTGGGCGAGCTTAAAGCAATGCAACTTGGCGAGGGTAAAGAAAAATATGCTGCTTTTGATAGTAAAGTACAGGCGTTTATTGAGTATTCTGAATCAGTCGGCAAGTCGCTCATCGATCTACGCAAGACACAAACCTCTTGCGATACTTCGGGCGTATCGACGACTGAAGGGCTCTCGGAGCTTAATTCGAGCATCAGCGTTTGCTTGAGCGCGCTCAGGTCCATTGAAAGCACTCCAGATAAGAATGTTCAGGAATACATCACTGAATACATCAAGCTGACGGAAGATCTCCAGAGGGTGGTATCCTCATTGTCTGGAATCAGCGACCCGTATGGCAGTCAGTACGACCAATACACTGCGCTCCGTGATCAGCTTTATAAGATCCAGGACAGAGCTACCGATCTTGGCTCTGACTACATCTCGAACTCTGAGAAGCGAGCCAGGGAAGTCGACGTCAAGAATGAAGCGAATGCATTAATCCAGTTCTTAGACTCAAAGATGTGAAAAGTATCGCTAACTGATGGAAAAAGAGCAAAGCCTCGAACGATTGAGGGAGGAGATAGTTAGCCGGGGGGTCTGTTCAGAGTTGGCTATTCACGCCAAGAGCTTAGTCATGGGATCGGGCGATCTCGATTCACGCATCGTCTTGATAGGCGAGGCCCCCGGCAAGAAAGAGGACGAGCAGGGGCTGCCGTTCGTTGGTGCGAGCGGTAAGTTTCTTGATAAGATGCTGGCTCATGTCGGTCTCAGCCGTGAGCAGGTTTATATCACCAATATCGTCAAATACCGACCACCGGATAATCGTGATCCCTCGAAAGAAGAAAAAGCTGAATTTTGGCCGTATCTTATCCGTCAGCTAGAAATTATCCAGCCAAAACTGGTTATCACCCTTGGTCGGCATAGCGGGCTATGTTTTGAGCCAAATCTGGTTATCTCACGTGATCACGGCAAAATTTGGCCGAAAAAGTATGATGATTTAGAGTTTGACTTGGCTACAGTCTATCACCCAGCCGCCGCCCTCTATAACAGCAAGTTGAGGCAGGTTTTATTTAAAGATTTTGCGTCGGCTATTTCTGCTCATATACCAAAGTGATGGCTGAATGAGTAGCTTATTTTGTTTTGGTGTTTTTCCTGACCAACGCACTAGAGAGTAGCTCAGGACTATAGGATGGGGGAATGGTTTTGTACTTGGCGAAATAGTAAAGGCCAGTGTTGAGTATATAGGTGGCCAACTGGTCGAGGACGGATATTATCATCACCCCAAGAGAGAAGAGGGCAAGGATGATTATTGCTCCAAGCTGGCCAATTGTTGACAACAAGAGGGTCATGGAAAGGAGTACTAGCGGTAGGCTGATTGCTGTGTACACCAAAAACACTAATCCGCCTAGCGAAATTCGAGAAATAATCGTTTCGCCCCATGTTTGTCGAAAGAGCGCAATAGATGATTTAATCGAGTCGACTGCGGATTGATCTGTATCCGCGATAATCGGCACCGTAAAAGTTGTACCAAGCGACCAGGCTATACCAGCCAACCTGGAGGCCAGTCTACCAAACATTTTGCTTTTTTCGGCGATCGTGTTGAGCAGTAATCCGACCGTGGTATTTATCAGAGCTAGGAGCACTATAGAGAATATTTTGCGCCGTGTAGAGGCCATGTGTTGCGAGTAGGTTCCAGGACTGCCCCGAAAGATAGCCAGTACATTGCTAGAAATTGCTGTTGCATAAAAAAGTCCGACAGCGTTGATTACGATACCAAGAAGGATGATGAAAGCCAAACCAACGACTGTTAGAGACATGCTGCTGTTGTTAGCGTTTGACGGATCGGAAGTCGTCAGGATAGTAAAATTATCAAGCATAAACACAGCTATTCCGATAATGACAACAGCAAAGCTCATCACAATACTCATTACCATATAGCGAGTTAAGCCAGCATTGTTCTTGATAACGCCCAGACTCTGTTTGAATAGTAGCCACCCAGCCTTCATCTGACCGATATTGGCAGGTGGTGGTAGTGTGGCGCTATTTTCGGCACTTGAAACTTGGGGCGTTAGTTGATTTTGGGCTGCCTGAAATGCTTGAGAGATACTGTCCTCTGGCCAGCCAGCGGCCCTTAGCTGACTTGCGATATTGTCTGGGTTTAGCCCGGACTGAAGTTGGGTGAGGACATAGTTGTTTATGCTATTGTTATGATTCATAATCCCTATGCTATACGGTTAAGGTTAAAATGACAAGTAGATCCGCTATGTTTGCTTGACTTGATCGCTCGGGGGGGGGTAACATAGAGACTAATATGCATAAGCTTAATTCTAACTCTA
>CAYVCA010000039.1:0-5762 GCA_964450025.1 uncultured Candidatus Saccharibacteria bacterium
TGGCAATCCCAGACTTAACAGAGAGTAAGCAACAACATGCAATATCTCTGCTTTATGAAAGAGTTGCAGATTATATGCGCGAAGCGCACAAGAAATCTGATGTTCGGGTGTATCGTAAAGACCCTATCGTAACTGTTGCCGATAATTACGATAATTTGCTCATTGGTGCAGATAACATTAGCCGCTCATCAACGTACACTCACTATGTAGATAATGAGCATATCCTCAGAACGCACACCACCGCGCAGATACCGGCAATCTTGCGCGAGCTTGCCGCAACCAAAAACGACTGGAAAGATGTCGTTATCTTGCTACCTGGTCTAGCGTATCGGCGAGATGTAACCGACAAGAAGCACGTCGGACAAGTCCACATGCTCGAAATGTGGCGCATTGTTAAGACTGGCAAAGACAAGCCGATTGTCAAAGAAGATTTACTTGATGTGGTGAAAGGCGTAGCAAATACTGCCGCACCTGGCTGGAAACTGCGCATTATTGACTCACCGCACCCCTACACCACACAAGGCATTGAAGTAAATGCAGTTTTAGGCGATAGAGATATTGAGATTTTAGAGTGCGGCCTCGTCAACGACCAGATTTTGGCAAATGCTGGGCTTGACCCAGAGGAATACTCCGGCTGGGCGTTAGGCATGGGGCTAGATAGGCTCGTGATGACCTTAAAAGATATTCCCGATGTGCGCTATTTGCGCTCCACCAATCCCAAGATTGCCGCACAAATGAAAGACCTAGAGAAATACCACGAAGTGTCGAGCCAGCCAGCCATACAGCGAGATATGTCGTATAGTGTACCTGCTGGCTATGTTGAGGAAGATATAAACGAGGATATTCGCGAGGCTTTAGGCGACAAGCAGAACATACTAGAAAGCGTGGAAATACTGAGCGAAACCGCTTATAAAGATTTGCCGCTAAAAATACAAGAGCGTTTAGGAATCGCAAGCGACCAGAAAAATGTTTTGGTACGCATAACCCTGCGACATCTTGAACGAACACTTGAAAACAAAGAGGCAAACCACATCTATGATGATATTTACAAGAAAATAAATTATGGAACTGGCGGATATCTTTAGATAACTGCTGCCGTACTTGAGGTATAATTAAGCTATGAAAACTAGCGACTTTAACGGCGTAATCATCGAGGAAAGTTTGACCGACAACTCCGTCTTGAATGATGTAAACATCATCTCAACCAAAGTTGAACCAGTTACCGAAAAGCACAACACGCCGTGGGTCAGGCAATGGACAATGCACACAGTTGAGATACCAGCTGATAAAGCTAGTGAAGTTGCCAAGAAAATTAGTGAAGCACTCGATAAAAATCATGACTGGTACGCAGATTTTAAGACCGAAACTGAACATTATGTGGTTTATGCTAGCAAAGTTTTTCATATCACAGACCGAACAAATAAAAAGCAATACGATGAAGCGACTGCCTATGGCATATCTATCGGTATTCCTGATTACCAAGTGGACTTTTCGCCGCATTTGAAACAACGAGAACGATAAATGAAAGTCCTTGACGTTCCCTTTATAGCCAATCCAGACAACCGCTGCGTCAACGCCACTACCGGCATGATACTTGCCTATTTTATGCCCGAAAAGAAATACACAATGGACGAACTGGACAAACTCTGCGGTTATGTTGAGGGGCGTGGCACTTGGCAAGCTCAATCATTACTAGCCCTACATAAACTTGGCTTTCAGGTACACCAGATAGAGGACTTTAACCACGAAGCGTTTGCAGATGACCCTGCAAAATACCTGTCGTCAATCTTGGACAAAGAGGCATTAGACTACCAGCTAAAACACACTGATTTGAAACTTGAAGCAACAAGAATAAAGGAATATATAGATTTAGGCTTACCGCTGGAAAGACGACCAGCAACAGATGATGATATTCGCCATTTTATAGATGACGGCTGGTTAGTAAGGCTAGAAGTCAATGATCGCCCGCTTGCTGGTCTGAAAGGCTACAACGGACACTCAATTTTAGTTGTTGGCTATGATGATAGTGAAGTAATCATTCACAATCCAGACGGTATGAATGGCAACAAAGCAAATCAAAAAGTGTCGTGGGAATTGCTCAATCAGGCATGGGAAGAGTTTGGTGGCTCTTTCTCACTGTACGCTTTCAAGAAATAATGTTGCAGTCGCTAAAGCGACAGCGCCACCACCAGCCAACCCTTTTCAGCTAAAAAAGAAATTCGGCGGGGGGAAATCTCAGAAAAAAGCAAAGGGGGCGGCTGGTGGGGCGCGTCCAGCTCCGCTGGACAGGCGGCGCGGCTCAGAGTTAGCATTTTGTGCTAAAATGGGTTCGAGCTTTGGAATACAGAGCCACCAAAATGGAACTTTCCGAGATTTGGTGCGGGTAGAGAGAGTCGAACTCTCGTCTCTACCTTGGGAAGGTAGCATAATAGCCGTTATACGATACCCGCGTCCTTCTAATTATAGCAACTAGGCGAACAGTTCGCTACCAAATTTTAGTACAATCGCCATAACCATCATTACCATCATCAACACCATCACCAGTACATCAAAATCTTGCTTGACAAATTTTCGAAGTTTTATAGTGGCTTGCTTAGACAGTGGTAGGTGCCCCTGTTTGATGTTGTATCGAGTGATACCGAAGAATATAATTATCATCGCTGCGTCAACCGTCAGACACCATGGGCAGAGGATTCCAATTACAGCGTAGCTCATATAGAACATCCAGATTGCGAATAATAGACCGCCTATCACACCGATTTGCGCAGCTTGCATGAACCACTTTGGCAGCTTTACCCTAGCGAGTAGTAGAACCGCGATTGTCATGACTACTGGCATAGCTGCGATACCAAGAAAGCTATTCGGAAAACCCAGCAACGATGCTGACCAGTGGTTTGCCACGGCTGCACAGCTAATCACAGCGTTTAGATCGCAGTCAAGCACGGCGTTGGCATTCGCCGCCAATACCAGCGCTTCGCAGGACAAGACAATCGATGCGATCAAGCCAACCGTTGCCGCTATCAATACCGCCACTGTCATTTTTTGATCAAAAGCTCTGGGTTTAAACATAAAAACTCACTTCGTTAATCGTTGGCAAGGGGCGCCCTCGCCACATACTGTGCATGTGACCGTCGCCGTCAATAGCAAGTAGCGTTGGATACTCAACGATATCATACGCTCGACACAGGCTAATACCCTCTGGCGAATCAGGGTCTAGAGACTCCAGCTCACGCCCTGTCTGCTTGTTAAAATCGCGTAGGTAATCAATCACCTCACGGGCATGATCACTCTTATCACGATATATAACGACCACTCGCACTCTAGGCCTCTTTTCCTGGCGACCGAATGGTCTTTTGTCGTCTTTGCGTTAATATATCCTCGAACTCATCCAAGGTTTTAAAATCAAAAAATACACTGGCAAATCGCACGTAGGCCACCTCATTACACTTAGCCAGTAAGTCAAGGACCAAATCGCCAATCTGCCTAGAATGCACGGTCGCCTCTCCGGCTGTATACAAAGAACTCTCCACCGCGTCAACTATCTGATCGACTTCGTCATCCGACTTAAAGAATTTTCCCACTGACTGGTGCACTGCTGACGATAGTTTTTCCCTGTCAAACAACTCTTTTGCATTGCTTTTTTTAATCACCCACAAATTAGGTTTTTCAATCCGCTCATATGTCGTAAACCGTCGCCCATCAGAGGACTCACGGCGTCGTCTAATCGCTTTGCCATCACTAACTTCTCGAGATTCAATCACTCGACTATCGCCAATGTTCATTTGAGCCACTATGATTCCTCTTTTTTCTTGCGTCGACGGCGAAGGAATGCGGGCGTATCGCTCTCGTCATCCTCCTTGTTCAGACTACTGTCCTCGCTCCAGATATTAGTTGTCTCCTCTGCGGCAAAAGTTTCGGCCGAATCGTTGTGGTTTAGCTCCATATCAATTTTTTCGACCATATCTTCGGTCAACTCTTCATTCTGACTCTCGGGTTCAGTGGACTGCGACTCAACTCTATCGAGCTCCACCTCTCTTGCGTGAAACACTTCGCTATCAAAGCCCGTCGCAATAACCGTAATGACCAGCTCATCCTCCATCTCCGGCTTGAGCGTTGCTCCGAATATGATGTTGGCATCAGGACTAACCGCACTAGTAATAACCTCTGCTGCCTCTTGAATTTCCGCCATCGACATGTCATAGCCGCCCGTAACATTAAACAGTACACCCTTAGCACCATCAATCGAAACCTCAATCAATGGGCTTTCTATTGCCTGCTGAGCAGCCTGTACTGCCCGGTTGTCACCACTCGCACGACCAATACCCATTAGAGCCGAGCCAGCATTGCTCATAATTGCTTTTACGTCTGCAAAGTCAAGGTTTATTAAACCATGCTCGGTAATCAGCTCTGATATGCCCTGAACACCCTGACGCAGGACATCATCTGCAATCTTAAATGTCTCCAAAAGCGGCGTACGTCTATCAATCGTCTGAAGAAGCCTGTCATTAGGAATTGTAATTAATGTATCAACCTGTCGGCCCAAATGAGTGATCGCCCACTCGGCATTAATCCGCCGTTTTTCGCCCTCAAAACTAAACGGTCTAGTGGCGACTCCTACGACCAAGATACCGAGCTCTCTTGCTATTTCTGCCACTACATGACCAGCGCCAGATCCAGTGCCGCCACCGGCGCCAATAGTGACGAACACCATGTCTGCGCCTTCAAGAGCTTTTCGTATCTCATCCTTAGACTCTTCTGCGGCCGTCTGCCCTACTGACGGATCGGCCCCTGCACCCAGACCATTAGTGGTATTATGCCCCAGGTGAATCTTCACATCTGCCTTGGAGTTGTGTAGCGCCTGAGCATCAGTATTCATCGCAATAAACTGCACACCACTCAGTCCTGCGTCCCTCATGCGATTGATAGCCGAACTACCAGCCCCGCCGACGCCAACAACTTTTATGCTGGCAAATATTTGAACTTCACTTGGTTTCACTTCAGGCATCTTTACTCCCTCACATTATTCCTTTTCAGTATATCATTTTTTCCAATAAAACTTATTTCCTATTTAAACCTGTCCAAGATCCCCGATAAAAACCCCCCTGCTTTGCGTACCAATCCGTTCGATTTATCACCACCCTCGCCATAAACACCGCCATCACTGGAACCCATACTGTCAGCCAGCATTAACCCAACAGCTGCGGCAAACTCTGGCCGCTCCGCCTGCTCGCTCACGCCTGCATAGCCTGTGGGTAGTCCAATTTTCGCCGCTACAGCCAGCTGTTCTTTTGCGAACTCAACCAGGCCTTTGGTGTGCGCGCCGCCACCGGTCAATACAACACCACTAGGCAACCTACCCGCGCGACCAGCTCTCTTGAGCTCTTTGGCTATCGCCTCAAAAACCTCTTCATACCTCGCCTCTATGATCTCGTCAATCTCCTGCTGGTCAAATGTTAATTTTTTCTTATCATACTCAATTCCCGCTGCGCCGCTATCGCCCCCGCCGAGTCGTGCGTGCTTTAGTTTGACTTGCTCAGCCACCTCAGGATCAACCTTCAGGCCAATCGCTAGGTCATTTGTTACATTTTGGCCACCGATAGGTATTACAGAGATATACTGCAAATCACCTTCTTCAAATACTGCCACGCCCGTCGTTGCACCCCCTAGGTCTACTACTGCCACGCCATTTTCCATCTGTGACTCTGTTAACACCGCTTGCGCACCAGCCAAAACTGACGGCACCATTTGACGCGACTCAACCT
>CAYVCA010000040.1:0-5568 GCA_964450025.1 uncultured Candidatus Saccharibacteria bacterium
TAACTGTTACCTACTATACTATCAGTGTTGATTTTAATAAAGCCTACCCTTTCATTGTAGCATAATTTACAACAAATTGCAAGCAAAATAGAGCCGACCCCCTGTCGACCCTATTTCATCATTTCGCCTGCAGCTAGCTACAACTTCTCGGTATTTTCGGCGATCTCCCCGAGGACGATAGTTACATTGTCCTCAACGATATCTTGATAGTCTGGCACCCTGGCGACTATCCACTCTTCGATCTGCTCAGCTGGAGCATTCGCCTCCTGTAAAGATGCCAGTTCTACAAGCTGCTCATCATCAAGCGAATCAACCACTTCTTCGCCAATTCGCTCGTTGATGGTCTCTTCCGCTTGCTCGATCAGTGCCTGCATCTGCTCATCCGGTAGATTAATACCAATTGAGTTAAGCTGTTCTCTTGTGACGATAGTGTCGCCTGTCAGCTGGGTGCTGCCCTGAGAGCTATCATTCTGTGAAGTTATGCTTTGTGGAGTTGTGTTTTGTGAATTATCCATCGTTTTTTCCTTTTTATTTTTTGTTTTTTAACGTTTGTCCTTGGCTTAGTATATCATCTAGGCCGCCGCCTCAAACTGATCCCGCGTTGGTGCTGGTCCCGGCCCTGGCTCTGTTGCTCCAGCCGGTTGAGTGCCATTCCAGCCCTCTCTAAAGCCTTTTACTCCTGCAACTACCCCCTTGGCAGCACCCCTAGCGAACTTGCCTAGTCCACGGCCAATTCCGCCAAGTACTTTCTTGGCTCCTTGACCTAAGCGACTGCCGGCATCTCGGAACCTATCACCACGAGCTTCTTTCTTCATCTGGCGGCGTTCAGCCTTTCGATTTTTAGCTGCTTCTGCCCGACTAGCTATCCGCTCCTTTGCACTCTCAGCAGAGCTCTCGGCTCGCTCTAATTTGCTATTAAGCTTCAAGAGGCTCTCGTCTGTTCTGCTCTTTGCCATGCCTGTGGCCTCGACTCTACCCTTTGCGGCATTCTCCTCAACTATTGCTAGTTGGAGTTTGTACATTAGCTCATTATTATTTGGGTCCGCGTCTAGCTCATTCTGGATTGCAATCTTCTCATTCTCTCGGTTTATTAATTCCACCTTCAGCTCAACTAGCTTCTTCTCATGCTCCGCACGCTCTTTATCGGCCGCTTCAATTTCAGCATTTGTTTTCTCAATAATTTCGTTAGCTTTCTGTACAACCATCTCAGCACGCCTATTCGCATTTTCCTGAGTCCCGTCCTGCTTATCTAGCACGTCTAGATTCGCCTGACGAGTCTCTTTCGCCTCCGCACGCTCAGCTCGGCGATTTGCTCGGTTTTCTGCACGCTCAGCTTTGCGAGCCTCAGCACGGCCCTTGGCCTGTATCATGCCCTCTCGGCCCTTCGTAAACAGCTCGCTGGACTTATTCTTCATCCAATTACCCGCTTTGCCAGCAGCTTCTTTAGTTAGCAAAGCCGCCTCAACAGACACGGACACTGCACCAAAGCCCACTCTTCCAACTGCCTCCAAGGCCTTTCCGGCCAGCCTTCGACCATGCTCAGCTCGAGTTTCATCATCTAGCCGCCCAAGGCCCTCCCAGTCGGTTCGAGCCTGCGGCTGTTCCGCTGAAGTATTTGCATCATTCGCACTGCTTGATTTTTCGCTCATCTTGCTTGTATCCTTTTTGTTTTTAACTATTTAATTAGCTTATACTTAGATACTAGCACAGACTTGCATTTTTGTCAACTAGTCAGCGATGTTTTAGTAGCTCCTGGTCTGCTGTTGCTGACGGGCCTTGGTATCGGCGGCTTCCGAGTCTGGCACCTGGCGAGCCGGGAACTTCCGCCTTGGCAGACTCGACATCGAAACTGGCTTATCTGCCGGAGCTGGCGAGCCAGCTGGTCGGGACTGACGACCCTGAGAACCGCCTGAGCCAGACGGTGCGCGGAGGCCAATTTCATTGACTACCGGGATAACTATCGGCGTGCGACGAGTTTGATCATACAAGATGTGAGTCACCTCTTCTTTGATTTCTTTCTTCAAGACTTCGATATCGAAACGACCGCCGCTAGCCTTGGACATTTTTTGCCTGAGATATTGACGGATCAGGTTCATCAGCTCCTCAGAGTCTCTTAGGTAGATAAAGCCACGACTGATGATGTCCGGGCTAGTCAGCAGCCGACCAGTGCCTTTTTGGACAGTCAGCACCACGATAAACATACCCTCTTGACTCATATGGATGCGGTCTTTTAGCACCACCTCCGATACTACCGCCCCTGAATCGTCGTACATCACGCCGCCGACCTGCACCCGACCTGCTTTTTTAGCCTGTCTCTCCTGGTCGATCTCGATAACATCACCGGCGTCACAAACAAAGATGTTTTTCCGTGGTATGCCACACTCTTTTTCGGCTAGAGCTGCGTTGTGGACCAGCATGTGAAACTCACCATGAATCGGCATATAAAAAGTTGGGTTAAGAGCGTTAATTAACTTAACATGGTCGTCATAATACCCATGCCCCGACAAGTGTAGCGGCCCAACTCCAGTCAAATGCGTTTTACCATTCTGAATAACACCCGATCCTTCGCGCATCAGGCCATCAACCGTCCGCACCACATTCTTTTCATTGCCAGGAATTGGATTGGAGCTAAACACCACCACATCAGAGCCTTTGATCTTGATGTGTCGATGCGACCCACTGGCCATGCGATTCAGCACTGCATTAAACTCACCCTGTGACCCAGTACAAACCACCGTCACCTTGCCATCTGGAAACTTCACAATGTCTTCCATTTTCACGATGGTGTCTTTTGGCACCTTAATCGTGCCAGATCTCAGCGCAACCTCAAGGTTCTGAATCATCGAGTATCCCGCAAAGGCCACCTTGCGCTCGTGCTTCTTGGCTTCGTCCAGAATCAGCTGCATGCGGTGAATTTGACTCGAAAAACAGCTCAAGATCACTCGACTCGACGGATATTTGTCCATCACCTGACCGATTGAATACTGAATATCAAACTCGCCGTGCGTATGAGAACCTTCTGACTCGCAGTTGGTCGACTCGTTCATAAACATCAAAATACCCTCTTTGGCAGCAATCTCGGTCATCCGTTCAAGATCAAACTTCTGACCGTCTACTGGGTTTTCCTCAAATCGCCAGTCGCCTGAGTCAATAATCACACCCAACGGAGTACGGATAGCCACGGCTGTGGAGTCAGGGATGGAGTGATTAACCCGAATTAACTCAAAAGAAAAGTGTTTTGACACCTGAACTTGTTCATGCGTCAACGGGTTCATTTCTCGATAATCTGGTTCAAACTCGGTATCAGCATCGTCCATATTCCGCTTAAGCATACCGATCGTAAACTTCGACGCATAAACTGGCGCCGGCAGCAGATGAATGATGTGGCGAAACGCACCGATATGATCCAGATGGCCGTGCGTAAACACATGCGCCTTGATCTTATGCTTGTTCTCCTCCAGATACGAAATGTCTGGTGTTATGTAGTTCACCCCAGGGTAATCAGAGCCGGGGAATAAAAACCCCATGTCGACAATGACAATCTCATCGCCATATTCAATAGCGTTCATGTTTTTGCCAATACCCATCTCGCCGACGCCGCCAATCGGAATAATCCGTAGTTTTGGCTGGCCACCGCGCTGCGGCTTTGGTTGCATCTTCATGCTAAACTGCTCACCGTTATAGCCGTTGTAAACCGATTTGTTGACTGGAATGTCAATAATGTGCTGCGAGGCTTGCAAGTTGACATTCTCGCTGGTTCGTCGCTGCGCCCGGAACACCTCACCCTTTCGCGTGTTGGTGTTGTTTAGCACAGCATTGTTTGATTTTTTTGGCGGATTTGGTCGCTTACTAGCGTCATCGCCCTGTGGTTTTGCGAGTCTTTGCTGACCCATAGTTTTATATTTCTCCTTTTTATGAAAAATTATTTATAATATCCAAAATAAATTACGAGATACGGGATATTCTCATCTGTTTTTGGGTTAATTTAAGAACAAATCCCTCTAGTAGCTAGTCTCATTGTAGCAAAGTGAGGAGAAAAAGTCAATATATTGTATTCGTCCACAACACCTCAAAAACGCACCAGTGCCCATGTGTAGCTAATTAGTCCAAGTCCACCATACGTTCCACCCGTCGATATAGTTCGGCGGCAGGCCAGATGGGCGAAAGCCGTGGGCTGTCGTATGAGGAACGGCAGAGGGCCCCCAGGTTATCGCCCCTACAGCGCTACATACTGAATCGTTGTCAGTAAACATCCCCTCGTTGATCATCCCGTTGATCAACATATATGCTTGTCCCGACTTGGAGCGAGCTCCCAGCGCGTAAGAATCGGTATCGATGTTACGGCAATACAGAGCGTTATTGGCACCCCTATCATAAGCCTTCTTAGAGAACTTAAATATATTTGAGGCCGAAAACTCATTTTCTATATCTGAAGGGTATCTTCCTAGATCAACTTTTATAAGTTCGAGTGCTTTCGCCGCATTCGCAAGATCATTTTTTACAGCCGCGTTATTCGCACTATCCTGTACCCCCCGATACGCCACAATCGAAATCGCTGCCAAGATCCCAATGACCACGATAACAATGAGGAGTTCGACGATGGTGAAACCTTGTTTGCTGTTATGTCTAAGCTTATGCATATTATCCTCTATATTACCCCCCCCCGACAGCCAAAGTCAATATATTCGTCCATATCCCTTATACTAAGCCCCACCTAAGCAATCTATGCTTATAGCCAAGGCTGCCACGTATTGTCGCCAAAATTATAACCATATTGAGCCCCAAAGCCCACACTACTACCCCCTCCTAAATATCCAATCGTTGCGCAGTTATCCTCCCAATACGGAGTGGCCTTGTTTAGTGTTTTTTTGCTGATTGAATTTATATAGAAAGTATTCTTTGACTTTGACCTAGCCTGTATACTATACGCTTCTCGATCAGTCGCACGGACACAGTAATGAAAGTTGTAATAAGTTTTATCATAAGAATCCCTCGACGCCCTAAAGCCCAGTTTGCTCAGGTCGCCAACTAGTGGATATGCTCCATTTTCTACCTTAAACATCTCGATATTCTGTTCGATTGTTCGCAGATCACTCTTCACTGTCGAATCATTCGCCTGATTTTGTATCCCGGCATATACTGTCACCGAAATCGTGGCTAAAATCCCGACAACAACGATGGCAATGAGAAGCTCAACGATAGTAAAACCTTGTTTGCCGTCATGTCTAAGCTTATGCATATTATTCTATACTACCCCTCCCTGATCGGTAGAGTCAAGCAAGCATAGCGGATCTACTTGTCATTTTAACCTTAACCGTATAGCATGGAGATTATGGATAACAATAACATAAACAACTATGTCCTCACTCAACTTCAGTCCGGGCTAAACCCAGACAATATCGCAAGTCAACTAAGAGCCGCTGGCTGGCCAGAGGACAGCATCTCTCAGGCATTCCAGGCAGCCCAAAACCAACTAACGCCCCAAACTCCAAGTGCCGAAAATAGCACTACGCTACCACCGCCTGCCAATATCGGTCAGATGAAGGCTGGGTGGCTACTATTCAAACA
>CAYVCA010000041.1:0-2284 GCA_964450025.1 uncultured Candidatus Saccharibacteria bacterium
TGGGGATTGCGGATTTGTCGCAATAGGCTTACTCTCAGCTTACGGAACTAGGTAGACACTACCAGTGCTATTGTAGCCATTAAAATTGACAGATGGCGAGACTCCAGCAAGCTCGGATTCATTTATCTTACCCGACTTCATCATGTCATGAAGTTTTGCAAGGACCTGTGGTCGATTAGTCGTTGCTGCATTTGAGACAGTGTCTACAATAACGGCGAGACTATATCCTTCCGGCAACAACTGTTTCGACGCACCAATAACCGCGTCCAGCATGCTCTCTAGGTGATATCGACTAAGGGTTGACTCTAGCGGGTTAATAGCGCGCAGTACCTTGATCTTTTGTCTGTTACTGTTTTCGTCGAGATATTCACTATCTAGCACCAAGAAATTACCTAAAATTTTGGTCATATCTTCATTGGTCATAGTAATAACATCGGCACTTTCTGGCACTATCTCACCTTCTTGGGAGTAGCAGGCGTCGCCCATGGCTCCTGCTACGGTTCGGATAAATAGGCTAGAGTTGGCGATAAACTTGACAGGCTGTCTTTGGGCGGAGGCTTGTTGACTGGCCTCTATTGTCCGATTGATCTCCTCCCAGCCCCTAATTGATGGTGTCCCAGTGGCTGAAGACCCACTCTTTTTTGTATTTCTAGTTGTTATGAGGCCCTGCTTCTCCCAAAACTCCTGGATCACATGATGATTAAAGAATTCCCCTAGGCTAGAGATTTGTTCGGCAGTCAGTGATCCAGTATCGGGTGTGTTTCGTAAGTTTCTTATATTTTCCGGCTCCACCACACTATGCATGGCCGAAGATATCAGGGCTGATCGAATCGCCTGGATTATTTCAGTATTTTTGGTGTCAAATTGGGCGAGCTGAGCCAAGCTGGCATTGATGCTGTTCGGGCCAATGGATATATTTTGCAATCGCTCAATTTTATCTTTAATTTTTTGTTCCTGTGGCTTAAATATATACGCACGATCCTGATTATTATTTATCCGTTCTTGAATTCGTTTCATGGACGCAGCTAGCTCGTGCTCTAGGGCGTCCTTGATCTGTACGACCTGGCTCTCTATAGTCTCAGGATCAGCCTGACGAAGAGACCGGAGCAGATTATCGGCTTCTTTTATCGCCTCACTGGTTGGTGCGAGGCTTGAGCGACGAGTTGATCGGTCAGCGACCACGCTTAACGCGCAGGATATGCAGAGCAAGCTTACGGCCATAGGCTGTATTGAGGATTGCATTTTCTTCGGCGGTACTCCTCCCCTCAAGGGTGCCTGCGATACTGTTTGTTAGTAGGCTTATTGTTTGATTAATAGCTGACGCAGTATCATGAGCATCAACACCCAGTCTGTTGAGTTGATCCTTTAATCTCTTGCCTTCATCCGTATCATTTTCGAGCGGTTCGAACAAGAGTTTAAAGCAGTCGTAAGAGTAGTTGCTAAGGCTGAGTTTGCGGAATTTCATGATATCGCTGGTGATAAATGGCAGGTAGCCTGGCTTGCCATAAAGAGGCTTTTCTAGAGCCTCTACACCTTCAAGATCTGTTAGTAAATCGTGAGAACCGGTAGCGATCATAGCTAGTCTATGCCTCGATGTGATTTCTGCGATATTTGGGATATGCGGGCGGAGGGCTTCAGTAGTCGCCCCATCTAGTCGCTCAAAACCGGTGAGTATCAATTTTACTAACCCCTCAACATCATAGTCAGGTAACTTATCCACGATAGTGGACAGGTTATTCACGACAGCGAATAGCGACCCTGCATCCTCAAGCTTCCTCACTAACCCCTTAACATCATAGTCAGGTAACTTATCCACGATAGTGGACAGGTTATTCACGACAGCGACTAGCGACCATGCATCCTCAAGCTTCCTCACTAACCCCTCAACATCATAGTCAGGTAACTTATCCACGATAGTGGGCAGGTTGTTCGCAATAGCATTCAGTGACAGCGATGCACCGATAGGATCTTTCTCCAACCCGTTCAGCCCCTTCATGACATCGTAGCCGGGCAGTATATCCCTGACGACAGGTAGATTGCTTATGATATCAGAGAGCCGTCCTTTCTCCTCAAGCTCCCTCACCAGCATAGCGGTATCATAGTTAGGTATTGTCTTTAAAACTAGCGGCAGATTGGCTAGTAGTGCATCTGGATCGAGTTTATTTATATACTGTTCTGGATCACAGAGAAATCTCTCAGTGGAGAACCTGGCTGGTTCCTTGCTGCGTCTATCTAGCCATGCACTGAGCTTGATCCATGCAAGAGGCTCTTCGTAGTCCTCGGG
>CAYVCA010000041.1:2384-5453 GCA_964450025.1 uncultured Candidatus Saccharibacteria bacterium
TCCTCGGGGGGTGCTGCGCCGCTCAGTGATAGTTCGCCGAGAGGTCTTGTAGTCCTAGGTTCCTCAGCTGGAAGATATTCTATCGTGTTCGGAGTAGATTCGAGGTGAACAGACATATTACCATCATAGCATAGAATAATAAAAAAGTCAATGGTATCTATGCATCCGTAGCACCCTAGGTTTCACTAGCTATAGTCCTAACAAATCTAGCAAGTGGTCTATTGGGGCTTGGAATCTGAGGGCGCGGCGTTACCGTCCGTGATCGTGATACGACCGAGCAGGTGAGGGTGGGGGTTGGCGAGTTAGTAGACTGACCCGCTTAAGCTAGTCAGTGGGTTTTCAGCCAGCTCTTGTCCGTCATAGCATACTTCAAACAGTGGACAGGATAAGCACAGGCGTCCTAGGGTTGTGGGAAGGTTGTCTTCTGTAACTACTGTTATCCCTCGCTGCTCGAGCTGTCTTGTTGCACGAACTGACTTACCATTTAAGCTAGCTTGGATAGGGAATTCCTCGCCATTTGGGCATGTTGTCACGCCGTCGGTTTTATTTGCATAGTCAAGGTTTGGACTAGTATGATACTTCCAGCCGTTCCCTATGAAGTAATTCGCAACATATGCTTCGTGTTGAAATCCAGCATCATTGCCTTTGCGGCCAGCCAGGACATTACGATTGCTCATTATTCTATTGTACAGTAGACTTGCGAAAAAGTCAAGTTTATAAACCAATAATCCTTGTTTATACGATAAGTTCTTTAACTGCTATAATAGTGTATAAGTTGAATTCAAATCTTACAAGCACCAAAAGAGTCAAAACGATGAGTTTTTAAGAAAGGATATGAGTGGATATTATGATAATCTGCACCGGTAGGTAGCTTTTCCTCTTTTGAAGTAGCCGAGGGATGCAAGCTTGGTTTACTGTGCTATAATTTCTATATGAAAGGCGACCAATTCGACAAAATATTTAATTATCTACAAAAGATGGATAAGAGACTTCAGTATGTCGAAGAGAATATGGCGACAAAGAGTAGTATTGATCGTCTGATCAACACGATGGACAGCTTTATAGCCCGGATATCGGATAGCGAATTGGAGCAGACTGCGCGAGATGCACAGTTTGAGCGATTATTAGATTGGGCACGCAAAGTTTCGGCCAAAACAGGTATACCGCTCGAGGGATTCTAGTGGCGAATTCCAATCTGACGAGTGCGAAGAAGGCGAAAAACGATGAGTTTTATACTCAATTTAATGATATCCAAAAGGAAATTGAGGCGTATCTGGAGTTTGACCCTGATACTTTTCGGGGTAAAACCGTGTATTGCAATTGCGATGATCCATATGAGAGCAACTTTTTTAAGTATTTTGTGCTGAAGTTTAATGATTTGGGGCTGAAAAAGCTTATCACCACCAGCTACAAGCCTTCGCCTGTGGCTAACACTCAGCTAGGGCTGTTTGGCGATGACAAAACGCTTGTACCTGAAAAAGGTCGGCCGAAAGTCAATGCCAACAAATTCATCATCACCGAAACGGGTGATTTTAACGACGATGGCGAGTTCGGTATGAGTGATGTTGCCGAGCAGTTAAAAGCCAACAAAAATAATGAATGGACACCGCTCAAGGGTGATGGGGATTTCCGTAGTGATGAATGTGTCGAGCTGCTCAAGGAAAGTGATATCGTGGTGACCAATCCACCGTTTAGTTTGTTCCGAGAGTTTGTTGCGCAGTTGGTGGAGTATGATAAAAAGTTTGCCATTATCGGCAACATGAATGCGATTACTTATAAAGAGATTTTCCCACTGATCAAAGAGAATAAGATGTGGCTGGGCAATGGATTTGGTGCCGGAAATGCCTATTTTTCGATTCCTTCGTCGCAAAGAAATGATTACGCAGAGGGTGTTTATGATGAAAAGACAGGACTTGTGAAGTTTAGAAATGTGAATTGGTTCACCAATCTTGATCACGGTCGTCGTCATCAACCACTCAGTCTGATGACCATGGCGGATAATTTGAAGTTTAATAAAAAGATGCGCGGCAAAACTGAATACGACCGTTACGATAATTACGACGCCATTGAAGTGCCGTATACCATCGCTATCCCGAGCGACTACGACGGCGTGATGGGCGTGCCAATCAGCTTTTTAGACAAATATTCTCCAGAGCAGTTTGAGATTATTAAATTCCGCCATGGTGACGATGGCAAAGACTTGGCGGTTGATGGCAAGACGCCGTATTTTAGGATTCTAATCAAACACAAGAAAGGCGCAAAGCTATGAATCAAAATCGACCAATGACGTTGATTGAAAGTCCGTTTTCGGCACCAGATGAGAGAGAGTTAGTGCGTAATGTCTACTATGCGATGCTAGTAGCGCATGACAGTCTGGAGCGTGGCGAGGCGCCATATGCGTCGCATTTATTCTTTACACAAATGCTTGACGACAACGACGCCCATGAGCGAGAGCTGGGAATCAACGCGGGGCTTGATATTGGTAAGCTAGCGGTGCGCTCGGCAATATATCTCGACTTAGGAGTTAGTCGTGGTATGGAGTATGGTATAGAGAGTGCAAAGAATGCTAGGCGAGCGATTGAGGAGCGGAGACTGTTTGAAGAAGGTCTGAGTCAAGATGAGGTTGGTGAGCGGATTTTCGCACTCGCGAAAGAGCGAAAACTGCCTGAATACGAAGCGGTTTTGGCTATTTATGGCCGAATCTTAAAAGGAGAAACTACATGATAACTAATCTCTGGACAGATACGACAGTTCGCGAAGTGGTGGACGGCTTTGTCTATAACGAGCTGGAGGGCAAGGGGTTGTTTGGACTCGGCGGGAAACTAACAATTCAGCCCGAATATCAGCGAAATTTCATCTATGCGGAAGGTGATGGGCGGCGAGAAGTGGCGGTGATTGAGAGTCTGCTCAAGGGCTATCCCTTGGGGCTGATATATTTTAACAAAACTGGCGATGAACGCTATGAAGTGCTAGACGGACAACAGCGAATCACTAGCATCGGGCGTTATGTTGGCGGTAAGTTTTCGGTGGTGGACGACGACGGTCAACCGCAGTTTTTCTCAGGGCTAG
>CAYVCA010000042.1:0-5429 GCA_964450025.1 uncultured Candidatus Saccharibacteria bacterium
ACACCTGTCGAAATGTGTCGCATGACAAGATTTCATACTGGGTATTTGGAAAAAGTCTGGCCGTGGCTTCGTCATGAAACGAGCCTTTTTGACCTTGAATTGCAATGCGCATAGACATAGCTTAGCAAAATATGTAAATAAGTGCGACGTGTGGCTAAACGCCCATGCTTGCATTTATGTAATGATTTGACTTTAATACGCTATATGAGTGGCGAGAAACCAACCAACCCTGGAGAGGGGTACTTTGAAAGATTAGCGAGACATCTTGAGGCCACCAGGATAGACCCTCTGCTGAGGAGCCTGTTTGATCAGATTCCGTACGAGATAGACGGGATAAGAGATGGGATGGGCCAAGGGCAAGTGACTTTCCTGGATATAGAGGAGGCTTTAGGGCCACTTAACGATAGGCTTCTTGGGGAGTGGGAGGATGTAGTCGTGACTGTAACGGGTAAGGCTAGGATTTATGACGAGTCTTTCTACAAGCAGAAAGACTCTAGCGAGCTTGCGGATGATCGCGGTAAATTCGTACTGCTACCTGATAAAAGGTTTGTCTGTTGTGGCTTTGGTGTTTCCACCGATGATGACGGAGGATATGACGACGGTCCGATTGGGCTGGTGATAGTACCCGTGGAGGACTATGAGGGTATAGAGAATGTCGACTTCACATCAGCACTAATATTGCTCGAGGAAGATATGAATGACTGGTCGGCTAGGTTCGATAAACCTTCTTGTAGGGCTATCGAACTGGAAATCAGGCAGGCGTCTGAAAGCCTTGCTCGGATGATTGCAGGTGCATCAAAATCCAGAGTTACGGATGCGGCACGGACTCGATACCTACAAAAATTCAAAATTAACAAGAGCTATCCTGAGCTTGGGACAGACTACCCTCTTGAGAGAAATGTCAGCAGGTATCTATACGAGGAAATGGATTTTGACGACGAGGTGCCCTATGAGATAGTTGTCGAAGGTCATATTCGAGCGGTCGAACAAACAGACAAGATAGAGCCGTACGAGCTGATAGATGGTAGCGGGAGGCCTGTCAAGCAGAAGATTAGTGGGTATATCGAAGGTGTGATTTTGGAGGAGGATAGCGAGGGGCATTATGCACCTACTCTGGTCGTAGCGACACCAGTAGCTAAGGGAGGAATGGGCTGGAATGGACTGCTGATCAGAGCGAGTGATATATGTGAGCCAATTCGAAATACTCGCCCACGGAGGCCGGCGCTCGGTGGAGTGGCGCTACAGGCATTTGGCTCAAGAGAGGAGTTGGAGTGGTTTATCTATAGCGAATTGCACCCTCCTCAGGGTGATGATGCTGATGCCGACGAGAGGTTTGAGGATATTATAGCGAATCTGGAGGGGGATTGGTGGCATGACGAGGTCGTATATAATACTGAGAAACGAAGGTTTGAGACGCCACTTACGGGAGAAATAGCTGTCGTACTGGAGGATTTTGAGCGTTATTTAGGTGAGGTTAACCCAGACAAGCCAATCAGCGATGAGACCATAGCTCAAATGCTTAAGCGGCTAAAGGATGAAACAGGGCCTGGGTTGCGATTTCAGCCTGGCGACCAAATTGAGGTCACTGGCCCTGTGAGTATAGCTGGTGAAATACAGGGCAAGGGTGTTGGAGCTCATACTCTAGCGGGCGTGTATCATGGCTTTGATATTGTCCAAATTTCTAACTCGGACCTAGGCATAATAGACTGTCGCTTGACCGTTGTGCTGTCCGACTGCGTATTTAGCGATAACTCAGGCGAGGAGACAGGGAAAGGCTCAGAAATACAGGTGTTTTTAAGCGTGGGCGAGCAAGATACGGTAAAGTTTGTTAAAATTGAACCAGCGTTAGAGTAACTAAGGGGGAGATTATGGCATACGAAGGGACTAAGCTAATCAATTTTGAGCCGAGGACGGAAGCGGTTCGAGAATTAGAAATTATCGATATCGAGATTGGCACTGGCGAGGAAGTCGGGCAAGGGGCGACGATCACTGCACATTATACGGGGGCACTGGTCAAAAATGGCATTATTTTCCAGAGTAGTCTGGATTTTGGTAAGCCTGCGACATTTGGCTTAGACCAGGTCATCAAAGGCTGGACGGTCGGCGTTCCGGGCATGAAAGTCGGCGGTACTAGACGGCTAATTATTCCTGCAGAAATGGCTTATGGCGACTCAAGCCCAGCACCAAATATTCCGGCTGGCAGTGATCTGGTATTTGATATCGAACTAGTGGCAGTAAAATAAAGGAGACAACCTTGAAGGACGAATCTGATAATCTACACTTAGGACCCAAGCTTGTGTATCCTGTCGTAAACACGACTACCACCTCCAGAGCCACTGTCGAAGGGGAGGATAGAAAAAAATACGCACTAGGGTTGGTTGTTTTCGTTACTCTATTTGCACTAGTGTTGTTTGTAGCTTTTTCAGTTAGTGACGAATCGACCTCTCATGATACTGCAGCGGGAGGTATAATCTCATTTTTGGCTCTGGTTATGCTTGTTGCGCCTATTGGTATATACGTATGGGTCAGTGCGGTATATAATCGCGTCAAATACAATAGTACGCTTTCTGACTTTGCTAAAAAAAATAACCTCGATCTCGTTCAGAAGCCTTTTTCAGGTGTCATAGGTAAAGTAATCGCTGCGTTTAGCAATGGAGAGCTCGAATCTCGAGGCGAAGATGGGTCGATAATGAAAATCAACACCATGCACGATGGTAGAAATGTTTCCTTTGGAGTTCAGACGAGAGGATCGGACAAAAGAAGCGTGTATGTTGGTCGGGTCTACTCAACTGGGCCCTATCGTGGCTTTGCTCATCTGCAGATTCAGCTTAGGATGGGTGCATATCCACATCTAATTATCGACGCAGATGCTAATAACCATAACTTCACCGCAACAAATCTAACCAAAGCATTTAGCGGAAAATATCTTTATCAGCTTGAAGGAAATTTCCCAGACTACTTTAAGGTTTTTGCAGTAAATGAAAACATGGCTCGTATTGCATACTATATACTCACTCCTGATATTATGGCATTGATGTTAGATCATATTCCAAATTTTGATATAGAACTGGATGGCAAGCAACTGAATCTTTATTGGGACGATACCGCCCTCAAATCCGAACTGGAGCCAGATCTAGTGAGCTTTCTGCCGAGGGCGTACGGTGTTTTAGACCAGGTAGTCTACAAGATAGTTGAGCGAATCGAAAAATACCAAGCAGGTGGCGATAACATGGCTGAAATACACGAAAAGATGCAACTCAGGAGCGGTTTCGAACTGGACCTGCTTCAAGCGAGACAGGTAACTTATGGCTATCGCAATGAACTTAGGTCATCATTTACTGCCACGAAAGCCAGGATATTTTGGGTGTCTGCTGGGTTTACGCTATTGGCATGGTTTTTGCTTTTTCTGGTCTCGATTGGAATTGTTTTCATGCTTGAGATTTAATATCTCTAGACGTAGTATAATTAACCATATGGAAACCAGAGGCGTCAAAATCGTTGTCATCGGCGGAGGGACGGGTAGTTTTACCGTTCTGAGCGGTCTAAAAAATTATACAGATCAGATAACAGCGCTAGTAAATATGGTTGATGACGGCGGATCGACTGGTGTCTTGAGAGATGAGCTTGGGGTTTTGCCTCCGGGCGATGTTCGTCAGTGTTTGGTTGCCCTTAGTTCAACTCCAAAGGTTCGCGACTTGTTTAATTATCGGTTTGAACAGGGGAGTATGAAGGGGCATGCTTTTGGCAATCTGTTCATGGCGGCACTGGAGAAAATGACTGGCAGTTTTGCTGAGGCGGTGGATGTGGCTGGTGATGTCCTGCGCATCCGTGGCCAGGTAGAGCCGATAACTCTTGATAATATCGTCATGAACATGAAGCTCAAAGACGGCACGAGTGTTAAGGGCCAGCATATCTCTGATTCGGTTGTAGTCCCTCGTGGCGAGAGGCCGTGGCTTGAGCTAGAGCCTGAACCAAAGATTAACCCAAGAGCTGAACAGGCGATTCTGGACGCCGATCTGGTGGTTATCGCTCCGGGCAACCTATATAGTAGCGTTGCGCCAGCCCTGCTGGTTCGCGGGGTAACTAGGGCGCTAAAAAAGACCAAGGCGAAAAAGGTGTATATCAGCAATCTCGTAACAAAACCCGGACAGACTGGTGATTTTTCCGTCAGTGATTTTGCAGAGGAAATAGAGAGGTTTTCTGGAACTAGCCTTGACTATGTCCTTTACAATGATCACCGACCAACTAAAGAATTATTGGATAAATATGCACACGACGGAGAGTTTATAGTCGACTGGGACACTAAGGATTTAGCCAAAAAGCACTACCATGCCAAGGGGTTGAAACTGATCGCAGATGGCGCATGGACAAACAATAACCAATCAAGCGACCCACTGGCGTCACAACGAAGCCTGATTCGCCACGATTCTGACAGGGTGGCGAGAGAGTTGATGAGGATTTACTTTGCCTAAGGATGAGTTACCTGAAATATACCTCGATCTTGATCGAACACTGTTTAAGACTGGCGAGTTTATCAATAAGGTATGGCGAGCTATCGGTGAAGCGAACGACGGGATAGATGGCTTGGCTGAGCTGAGCCGTTTGACGGATTTTTATATCGATAATGAAAATGAAGGCTATAGAGATTATGATTTTTCATCTCATATCGAAGCTGTTGGGCTGCCTGTTGAGCAAACCTATCAGTTTATCCGCCGTAGTTTAAAGGATAGAAACTTCGAGTACCCAGGCGTTGGCAGCTTATTGCGTCGACTGAGCGGACAGGGTTTGACGGTTAAGATTTTTACATATGGCCGTGATGATTTCCAGCGATTAAAATCTGACCTCAGCCAGTCTCTGGCGGGATATGAGATGATTATCACTTTAGAGCAGCCAAAGCAGTACTTCTTTGAGGAGCTAGGGCAAAAAGCGATACTGCTAGACGATAAACCAATCGGCGAACTAATGCCTGAAAATGTGATGTTTATCCAGTCAATTGGATATAACGGGGTAAAACCCCCCGAGGAGTTTGACTGGCAAACGGTCTCATCACTTGAAGAGTTTGGCGATGTGGTAGAGGGGTTGTTGGGTGGCGATAAAAACATTTAGTGATGTTGAGTTGGCTCTCGAGTCATATATCCGCTATGATTCAAAAGAGCTAACCGTCAGGGCGACCCATGAATTAGCTAGATTTGTCGGCAGTCCCGAGAAGAGACTAAAAGTTATCCATATTGCTGGCACCAGCGGTAAAACTTCGACTTGTTACTATATTCGAGCTTTGCTAGAAGTGTCGGGACAAAAAACTGGCTTGACATTTTCGCCCCACATGGTGTCAATCGCTGATCGAGTGCAGATTGGCGGCAAGCCACTAGATGAGGCGACTTTTTGTCGATATTTCGATGAGTATTTCAAACTAGTTCAACAATTTGACG
>CAYVCA010000043.1:0-5170 GCA_964450025.1 uncultured Candidatus Saccharibacteria bacterium
AATCTTGAGGCGCTGGGGCATGAGGTCTATGTTTTTTGTCCTGCTAAAACTATCATGCCTGGACTAAGGCGCTCGGACGGCCCAAGGGATAGCGACCGAATTGTACGGTTCCCTAGCTTTAAGAGTGGTTTTTTTGATGATTTTGATTTTACGGTATTCTTTCCGCCTGTTATGCAGCGACGCATCAGAGACCTCGAGCTGGATGTTATCCATGTTTTTACACCGTCGCAAGTAGGCCTACTTGGCGTCAACGCGGCTATGAAGAATGATATTCCACTGGTAATGCAGCACAGTACTGATTTGTATGAATTTGTTGAGCACTACCCTTCGGTGTTGCCAGGAATCCTGGCGCTAATTGGGTTGGTGTTTCCGATGAGTGTTAAGCTGGATGGTCGGGATATTAAAGAAATCCTCAAGCTTCACCGACCCAGACTTGGCGTGACGAAGTGGAGTCGTGATCTAATTTCTAAAGCAATTACTATGGTGTACAGTAAGGCAGACGCGACAATCGCCCTTAGTCGTAAAAGCCATAACCAGCTCCTGAGTTGGCAGGATGACGATTATCACTACCCCATCACCCTGATGCCTAACGGCGTGGGTGCTATTCCCCGCCCGACAGCTCAGCGACTTACAGAGTTTCGGCGACAGTGGGGCCTTAAAGCGACAGACGAGGTGTTTGGTTTTGTTGGGAGGTTGGGTGAAGAGAAAAATCTGGCCATCTTAGTCGAGGCAATGGATATTATTGGTCGTGAACGGCCCAGGGCTAAGCTGATGTTTGTTGGCGATTTTGACTATCGTGAGACTCTTGAAGAGCTGGCAGCTGGTTCGGAGTTTCCCGAAAGAATTATCTTTACTGGGGCGCTACCCAGACATGAGCTGGGGGTGGCATATGAATCGTTGACCGTGTTCGTGTTTCCGTCACTAAAAGACACTCAGGGCTGGGTGTTGCATGAGGCGGCACACGCCAGGAAGCCGATCGTATTGATTGATCAGGGTGTATCAGAGGTTGTTCGCGATGGAGAGAATGGATATTTTGCAGAAAATAGCGCGCAGAGCGTGGCGGATTCAGTCCTAAGATTACTAAAAAGCCCCAAGAAACAACGAGAGTTTGGTGAAAATAGCAAAAAATTAGCCTCTCGCTATACGGAGAGGCGCCAAGTGCGCAAATTGGAGGCACTTTATGAGCGAATTATCGCCCAGCGAACTGTCGCTTAGTTTCGCGATCTAGATCGCGTTGCTTGATAACTTGTCGTTTATCGTAGTTTTTCTTACCCTTTCCCAAGGCAATGACCACCTTGATATATTTACCACTAGCCAGTAGCTTTGTGGGTATAATTGTCATTCCTCGTTGCTTTGCGGCGGTGAAATGCTCTAGCTGTCGACGACTGGCAAGCAGCTTGCGTGCCGAAGTATCAACGGTGTGCATGCTTTCCTGCCCCTTTTGATTGATTTTTAGTGAAAAACTAGCATTGTTTAGCCATAATTCACCGTTGCGAAGACTGACAAACGACCCCTTGAGCTGAACATGGCCATCACGAGCCGCGCGAACCTCTGGTCCAGTTAAGATAATCCCAGCTACAATCTCCTCGCCCAGCTGGTAATCAAACCGCGCCCGTCGGTTGATAATGACACTCGGTCTGGACTTGATTGATTTTTGGGATTTCTTACTCACTTATTATTATCGTACCATAAAATTGCTTTTATGCTTGAGTTAGCTGATGGTTTAAGTTAGGATAGGTGTAAATATTGAATGTTGCTAGAGAGTGAATAGGAGTGTGAGTATTTTAGGAAAGCCGGAGTATAAATCAGGCACAGCTGACGCCCCGCCGATGAGCGCAGGCAGAGAGATCGAGCCAATCCGAGAACGAAAAACGGTCACCCTACCTCTTGATGGCTTTGTCAAATTGGAGCAAATTCGAGGTGACCGCAACCCGGTTACTACTGAGCTTAAGAATAGTATTTTAGAAAAAGGGCTGCTGCATGATCCGCTAGTTGCTCGTGTCGATGACAGGGTTTTAGGCGAGTATATCGCGTTTGTTAATAAAACATGGAAGTCAAAAGTTTCGATTGAGGATTTTGCCAGGCAAAGACAGCCAGATGGGTGGTACTACTTGATCGTTGCGGGACATACAAGACATCAAGCGTTAGTAGAGCTGGTTGCGGAGGGTAAGCTACCGTCTAGCCAGAAAATGAGAGGCAGTATTGTTGATGTCGAAGGGGTTTGGGATATTATCTCCTATCAAGTAGCAGAAAATATTCACAGCACTCCCAAGAAAGAACGTGCTGCTACGGCTATCGTTGAAGCATATCTATATGGGATAAGTACTGGTATGTGGGAGTCTCAGGCAGAATTTTTGAAAATTCGGAAGGAGGCAGGCGACCAGATATCTAGTTTTATGTTGAAAAATGCTCTGAACTTTTCAAATCTGCCAGCAGACATCAGAGATCAAATTCTGGGTGGTGTATTGCCGTACTCCGTTGGGGTTGAGATGGGTAGGCTTATGAAGTACTCGCGCGATTACTATAATGCTGAAGCTAAACACAGTGGCGATTCAGGCGTGGAGCTGGAGAATCGCCAGAAAATAGAAGAGCTTGTTGACTACGATTTAAAAATTTTATTTACTCGCCTGCTTCGTATTCGCGCAAAAGTAGGCAAGAGCAATACGATGATGCTTAAGGAAATTATAAAAACCACGATAGCGGACCGCAGAGGGAGAACGGCCGAGCTTAACCTTGGAGTAGTCGCTAGTCAGGTGGCAGAGATGCCGTTTCAGCTTGAGGATATTACAGATATATTTCTCAAAGCTAAAAAAGAAGAGCTTATACAGGAGCTTACTCGACTAGCAAGCGTACTGTCGGTCCATGAGGACGCCAGAAATTTTATGAACCTTTTGGTGACCACTAGTGAGGATCCGAAATTTGCCGCAACTATCGATAAGCTCAAACGAGGCTTAGAGAGTAGTGTCAATGTCACCCACCGAGCGTTGGGTGACCATGGGGTGGCTGCTGCTGCTCTGGGGTAGGTTGGATGATTTCTTGATGAACTTCGGCTATAATTGAACAGATGATTGCAGATATACATATTACTGAAAAGTCGTTTGGTGACAAGAGCTTGATGAAGAATGTTAAGTTCAGCATTGATGATGGCGAAAAGATTGGTGTGGTTGGTCGAAATGGGGTTGGAAAATCAACCCTGTTTGGTATATTGGCGGGGTCGGATATGGACTTCACTGGTGATGTTATTTTTCGTCGAGGGGTTATTGTGGCAAGCACTGCACAAGAGCATCATGGGATTGGCGACATGACCGTAATGAGCTATGCACTGGAGGGGCTGCCAGAATATGCCGAGCTGAAGCACATAATTGATACCTATCCAGATTCTATGGGCGATAATATGCGACTAATTAACGAATATACAGACGCCCTAGCGCGGTATGATGACAAGGGGTTCTATCAGATAGAGGAGAAGATTGGTCGTGAGTTGACCGTGTTTCAGATGACTGGGGCTGGAAGTGTGCCGTTCAGTACGCTCAGTGGTGGGCAGAAACGGCTGGTGGAGATTGTTAAAATCATGCACTCTGATGCTCATCTGGGGCTGATTGATGAGCCGACAAACCACATGGATTATGTCGCAAAGCAGCAGTTTATTGATTGGATGAAGGGTGCGCGGGAGGCGATGCTTGTCATCACGCACGACCGAGATGTGCTGCGAGAGGTCGACCGAATTGTTGAGTTGAAAGACGGCGAATGCGTCAGCTATCGCGGTAATTACGATGCGTACCTGAAGCAAAATGCGACGAGTACGGCAGCAGGCATGAATGATTTCGAGCATATCGAGAAGCGAATTGTCAATTTGAAGCAGAAAGTTTTGGATTATCAGCGACTGAAAGAGAAATCACGCAACCCTGGGACGATTCAGAAGTTTAAGCGGCTAGAGATGGAGTCCCGAACGGAGTTAGCGGAACTGCAGGCCAAGGAGAAGCCGAGCTTTTGGATCGACAAGGATTCGGTTGGCGAGCTCGACTACAAGGCAGCGGCGCGATACGACAAGTTTAAGGCAAAGAATATTCGTATGAGTATTAAAAACGAAGAGAGTCGGAGTAAACATGTCCTTGTCAGGGCGTCGGATGTGGCGCTTGGGTATGGCGAAACGATTTTGTTCGAGGGTGTGAATATTGATTTACGTGAGGGCGAGGCTGTTGAGTTGCGTGGGCGAAATGGCGCCGGAAAGACGACGCTCATTTCTGCGCTACTTGGATCTAAGGTACCGATATTGTTTGAAGGTGAGCTGTCTCTCGATAAGCATGCGAGAGTCGGTATATATGAGCAGGAGATCGATGAGAAGTACCTAAAGGATACACTTGAGGTTGCAATCGAAAAACTATACATATCGCGTGGACTGTCAATTAGCGATACGAAAATCCGACAATTACTGGCAGACTACCTGTTCACCGACGCCGATCGCGCCACTCCCCTCGCCCGCCTAAGTGGTGGACAGAAATCTCGCTTTCAGCTGATTGCTATGCTAGCGAATGACCCAGATTTGCTCATTCTTGACGAGCCAACAAACCATCTGGACCTGCCAAGCATTGAAGAGCTTGAGACAGCACTTCAGAAGTATACTGGTGCGATCCTCTACGTTAGCCACGACAACTACTTCCGCGACAAGATGGGTGGCGAGGTTGTTCAGGTTGGCAAGAGGTAGAGACTAGATGGTCTACGAAAAAAAATGGGACCCAGCGTAGGCGTCCCAATTTCTTTTCGTTACTACCGCTCGTAGTATTAGTCTATTCGGCAGCGATTAAGCCATTTTTGCGTAGTGCGTCTTCAAGCTTTGGTCGGTCAAAGCCGAGGATAAGCTCACCGGCGATATCGGTGACAGGCACGCCTTGGAAGTTGCCGCCATTCTTCTCAAGTAGCTCATCCCTAGAGGCGGGATCTGCTTCTATGTCCTTGGCCTCAAAGTCAACACCCAGTCTTTTTAGCCAGTCCATTTCCGTGTGACAGAAAGCACACCAGCTGGTTGTATACACTATTACCTTGGTCGTCTTGCCATTTGCTGAGTTGTTGTCGCTCATGAAACCCCCGTTTACTTATATTCCTTATGCTTCATCATTGTATCACAATTAATTGATTTATTAATAGCACATGAAGTACAATAATACTTATG
>CAYVCA010000044.1:0-5036 GCA_964450025.1 uncultured Candidatus Saccharibacteria bacterium
ACTATTATTATACCAGCTTTACACCGCTAATCCGAATTGTGCTACAATTATTACTCATGGAAGCATTCATTCATCTGATTACTGGTTTCGGGGTGTTGGCGATTTTATTTGTGGTTTATGCCGAATCAGGCCTACTTATCGGCTTTGTCTTTCCCGGAGACAGCCTGTTATTCACCGCTGGCTATATGGTTCAACAAGACATCTTACACCTGGGCCCTGTACCCTTTAATATTCATATTTTCGTAGCCCTGCTATTTATTGCGGCGGTGCTTGGCGATAGTACGGGCTATGCGTTCGGTCATAAAGTTGGCCGCAAGCTGTTTGACAAGCCTAACTCTCGTTTTTTCAAGAAAAAATACCTAGTCCAGGCAGAACAATTTTATGAAAAGCACGGTGCAATGACCATAGTGCTGGCCAGATTTGTGCCAATTATTCGAACCTTTGCACCAATTGTCGCAGGCACCAGCAAGATGCATTATCGTACCTTTCTAGCGTTCAACCTAATTGGCGGCGCTCTCTGGGTAACGATTTTCACCTACCTTGGCTACTTTGCCGGTAGAGCTCTGACAGAGGCCGGCATCAACATTGAAGTCGCTGCCTTGATTATCATTTTCTTGTCAGTTTCCCCAATGATCATCCACGCCCTCAAGCAAAAAGAAACTCGTGACCTTATCAAGAATCAGTTCTCAACTATCTTTAGCAAGAAAAAACCAAAAGAATAGCTTTTGCTATTTAAGCAGCGGCTTCAAATACCGTCCTGTGAACGATTTCTTTACTTTTACGATTTCCTCTGGTAAACCGCTTGTGATAATCGTTCCACCACCCATACCGCCTTCTGGGCCCATGTCTATCACAAAGTCCGCCGACTTAATGACATCAAGATTATGCTCAATCACAATCATGGAATTTCCGCCATTAACCAGCTGGTTGAGGATTTTTAACAATCGCTTAACATCTGCTGAATGAAGACCGGTCGTTGGTTCATCCAGGATATACATGGTTCTGCCAGTAGATCGCCTGGACAGTTCAGTCGCTAGCTTAATCCGCTGAGCCTCTCCGCCAGAAAAAGTTGTTGCGGGCTGGCCCAGGCGAATATACCCAAGTCCAACCTCGACCAGCGTAGAGAGCTTACGATAAATGGCAGGTACACTTTCAAAGAATATTGCCGCCTCCTCAACCGTCATCTCTAATACATCGCTAATGGTATTGCCTTTGTACTTAATCTCCAGCGCTTCACGATTATATCTTTTACCTCTACACTCATCACAAACAACATAAACATCTGGCAGAAAATGCATCTCTATTTTGATCATACCGTCGCCCTGGCAGTTTTCGCAGCGACCACCTTTAACATTAAAGCTAAACCGCCCAGCCTTATAGCCACGAATACTAGCTTCTGGTGTAGACGCAAAAAGCTCACGAATCGGCGTAAATACGCCCGTATAGGTTGCAGGGTTTGAACGGGGTGTCCGACCAATTGGCGACTGATCAATGACTATTGCCTTATCAAGATGCTGAATTCCCTCAATATTGTCGTGCGCACCAGGTGCTGTCGTGGCGCGATTCAGACGAGACGACAGTTCCTTTGCGAGAATATCATTAACTAGAGTTGACTTGCCCGATCCAGACACCCCGCTCACCACGGTCATTAACCCGAGTGGAAACGCGACATCTATGTTTTTTAGATTATTTTCCCTCGCTCCTCGCACCATCAATTGTCTATCTTTATCAGCTTGTCGACGTTTTTTGGGAACTTCAATTTGCTCTTTACCAGACAGATACTGCCCCGTAATACTAGCCAACTGCTCTGCTACTTCACCTGGTGTACCTTGCGCGACAACCATACCACCCGCCGCCCCTGCACCGGGGCCCATATCCACCAGGTGGTCGCTCTGCCTGATAGTATCCTCGTCATGCTCCACCACGATAACACTATTACCTAGATCACGAAGTCGTTTTAGGGTAGAAATTAGTCGATCATTATCTCGCTGATGCAGGCCAATTGATGGCTCATCCAGCACATACAGCACGCCCTGCAAGCCTGATCCAATCTGCGTTGCCAGACGAATCCGCTGCGCCTCGCCACCGCTCAAGGTGTTAGCCGCTCGCCCTAGTTCTAGATAATTCAAGCCGACATTGTTCATAAACCCAAGTCGTGACACTATTTCTTTGATGATTAATTGTGCAATCTTCGCATCTCGCTCGCTCAGATGTAGTTTGTTGGTGAATAAATCCAGCGCATTCTCCACATCCAGGTCAGTTATATCCATGATGCTTAGCTTATTAATCGTTATAGCTAAAACTGACGGTTTTAGTCTTGCACCCTTACAGGCATAGCAATGTCGCTCACGCATAAATCGTTCAATATCCCTACGCATAAAGTCACTGTCTGTCTCTTTCCAGCGTCGCTCTAGGTTAGGAATCACCCCTTCATAGGTTGTTTTGTAGCTTCGACCACCGCCCAGGTCAACCTCATACTGCTCGTCGCCCGTACCATACAAAATTTTTTGCCTCACCTCTTCTGACAGGTCTTTGATCATGGTTCGCACCCCAAACCCATGCATATGCCCTACTGCAACTAATCGTTTCATGTACCAGGCGTCAGCACTGACTCGGTTAAATGGCCTAATTGCCCCCTCGGCCAAAGTTAAGTTTGGATTAAACACTAACCCTGGGTCAACCTCCAGGCGACTACCTAGGCCCGTACAGACTGGGCATGCCCCCTGAGGGGCATTAAAGCTAAACAGCCTAGGTTCCAGCTCTGGGATCTCCTCCTCTGGGTGATCCGAGCAGGCATAGCGCTGAGAATAAACCTTAATCTCCTCCGAATCTGCGTCCAGCAACTCAAGTACCCCCTGGCCAATCTCTAGTGCCTGCTCCACGGACTGGCTTAGACGAGAGCTCATATCCTCTGCCAAAACCAAGCGATCTATCACCAACTCGATACTATGCTTAGTGCTTTTTTGCAGATCGGGAAATTCATCGAGCGCATAAATTACACCATCAACCCTCACACGAGCGTAACCGAGCCGCCTGTACTGTTCTGGAATATGGGCAAACTCGCCCTTCTTATCCTTGACAATCGGCGCCAAGACAATCAACCGCTTTGATTGATATGATCCTTCAATCTCTTCGACGATCGCATCCATTGTCCGTCTCGTCACGGCTTTGCCACAAACAGGGCAATGCGGCACGCCAATTCGTGCAAATAACAACCTTAGATAGTCATATATCTCTGTGACAGTAGCTACTGTTGAACGAGGATTTCGGCTGGTTGACTTTTGATCAATCGAGATGGCTGGACTCAACCCCTCGATACTATCAACATCTGGCTTATCCATAATGCCCAAAAACTGCCGAGCATAGCTTGACAAGCTCTCGACATACCGTCGTTGACCTTCAGCATAAATCGTATCAAACGCCAAAGACGATTTGCCCGACCCAGATAGGCCAGTAATCACCACCAACTTGTTGCGTGGTATCTCAATATCAATATTTTTTAGATTATGCTCTCTCGCGCCCTTGACCCTAATCACTTCTGCCATAGCCGATACAGTATACAGTAAATCCCGATCTTTTTCCACCCCCCCAGCGGTCACCAAGTCAAGAGCATCTCCTTTTATTATATCACATTACGCTTGTGGTTGCAATAGCTGGACTCTTTTATTACACTATTTTTATGACTAAGACGGTGGCATATTTAAGTGGTGTTATGACGATATCTTTCGTCCTATCTACCGCTTTCCTTGATCAAATCTCGATGTTTATCATGATCGGCAAACTACCCTTCACTAATATACAGGTACCTGCAACTGGCATGTTGGCGTTTTGGGCGCTCCTGGTGCCCGCCACACTGCTAACAAGGCACTTCTCAAGCAGCGTTGGCTGGGGGATGGTTCAATATCTCGGCATTCTTGATCAGAGACGACTCAACTCTCGCAGGCACAGACGACTACAGCTCAGTCGCAACCATTCAGTGGCTCTCTACACAATCGTTCTGTTGCATATCGCCTCCCAGCTACCAGAATGCTCCACTAACAATCCCGATCTATTCTTTCGCAAGCGGTTCATCGCACTGCCCGCCTAGCTCATGTCTGGCATGATACCCTCGATCCATAGCCCAATCTCTGACAGAACAAACTTTTGATGCTCTGACAAATCTGGCTGGCCAGACAGCCTAGTTATCGCTTCTACCGCTGTCGGTATTTGTGATTTTAGCCTCTTGGTCCGCCACGCCTCCCACTCTTGCATCTCGTCCTCCGATAAACTTCGTTGGAAATTCCTAGCCTTATAATGCAGCAATAGCTCTGGTAACCTTTCGTCACGAAATTCAGGATGAAAATCAGCCAGTTTATTGCTATCGGCATTTCGCACTGCCTCAACTCTTATTTTATCAACATCAGGTAAAAAGCTATCGTAAAGCCTAGCCTCTGGATCGGTAGGTCGCGCGTATTCGGGTCTTGCCTCTAGGGCTGAGCGAACGTTTTCGGCAAATTCAGGATTTTCTAATATGATTTTCAAATTCTTCTCGATAGTTCCTTGTGTCAAACTGATTTTTTTCCAGCCATCCGACTGCTCTAATACACCAAGTGGCGCAACGGCTGGGCACTTATTGAACTGAAGGGTTTTCACTGGTATCGGCACGAAAGACTCGTTCTGACGCTCCTCCCACGAAGCAAACACCCTCTCTGCGATAGCCTCGCTTGTTAGCTGGATAAACGAACTCGGGTCATATCGTAAATCATAAACCACAACATTGCCGTTTGGTGCAGTGGTCAGCGGAAAAGCCACCGTCGTTTTAGCAAACTGCTTATCATAACGTCCGCTTACGTAGACAAAAGGCTTCTTATCTTCTAGGTTAACTATTTTCTGGACTTCCTTTTTATCTCTAATTTTTAATAGAAAATCAAAAAGTTGCGGCTGGTGCTGCCTGATTAGCCTAGCTACTTCTATCGTTGCTACAACGTCACTCAGCGCATCATGGGCATTCTCATGAGATATCCCGTTAGCCTTAGTGATTAGTTCTAGCTTATTAA
>CAYVCA010000045.1:0-4789 GCA_964450025.1 uncultured Candidatus Saccharibacteria bacterium
TGATCTGCCAATTGGGCGCAATCCACAAAAGCCCAGCACCTTCCGTGTCGACCCCAGGGGTAAATCAGCTCAAACAACCTACCGTGTACTTGCTACCAAGGGAAGCCATTCGCTTGTAGAGCTAATGCCGATTACAGGAAGGACGCATCAGCTAAGGGTTCATCTGGCTCACATAGGCACACCGATACTTGGTGACCGTGTATATGGCAATCAGGGCGGAAGACTGATGCTCCATGCAAGCAAAATAGCAATTAGACTACCATCTTCTAATGTCGAGCAGTCATTTTCTTCACCAACCCCGATTGACTTCATTGCTGAATTCTCAGAGACTTTAAAATGAAGACCGAGCTCGACTTTGCAAGCCAAGATATTCCTAGGATTACTTCGCTGATGACGACCCTGCCTCACGCGCTAATTATTTCGGGCGAAGAGGGGCTCAATACAGATCTTTTAGCCAACCACCTTGCGCTCTCTCTGGCTAGCGAAGTGCGACATATCATGCCTGAAACAGGAAAAGAATTTATCGGCATCCAGGCTATTCGTGGCTTGCCAGTTGACATTCGGTCCAAGCCCTCACATCGGCGGGTAATCATTATTAATCCAGCCGATACACTTACTGAGCAGGCGCAAAATGCACTACTCAAGACGCTAGAGGATCCGACTCAAAATACACACTTCATCTTAGTCTGTACCAACCACCAGGATCTGCTGTCTACTGTAATATCCAGGTGCCAGCTTGCGACTCTCCATAGGCTATCGTCAATACAGAGCAGGGAAATACTAGACGCAACCCCACTTGACGAGCGCACCAAGCAGCAGATACTGTTTTTAGCCACAGGAAGACCTAAGCTTATCCGGCGCTTGTCATCGAATCCCGATTTGCTTGAGTTTTATCGAAAATACATCACCGATGCCAAAACAATCCTCAGTGGCAATCAGTACGATGCGCTAGGTGCGACACAGAAATACATCAACTCACGCAGTGATGCGCTCAGGCTAATTGACACCTTGCTGACTTTGCTTAAGTATCGGCTTGTTTCTGGGGCTGCAGATGACAGCTTAAAGCCCCTGGTCAACAGAGTTCAGTCGGTCGAAACATCACTAAAGGCAAACTCCAATATCAGGTTTTCCTTATTAAAACTACTGGCCTAACTAGACTGATTTATGCAAAAAACGACCAATGAGGTCGTTAATTCTTGGTGCTGGAAGTAGGACTCGAACCTACGAAGCCCGAAGGCGGGAGATTTACAGTCTCCTGTGATTGCCACTACACGATTCCAGCAGGTGGAGCCGCTTTACGGATTCGAACCGTAGACCTACTGTTTACAAAACAGTTGCTCTAACCAGCTGAGCTAAAGCGGCATCTGACATAGTATATCACTCTGATCCCTGGATGGTCAAATAATCCAAGAGGTTTTACATGATTATCTTGCGAGGCTGTCGAGGTTGATGCTGTCGCCTGCTAACTGGCATACCTTTCTTCTGGGCTGACGGTACCAACAGCCGGGCTGCTTTTTCGCGAAGCGACACCGCCAGCTCCTCCTGCCCAGTACTAGCGTATGCCTCCGCTAGGACAGTCAAGGTTTGCGGGATAGGCTCAAGCTCGACGGCTTTTTCTAGAGCATCAATCATTTTTTTCTTATTCTCTAGTTTTTCTTGGGTCTTGGCGTAAGCAATGTACCGCGCAGCCAAGTCACCCTCAATCTCCAACGCCTGTTCAAAAGCAAGTGCAGACTTAGCGTAATCACCAGTTTCGTAATAAATTAAACCGACATTGTGTAGACTGGAAGCGCTGGGCTCCAGGCTCTGGGCAATCTCAAAGCACTCAATAGCATCCTTGTAGGCCCGCTGCTTAGCATACAAAATCCCGAGGCGGTTATAGGCAGTTGCACTCCGCTCGTCAATTCGTAAAATCGTCAACAGCGCCTTCTCAGCTCGAAGGTACTTGTTTTCTCTGATTGACTCCTGTGCTATGGCCCAGAGCTGATCTAGCTTACCTGATATTCTCACTGGCAGATCTTTCGCCCCCTCAGTGCTTGGGTGATAAGCTACGATCCATACCGCGACCACTATGATCAATAATAAACCCGTCATTACAGGATAATTATACCATAGACCACGACAGCGAAGACTAACTGGCGACAGGGCCGCAAGCAGGGGCTTCGATCGTAAACTCTGACCCCTGGCCAACCCGACTGTCAACTAAAATACTAAGGCCCAGTTGTTCAGACAGTTTCTTTGCTATCGAAAGGCCAAGCCCGTACCCTGGCGCAATATTTGTACTACGTGACTGATCTACTCTGTAAAACCTGTCAAAAATTGACGGCAGGTTAGACTTGTCAATACCTATTCCCTCATCTAAAATTCTGAGCTTAACCCTACCAGAGGCAACGTCTGTTGCGATGGTTACGGTGCTTTTGTCGGGACTATATTTAATGGCATTATCTAGAATAATCACTACCATTCTGACCAGTAGGGTCAAGTTGGTCATTACCAGGATTTTGTTGGTTCGATCATCAATTCGTATGTCCTTATCCTGAGCCGCCTTTACTATCGACGCCATTGCCTCAGCTACAACATCCTGGATATTGACTGGCTCTAGGTGCGGAACGGATCGTGGACTCCTGGCGAGCTCCAGCAGTGCGCTGGTTAATCCCTGCATTCTTTTGGTTTCATTGAGATTACTTACTGCCAGCTCTCGTGCCACTTTCGATGTTAGCCTCCTGTCTCTAAGCGCCACTTCGTTAGTAGTCTGGAGAATTGCTAGTGGAGTTCTTAGTTCATGCGATGCGTCTGATACAAACCGCACCTGCGCATCAATAGCCTCTTCGATAGGATGAAGTGACCACCTTGACAGCAGATAACTAAACACCGCTCCTATACCCAGAACTGCTACATTTAGCCAAATAAGCTTTAACAACAATTCTCTTCGGGTGTATTCAAAAGTCTCGTCCAGGACAGAGAGCACCTCCTTATTGACACTGCTGGGAGTTTTTTTGAAAGCGGTGCCCGTGCTACTGCCAGTCTGGTTGGCTGGAAGCGGCTGCCTGAACTGATAGTCGGAGGTGCGGTAAATTACAATACTAAAAGATATACTCATAATCATGATGACGAGGAGGTGTACTAGCGAAAGTCGAATTGTGGGCGAGATCAGCAGTCCAACCCGACTCCAAATGCTATTCATAATCGCCACCAAGTCGATAGCCAAAACCCCTGACGGTATGTATTAGTGGGCTAGGGAAGGGCTTGTCAACCTTTGCTCGAAGATAGGCCACGAACACCTCCACTGTATTTGGTAAGATATCTGCATCAAAATCCCAAACATGGCTCATGATATTGTTTTTACTCAATATTCGGCCCTGGTTCCTCATCATGTATTCCAATATCGCAAATTCCTTACTGGACAGGCTGATCTGCTTACCAGCCCTTTCAACCTTTTTAAGCGCAGGGTCCAGAGCTAGATCACCTGCGATCAGCACCTCACCAAGCTTGCTCTGTGGCCTCCGCAACAGCGCTCTGATTCGTGCCAATAAAACTTCGAAGGAGAACGGCTTTGCTAAATAGTCATCCGCCCCACTATCCAGCCCCTTTACTATGTTCTGGTCCTGACTCAGCGCGGTCAACATGAGAACGGGCGTGTGGTTGTCGTCATTCCTTAGCTTTTCGCAAACCTGAAAACCATCCAGGCCAGGCAGCATAATATCAAGAATAATCACATCGTATTCATTCGCGGAAGCAGCTGCATACCCAGACTCTCCATCATACTCCACATCAACAGCATACGACTCCTGCTCAAGCCCCTCCCTAATAGCTCGTGCGAGTCGATGCTCATCCTCGACAATTAATACTCTCATATAACCTATTATATCTTTAAATCTGAAAAGATGCTTAAAATTCCGCGGGATTTATCATGTTGACATTGCATCGATAGTATGTTACAATGGAAGTATGGTTCAACTTATCACACACATTCTCATCAACTGGAATCGACAGGAAAATCAGCGGCATAAGCTGCAACAGGCATACTTTGCTAGCGTGATGGCTCTAGCCATGGTCGCTGGCCTAACGACCCTGGTTAATATTACCCTGGGTCAATACATCATTATTCTAGCTGCCTTTCTTGCAGCTGTTTACCTAACTAACGGCCTTATTTGGGCGCTTCTTGACGCCTTCGTGGTCGGCAAGGTTAAGTCTTTAGATAAAAAGCCCGCTAAAAAACGTTAATCCAGCTGCTTTATCTTGATCTTTGGGTTATAATATAGGTCAGCGCCGCGATATCTCCTGCGTGAAGCGCAAATATTAGTAGAGCGCCGCGACAAGATTGAATAAATCTTAGTAAAGTAAGTACCTTTCAAGACAAGATATACGCCGCGATAGCTCAGCTGGTAGAGCGCTTCCATGGTAAGGAAGAGGTCTCGGGTTCAAATCCCGATCGTGGCTCCAAGTCGGAGATGTTACAAAAATTGCCGCCAGACTGGGCGGTTTTTTGGTTTCGCGCAGCGCAAACCAAAGAAAAAACCGCCCTTTCGGGCGATAATTTCGTAATTTCTTCCAACTTGGAGCGATTTTTTGGATTCGCTAGAACCCATTTTAGCACAAAAGCGTAATCTGAGCCGCGCCGCCTGTCCAGCGGAGCTAGACGCGCCACCACCAGCCGTCCTCTTTGCTTTTTTTAGATTTCCCCCCGCCGAATTTCTTTTTTTATCTGAAAAGAAGTTGGCTGGTGGTGGCGCTGTCGCTTTAGCGACTTGGGCGGCTAAGGGTCTAGCCGCTTTGGGCCACGATAAAG
>CAYVCA010000046.1:0-4065 GCA_964450025.1 uncultured Candidatus Saccharibacteria bacterium
GAGAGCGACTTTGTCTGACAACTCTTTCGCCATCTGGAGGGTTGCCTTGATTTCGTCAGGATGGTGGCCGTAGTCGCTATATAGGTTGTCAGCCAATTTCTCAAATCGCCTGGCTACCCCTGGGAAAGATTCTAGGCTTCGGCGAATTTCATCGTCCGAGGCAATGTTAATTTTTTGCAAAGCCTTAAAAACCAACTCAGCGTTACGACGATTGTGCTCACCTGGGAGCTTGACCGAAGGGTGAGCGTTCAGAACTGTTTGATTTGCGCTGTCAGTGTCAAGATACTGTCGATCAGCCTCCCAGAGCAGGACATCCTTAGATTGATTGATAAATTGCCGAAATGCCTGCCTGTAGTCATCTTTGGTTGGATAAGTATCGCTGTGGTCGTAGCCCACAGAGGTGATCAGGCTTAAATATGGGTGAAAATGTAGGAAATTTCTGTCAAACTCATCGCATTCATAAACAAAATATTCGCTGGACTTATCAAAATGTCCGCTTGGCCCCCAGGAAAGTGTTGTACCAATCGAATAACTAACTGGTAAGCGTAGCTGTTTCATCGCCCAGACCAACAAACCAGTTGCGGAGGTCTTTCCATGCGTTCCAGTGATAGCAATTAGTTTCAGGCCTGCACTCGTGATAATAGTTGCGAGCAGTTCGTCTCGCTTTGATATTCGCACACCTAACTTCCGCGCCAGGACAAGTTCAGGATGGTCGTGGGGTAGGGCGGAGGTGTGGCAAAACCAATCGATAGGCTTTTTCTTATGCTCCTCTTCCAGGAATCTCCCGGACTGGTCAAATGAGACCGCGACACCGCTTCTCTCTAGTTCTTTGGTGATTAAACTGGCAGACCGATCAGAACCGACCACCTCATGCCCAGCGTCTCTTGCTATCTCAGCTAGCGGTCCTATGCCAACGCCGCCAATTCCAGAAAAATATATCTTCATAAACCCATTGTACAACAAAACAGTGAAATATACTTGCATTATAATCGAGGTTATGCTATAGTGTATGCATAACCTAATTAATAGTTAAAAAATCAAAATGTTTAAAAATATAATAACCACCATCACAGCAAAGCACTTTTGGCGTACCGCTAGTTTTTCTGAAATTGGCAATCTTCACATGGCGCGACTGATGCGTATCATTGCCATAAACCTTGGTGCGGCCCTCATGTCGGTATACATGCTAAAAATTGGCTATTCAATTGTATTTATATCGTTGTTTTGGGCGGCATACTTCATCTTTAAGTCGATAATCATGCTACCTCTCGCTCAGCTCATAGCTACAATAGGGGCGAGAAAATCGATTCTTGTCTCAAACATACTCTACATACCGTCGATGATTTCATTAATATACCTGCCAGAATATGGCATGTCGATGCTAATAGTTAACCTAACATTCCAAGCAGTGTCGGCCACCCTGTATGACCTGGGCTACTTAGTGGGCTTGTCTCGACTAACTCGTGGGGGTGATGCCGGCCGCGAAGTTGCCAAGATGAACATTGCAGAAAAAATAGCCAGAGGCCTCAGTCCATTAATCGGCGGGCTGGTCGCAATGTTTTTCGACCCCAGAGCATCAATTATCGCGTCGATTGTATTCTTTATTATTGCGTCTTGGCCCCTGGTCTATACAATTGACTCAATGACCACTGGCTTCAAGTTGGCGCCTAGCGGATTTCCCTGGCGCAAGACGCTGCGAAGCGTGCTTGTTCAGGTACCAATGGGATTCGACTATTATGCATCAACCACGGCCTGGTCGTTGTTCTTGGCGGTTATCATATTCAACTCCACTGGTAATCAAATCTATGCCGAACTGGGCGCCATAACATCACTCATACTGCTGATATCACTAATCTCAGCCTATGCTTATGGACGGCTAATCGATAGAAAAGCTGGTGGACAGCTGTTAATATGGACGGCCATGGGTAATGTGGCAGCCAATTTGTTCCGAGTATTCGTGCGCACCCCTGTCGCAGCTATTGGTACCAATGCAGTGCACGAAGTGGTATCTACGGGCTACTCGATGGCATACACGAGAGGCATGCTGGACATAGCTAACAATACAGGCTACAGGGTGTTTTATATCGCAATGACGCAACTTGCAAGCAACCTTGGAGCTGGCCTTGGTGCGCTATTGTTGGCGATAGCGATTTGGCCACTAGGCACCGCCGATGGGTTCACTGTATTTTATGTCGCAACAGCGGTAATTGTAGTAGGCATTGGCTTCGTCAGGTTTAGCGTATATAAAAACGCTCCATAGTGCTATAATCATAAAATAGCAAAGGGGTGATTTTGGCAGACAAGCGTGAAATTCGTCATATAGTCCGTCGACTTGAGTCGATCAAAACCTGGCAATTAGTGATTTTGCTAGTAATGTTTGGTTTTTTAGCAATGACTTTTCTCAGGCTGAATAATATCGGCATGGTGGAGCGACGAGATGCTGTGTGGGCTGCAGACAGAGAGGGTGATGATGTCGCCCTTGAAAAGAGGCTCTATGACCTTCAGCGATATGTTTCCGCTCATATGAATACCGATCCAGGACGGGTACAGCTGGAGCATAAATACAATCGGGATAATGATCAGTTAAAGGCTGAGCTGGAGAATCAGACTGATCAGAATCCGAACGGGAATGTCTATAAAAATGCGGCTGATGTCTGCGATCCTATTGGCAGAGCGCAGGGCTGGCGTTGGCCTGACCCTCGTTACACTAACTGTATTCAGCAGGAGCTGGACAAATACCCAGAGGCTGACGAGCTGAAGGACGGGCTTCAGCCGTTACCAACAGCCCCTTACTACCATAGCTTCGCTTCGCCCTGGTGGTCGCCTGATTTTGCTGGCTGGACACTGGTTGTTTGTGTGGCAATATTGATCGTCATAGTCTTTCGATTGACAGCGCTAATAGGCCTCAGGCTAATAATGAGATTCCGATATCGCAAGGTGTAGAACAGGGGAGGGGTTGGCTTTTTGTATTTTACACCTTGACAGGGATGTACAGAGGCGCTAATCTTGTAAGTGTAAAGCACTAATAGGAGGTATAACTAAATGGCTTACAAACACACTAATTCAAAGGGCGTAACCTACTACCTACACAAGACAGATGTGACTCTTCGTGGCGGCAAGACTCAGACCATCTACTTCTTTGCTAAAGTAGAGAAGAATGCAAAAGGAGTACCAACAGACCTGCCAGAAGACAGGATGGTTACTGAAAACCCGCGAAATGGCTTTTTGACAGTTAAGAAAAAGGCATAAATCAACCAAGAACTTGCACCATAAGCTTTTTTGATATACCATAGTATCAAACAAACAGGTGCCAATACCCCCCTCTAATTTTTAGTAGGGGGTATCTTGTGTTTGTAGGAAAAGTGTGGTATAATAGGCATATGGAAGTGAAAGAGTTTTTGCCTAGCAGCCCTACGGACGGGTATAACGGCATAAACCCTGACGGAGATGTGGTTTTTGTCGATTGGAGCGAGATGGACACTGCGCCTTTTGCAAAAGGAACAGAAGACTATCTTAAGCGCGGATACGATGGGTTTATTGATGCTAAGACTAAGGACTTTACTATACGGAACCAGGTCTTACTGGATGCGATGGAGGCGGCTGGTGCGTCTAATCGAGACAGTGGCGCTGTTCGGTCGGGCAAGGACATTAGGGGCGTGAGGGGCGCTGAGGATCGAGCAGAACGAAGACGACAAGAAGCTTTAAGTTTAGCTGGGCTTGCGTGTAAAAATTGTCCATTGTTCAATTTTTGCCCGACAGCCGGCAATGTGCCAGACGGTCTGTTATTTGATCCAAGAACTAGAAATCGTGCGCGACTGAGAGTGTCTGGAGGAAAGGCGAGGGATTTAGGTAAGAATAATATGCTCTGCGAAACAAATATGAGGCCTGGCAAGCTGGACGAAGATATTCCTGTGCTGTAAGTAAGAAAATACCCCCATCTTTCGATGAGGGGCTTTTCTTGGTTGCGGGGGTAGGATTTGAACCTACGACCTTTTGGTTATGAGCCAAACGAGCTACCAGACTGCTCTACCCCGCGATACTGTGTACTTTCATGACCTGGTATTG
>CAYVCA010000047.1:0-3775 GCA_964450025.1 uncultured Candidatus Saccharibacteria bacterium
AGATGATGATCGCGGGTAGCTTGATGGTGATGATGGAGAGCCCGAATAGGCTAAATGACAGGATTTGCAGTGAGTGAAAGAGCAAATTTGAGGTAGGCGGAGTGTTGATAACGGCACTCGAAACTGGTTGAATAGCGCTAATTTCCGCCTGGGTTAGTCCCCCGGGCGTATAGATGGCCGCAGTGACGATAGCTAGAGCTAGCGTGAGAGCAAGGGTAGTATACCCTATTACATACCGCCAGCGGTAAATAAATAGGTCGATTGCGTATTTTTTCACTGTGTGTACGATTATACCACAACCAAAGGCTACTCGTGTTTTCGGTCGATCGACAGAAAACGAAGTCTTTCTGGATGGAAGTACAGCTGTATCTTGCCAACTGGGCCGTTACGATGCTTGGCGATAATAAGGTCAGTTATGTGCTGAACCTCGGGATTATCTGGCTCATAGTAGGCTGGTCGATAGATAAAGCTAACAATATCGGCATCTTGTTCAATCGACCCAGATTCACGCAGGTCAGACAGTTGAGGAATCGGAGGGGTGCGACTCTCAACGGTTCGACTTAGCTGACTGAGTGCAATTAGCGGAACATTTAATTCTCGGGCAATAAGCTTCAGGCCACGAGAGATTTCTGAAACTTCCTGGACACGATTGCCGTCATGCCGGCCAGAACCCTGCATGAGCTGAAGATAGTCGACAATAATTAACCCTAGCGGTGACTCGTGGTTTTTTCGTCTGGCCTTTGTACGCATCTCTAGCACAGACAGCCCCGGAGTATCATCAATAAATATCGGCGCTTCCGCAAGTTCACCTGAAGCTTCACTGAGCTTCATAAAATCTTCATCAGTTAGCTTGCCGGTTCGGATGTTCCATGAGTCAACATTGGCCGCGTCCGCAAGCATACGATCCACCAACTGCTCCTTGCTCATTTCTAGGCTAAAAAATAGAACGGGCCTCTTTTCGATGGTTGCTATATTGTAAGCAAGGTTTGTGACCAGCGTAGTTTTACCCATGGATGGTCGAGCTGCTAGTATGATCAAGTCCGATCGTTGCAACCCAGCTGTCATGTTGTCAAGATCACGATATCCAGTTCTGATGCCGCGGAGTTCGCCCTTACTCTTGTGTAGCTCTTCTATGCGGTCAAAGCTATCCATTAAAATCTGCTCAATGCTTGTCAGGTCCTGTTTTAACGACTGATCAGACACATTAAACAGTTCCGCTTCGGCCTGTTCAAGTAGCTCTTGGGTAGTGGTTGTTTCGTCAAATCCAAGCTCGGCTATACTGGAGCTTGCCTTGATCAGTCGTCGGCGAACGGCTTTTTGTGAAACCATTTCAGCATAAGCCGAGGCATGTGCCGATGTAGGAACATAGTTAGTAAGCTCCGTTAGGAATGTTGAGCCGCCAACAATATCAAGTTCGCCTTTGCGTTTAAGTTCTTCAGTTAAGGTCAGTAGATCGACTGGCTTGTGCTTTTCGAACAAGCGCATCATAGCCCCAAATATTAAGCCGTGGTTTTTATCGTAAAAGTCCGATGCTTTTACATGTTCTGTTGCGTCGGCTAGAACCTCCTCATCGATAAGAACTGCACCGAGCAGGCTTTTTTCAGCATCTAGGTTTTGAGGTGGAATTTTTGCCTCAGTCTTTTTGTCTTTTGCGCTCATACTGCCTCCTCCAGGCTAACTTCTTCCCCGCCCCCCATTATCGCAGCAACCGCCGCGAGGCGTTCGTCGGACGGCGGCAGGCTGTTACTGCTGATGGTAACCTGAACCCCCTCTCCGTGGCTGCTTTGCATAGCCTGAGCGATAATAGATGCGTTTTTCACGCTGTCTAGTCGCTTTTTATCAAATGGCTTGGGTGCATAGATTGTTAGAATGCCATTTTCGTAAGTGTGATCGCACTGTGATAATAGGCCACACAGAACGGCCGATAAGCTCTTGATTTGATCAATAAACGACTCCCATTTAAAGGACTCGGCAGTAGCGGCTTGCTTGGTCTCGGTTTTCTCTTGTGGAGCGCTCGGCTTATCATCGGCCGCGGGCTTATTGGTCTTTGCTGTTTTCGTCTGGGGTGTTGGGTTTAATTCAGAGACTGCTACTGCTGCAGCATATCTCGGTGAAGGGTCTGATACATGAGAGTCGTTGGCTGAAGTGCATGACGGAGCAGCTGGACTAGAGGGTGGATTTACTGATGGCAGAAGCGTCGTCAATAGCTTTATGTCCGGATGGGGGTGATTGATGACCTCAATCAGTTGACTCATGATAGTGGAGTAGCTCGGGTTGTTGACTAGTTTTTCGCGAAGCCGCATCAGTAATTGGCTTGTTGCAACCTGAGGACTGACGCCTTGAGACTCTAGCTCCTCAATCGTATTGAGGATGTTTTTCACATCTTGGCGGTCATAGGCAGATATTAGGCTGTCGATTAGCTCATCATCTCCCATGCCAAGATTTTTTGATACCTGCGACTCCGTGAGTGGAGTGTCGCCATCCGCGAGACTTGATAGCTGGTCGAGCATACCAATACTGTCACGGAATCCGCCGCGTGACTGCTTGGCGATTAGCTTTGCTGCTTTTTTGTCCAATACAAACCCTTCTAGCTTTGCGATGCTAATCAAATGAGCGGCGATAATCGGTTCAGTAATCGGCCGAAAGTGATATTGCTGGACCCGACTGATGATTGTGGCGGGCAGCTTGTCAGCATCTGTAGTTGCTAAGATAAACACCACATGCTTTGGCGGCTCTTCGAGTGTCTTCAATAGGGCGTTAAAAGCAGACTTTGAAAGCATGTGCACCTCATCTATTATGTACACTTTGTACCGAGCCGAAACAGGAGCAATATTGGCTTTTTCTCGAAGACCCCTGATATCGTCCACCCCATTATTGCTTGCGGCATCGATTTCGATAATGTCTAGGTGTGGGGTTTCGTCAGTGTAAGGAAGATCGTTGATTTCATGAGCAAGGATTCTAGCAACACTAGTCTTGCCTGTACCCCTCGGCCCAGTTAGCAAATAGGCATGGGCTATTCTGCCTTTTTTCAAGGCACGACGCAAGATATCGGTGACATGATCTTGCCCCAATATCTCATCCAGTGTACGGCTGCGGTATTTCCTGTACAGCGCTTGGCTCATTTTACTCTCCCCTGCATAGACTCAGTATATCAGAAAATCAAACACATCATTGATGCTTGGCTAGTAATTGTCATGACTAGCAATTTTACTGTTTGTTGATAGTGTAGACTAAAGAGATGCCTCAACAGCCGCCCAGGTTGCATCTGGATTGTCAGCAGGCACTATGATGGTGACTTGATCGCCGACCATAATTCGAAAATAAGTTACGCTAGCTAGAAGAATGCGATATTCCCTTCCGCCAGCCTCGACATAATAAACTCCATCGTGCTGCACGAGCGTGCCGATGATCTGCTTTCTCTCAACTGGGTCAATTTGCTTGTAGATAAAGCCACCGTCGTCGGCAATGGTCAGCTTGAGCAAATCTCCTTCGACAAGCTTTGATTTGCTAGCATAGTTCGCTGGGATGGGATAGTTTTTGCCATCAGGACCGAGCATCATTTGGCCGTCAAATACCCCCTCGACAACTTTGCCGCCAACATCAGCAGAGCTGGTTCGGGGCGTTACTACCTGGCCGTCATCGCCAATGACGCTAATGAGTAGCTCTTTTGCGGCTGCTAGGCTGGTCTCGGCCTCTTGTATGAGTGCTCTGAGCCGCTTGACTTGTTTTTCTGGTAATTCAGACATATGGTTCTCGCATTCCTTTGTCTATTTTT
>CAYVCA010000048.1:0-2140 GCA_964450025.1 uncultured Candidatus Saccharibacteria bacterium
CATGATTCGGTGGTAAATCAAGTTCGGACGGCTGATAGCTATGATTTTTCAGAGTATTTTAGTGAGATTAAACCTTTGTATAATGGTAGTGATGTGGTTTTTTGCAATTCCGAAACGCCGATGGCTGGTGAGAAATTTGGGATCAGTGGCTATCCAGTTTTCAATGCTCCGACAGAGCTGGTGCGAGACTTGAGTAAAGCTGGATGCAATGTGATAAATCTCGCAAACAATCACATTGCGGACAAAGGCCAGCCAGCAATTGATGCAACAATTGAGCAGTGGGAGGCGCAAAAACCACTCGCCTTTGCGGGAGCGAATCGTAGCGTCGACGAACAAGACAAGGTGAGGTATTTTGAAAAAAACGGCCTGAAGGTTGCCTTTCTGGCGTTTGCAGATTTTAGTAATTCTACCCCACCCTACTCTTACAGTGTCAATATTTATCATGATACCGAGCTGGTGAAGCGATTGGTTGATGAAGCTCGCTCAGAAGCAGATGTCGTTCTGGTGTCGGTGCATTGGGGCACGGAATACTCTAATCACACCAATGCTGACCAACGAAAATTTGCTCAAATGTTGACCGATCTGGGTGTTGATGTAATTGTCGGGACTGGCCCGCATGTTTTACAGCCAGTTGAGTGGTTAAGCCGTGCGGATGGCGGGAAAACGCTGGTCTGGTATTCGATTGGCAATATGCTGTCGTCCCAGCTTGAGGCGGATCAGTTGACTGGTGGCGTGGCAATGTTTCAGGCGGCAAAAGAGGGTGATAAAATCGTGATTTCTGGGGTTGAATTTAAACCGACTCTTATGAGCTATCAATGGTCGGCGGCTGACAGAGCAGCTTCACGACTGTCAAGCAGGACTGACCTGAAATTACAGCCATTAAGTCAGGCGCAAGTTGGCGCGGAGCGGTTGGGCGTAACGGTTGATGAACGACTTGAAAAAATCACCCAGTGGCTTGGTCCCGAAGTAAAAATCGTCAATTAGTTCTGTGTGAGATACACCTGGGCTTCGTCAAGCGTCAGACCTGACTGCTCTAGTGCTTTGGCGAGTTCTACCCCGACATATCGAAAATGCCAAGGTTCGTATATGAAATCGGTAATACCGTCTTTGCCTTCAGGATAGCGGAGGATAAAGCCATAGTTAGACGCGTTATCTCTGAGCCATTTGCCAGCCGCTGTTTCGCCAAAACACTCATCAAGATAGCAATTGCGATCAACCGTCGCCAGGTCCATAACTAGCCCAGTTTGGTGTTCGCTATAGCCTGGCTTGGCGCTGAACGAATCAGCGGCCGCTTGGCCATAATTTTTGACATAATTTGAATAATAAACCTGTTGGAGTTCAGCACTACGAAAACCACTACCGATAATTAAGTCAATCCCCTGCTCTTTGGCATCACGAAACATCCGACTAGTCGGCTCTTGGATGATTTGACGAATTGACCGTTCGTCGGTCGGCTTGTCTGTTCGTGATGGCACTTCCGCCAGGGCTAAGTCGGCAGGTCGATAGGCTGTGTCGCTAAGTGGATGAGATTTGTTGACCAGACGCCAGATGTGATCGTCGGCCGAATAGTTGCCTGAAATTGGCTTTATTGGCGCTGCCCCAGGCAATAAAATGGTTTTTTCAGTAGAAGAGTCTTCTCTTCTGTCAGTAGTCAGGCTTTTTTGTGGTGACGAAACAGGTTCGTTAATCAATTCTTCCCGGTCAGTAGACAGCCAAACAGCGAAACCTGACACTGCGCCGAGGATGATTATTAGAACTGTCCAGATGAGGGTGGCCTTTTTTTGATATTTTTGATTTACGACTAATTTCATAACCCTATCCTTTCATTATAACACAAGTGTTATCATAAGTCAATCTCAATGCTGACCGGACAGTGGTCAGAGCCAAGTTGTTCAGGGTGAATTTGCGGATTTTTGATGCTTGACATCAGTTTGCTGCTGGCCAGCCAATAATCTATCCGCCAACCAACATTGCGAGCTCTGGCATTGGCCCAGTGCGTCCACCACGAGTAGGCATCGGTTTTATCAGGATAAAATTGACGAAATGTGTCAACAAACCCAGCTTTCAGTAAGTTGCCGAACCCTGCCCTCTCCTCGTCGGTGAATCCATGTTTGCCGACATTGTCTTTTGGTCGAGCCAG
>CAYVCA010000048.1:2240-3328 GCA_964450025.1 uncultured Candidatus Saccharibacteria bacterium
TTTTAGTAAAAATTGCAGTACCGCTATAGCCAGGGCGATCAGCACTGTTCCAAAACTCTTCATAATCAGGCAGGTCAATCTCGGCCTGTCCCTGCTTGGCCTTGGTCTCCTGTAGGCAGATGATATCAGGGTTATAGCTTGCGATAAACTTAGCGAACTCGCCCTTGTTTATGACCGCTCGAATCCCGTTTACATTCCATGAAAAAAGCTTCATATCTAGGTCTAATTATAAACTATTGACAAACATAAGGACATGTGTTAATATGTAAGCATAATGGGCGCACAGGTGGTTTATTGTGTGCTATAGTATCTTGGATGACCAATTACCGATTTCCCACCCCCCTTCCAAAACCGATAATGATAACTATTCAGGGTCAAGCCAGGGGTGGCAAGGGCAGCTTGTCTCGAGCGATTCAGGCAGATTTGGAATCTGAATTTCGAGTCTATATGATCGAGCAAGGCTTGAAATTTCGAGTTTTTGCGAAAATCGCTGTTGAAAAAGGATTAGATTATGAAAATATCGAGGCAATTGCCGATTTCGTACTTGATGCCGACAATCAAAGTCGAGTCGTTCAGCTACTTTTAGAAGCCTCACAGATGAGTAAAGACGAGTTCATCTCAACTTACTACAATCATCAGATGTCAAACATCTCTGGTATGTTTGGTAAGGTTTCTGAGACGCATGATGTCGTGGTTGACCTGCTACTCAAGGAGGTTCGTGAGGTTGTCGGTAGGTACGATATCGTCATGGTTGACGGTCGGACGATGCAAAAGTACGGTGATCTACTCGATGAAGAAGGTGTTGTTGATCATGTTTTGGCGATTGATGTTATCTGCGAGCCATTGACCGCCGCCCGGCGAGTAACGCAGATTTTCGCACCAGTCGAGGAACTATCCAACGAAGAGCTAATCAAACTAATTCGCACCACTGAAGACATCAGTCGACGAAACAGCTCCGATGCCCGACGAAAACGCGACCCATCAGTCTTTTTACATGAAGCCTTTGAGCTTGATGTTCTGCGCCCAATTGAGTCTGACGAGCAGTTCCAAAAAATGTGCGACAAAGCCTATGAAGTCGGCGTATTATC
>CAYVCA010000049.1:0-3171 GCA_964450025.1 uncultured Candidatus Saccharibacteria bacterium
AGGTTCTGCGACTGGTATTGTCGTGGGTGTTGCAGCTGGTGCGGCAGGCTGAGGTTGTGGGTGTGCTGAAGAGGGCTGCGGCAGTGGTTGAGGGGCTGTTGTCGTAGGTTCTGCGACTGGTATTGTCGTGGGTGTTGCAGCTGGTGCGGCAGGCTGAGGTGTAGCTGTACCGCTATTCATGCCTGGCAGATCACCAAGCACTTCGTGGACGGTTCGCACTACATCTTCAATACCCACCTGGGATTTAACTAAATATCGATCAGCTCCGAGCTTTTCACCTCGTTGACGCTGGTCTTCTGATGAAAGAGCGGTCATCATAATTACTTTTATGTCTTTGGTTTCAGTGGTCGAGCGCAGGATGTCTAGCATATCGAACCCAGACACCTTAGGCATCATGACATCACTTATAATTAGAGTTGGCCTTTCCTTTATGGCCATAACGAGCGCCTCTTCGCCGTCGCCAGCGGTTACGATATCATAACCCTCTGCCAGTAGTCGTACGCCATATATTTCGCGTAGACTCTTATCATCTTCTACTAATAAAATTTTTACCATATCTGTGTCTACTATATAACAAGAGGTTTTAAAAAGCCATAGCGCTTACGCTTTTATCTACCAGGTATGTTGATTGATCTCGCTTGTTCAGTCGGGTAGTTTCTGGTTGCACCATCTATAGTGGCACTGGGCTGACTAGAGGCTAAAGTCCCCTGCGCTTGGACTGCTGGGGTCGAGTATCGATGCTGTGGTGCGGGATTGCTAGCGACTGGCTGCTGTGCGACTGTGGTCTCCATCTCTTCCAGGGTCATGGCCGAAAAGTGGCGATATCTGCTGTCAGCCTGTAGGGCCTCAATGGATGGTGGAGTAACGGCTTGCGCTTTCGACTGAGAGGGCGTTCCGTTGGCGGATTCTTCTGGGGGCGGTGGTAGCTGAGTGGAGGGGATGGCCGTTGGTGATGACGACTGAGTATCGGCTGAGGCTACGAGATAGGGGTTTATCTGCAGCAAGTCGCTCACCGGGGTTTCTGGGGCTGGACTAGGCTGGTCTAGTGCAATACTTCTTACGCTCTCGACCTCATCGACAGAATTGTCAGGCATCATTGGCGCTACTGGCGCAGGATGGCTAATTATGGCTAGAGTTTCTTCTTTGGCTAGTGATTCATCGATTTTACGCATAGCCTCTTCGTGTCCCATTCTGGGAATATCCAAGAAGAAGGTGCTCCCCTTTTTATACTCACTCTCCACCCTGAGCCTCCCACCCATGGCTTCAGCCAGTCGACGGCAAAGATAAAGACCCAGCCCAGTGCCACCAATTTCGCGAGTATCAGTGTTGTCTACGCGGTAGAATTTTTGAAATAAATGAGGTATATCTTCGGATGGGATGCCGATTCCAGAATCCTGTACGCTTACAGTTACTAGGTTGTCGTCACCAGTGACATCTACCACTACCTCCCCTGAATTGGTATACTTTATGGCATTTTCTATGAGGTTTGATACTACCTCGCGGAAGTGACCAGGGTCCACATCGACATAGAACATGGGTTGAATGTGGCGGATGGCCGTTGGGCCGTCAAGAGTAGGCTTTTTAAAGACATGGCGAATGTTTTTCTCATCGGCCAAATGAGCCAGCCCTTCGAATATACCCTCGACGGTTGTCGAGGCATCAATTACCTTGGGGTTATTGGCGAGCCGCCCGTCCTCAGACTTGCTGATGTCCAGCAGGTCTTGAAAAAGTTGGCCCAAGTGTTGCGCTGACTGATGAGCTTTAGTGATGAAGTCTCTGGCTTTTTCATCGATTGTGGCTGTCGCGGGATTTAACGCCAGGCCCAGATAGCCTTCAATTGAGGCAACAGGCGTACGCATTTCGTGACTAGCTGTGGATATGAATTCAGCCTGCTCTCGCTCATCAGCCTTCTCTTTTGTGATATCCCTAAAGACCACAATAATCCCACTGCGAGTGGGTCCGATCGGAGAGCTCTCGATCGACATTAATCGCTTCTTGCCACCATCAGTAGTCAAGAATAGTTTATCGTTTTGAGTGGGTTTGTTGGTAGCTAGGGCTGTGGCTATGGGGTTGGCTGACTCTACTACCTCCTTGCCGTCCTCACTTATCAACTTCAATACGCTCCTCCAATCAAGCCCGACTGCATCACTTTTGGTCCAACCTGTAAAAACCTGAGCTGACGGATTTATTAATTCAATCGACCCAGAGTCGCTTATTGCCACCACGCCATCTGATATGGCACTAATCACGATATCAGATTTGCCTTCGGCGCTACTTAAGCGGCTTGCCAGGTCTGAGAATGAGTTATCGGACCTCTTGCTTGATTGTCGGTGCCAGATGATCAGTCCTGTAATGATGGGCGATAATCCGATAAGTAGCGCGAGGATTGAACTAAGTGGAGTAATATCCTGAGACAAATAAGACATGATCACCTGTGCTACGGTTAAGCTAGTGACAGCCGTCACGGCTATAGTTCCGAAGTATCCTGCAAGCAGAGACACACCAAACCAAGCGGCAATAAATGGCGAGGTTATCCCGCCGCTTGTCAGTACTAAGGTCGCAAAGAGAAGCACAGAAACACCATAGACAGTGAGCGCGGCTATGCTAGTGTATTTTTTGGGCGTCCAGAGTCGGGCGACGAGAGCAATAATGCTAGAGATTGCGGCGACAAGTGCTCCTAGATCAGTAATCATCACCGTCACTACTGATTTACCATTCATGGGTACAAGCTTAGACCAGGTGAACAACAAGAGTATGACGACGCCAGCAAACAGTGCTGCTTCGGTAATTCGCTTAAGCCAGAAGCTGGATATTTCTTCTGGTTTTATGTCTAGCCCCTACCCTGCATAATGCTTATAATTGTAGCATATAGTAAGGTCGACTGTCACCAGGTCGCGGAATTGAACCAGTTTTGATATAATACAATTACGGTCCCATCGTCTAGCGGTTAGGACACCAGGTTCTCATCCTGGCAACCCGGGTGAGAAGTGCCAGCGGCACTTCGCAAGGAAACCTTCCGATGAAAACTATGTTTTCAATCGTGAAGTTTCGGGGTCGCGGAACGTGACCGATTCCCTGTCGCGGAATTGAACCAATTTTGATATAATAACTAAACGCGGTCCCATCGTCTAGCGGTTAGGACACCAGGTTCTCATCCTGGCAACCCGGGTT
>CAYVCA010000050.1:0-2984 GCA_964450025.1 uncultured Candidatus Saccharibacteria bacterium
AGCTTTGATTTTCACGAAGATGTAGAGGCGGCTGAGGTGGTATTGAACCGAGAGGGGCTGAAAGACCCATTACTCCAAGGTGCGCCGGGCAAATTTAATGCTCTAGTTGGCCACAAGGAAGGGATTGGTAGTGCCCCAGAGGGCAGTGTCGAATTGGCCAGGTCGACTACCTGCGTACAGGTGCTGAGGTGCGGTGAAAATGTTTATGCAACTCAGTATCACCCAGAACTTGATATCACAGGACTTGCCATCAGGGTCGAGGCGTATAAACACCACGGCTATTTCTCGCCAGAAGAAGGCGACGCCCTTGTAGACAGTGCACGAGGGGCGGATATTAGCTTTGCGCCATTAGTGCTGAGAGCTTTTGTAAAAAGATATCTTTAAGGTTTTTGTAGTAGCACTGCTATACTAGGTATATGCATAAACGATGGTTTGTCGCATTTGTTGCAGTCTTGGGGTTGTTTCTGGCGCCATTGGACGCTGGGGCGGTAAGCCCATCAGGATATGAGCCGCTGACGAGCATCCAGTCGTATCGGGTGCAGATGAAGCTTGGTAGAGACGATGAAAAGCGGTCAACTCTCGATGTGGTCGAGACTCTCACTTATAAATTCCCAACATTTGATCTGAAGCATGGGGCGACTCGTGATTTCGTGAAGGAATACGATGGGCATTCATTGTCTTTTAAGCTAAAAAGTGTGACGAACGAAAAAGGAAAGCCGTTAAGCTATCATTGGTCAGATAATAGCCTACGGATTGGCGATGCTGATAAATTTATGCATGGCGAAAATACCTATATCATAAGCTATTCAATGCGCGATGTAACTCGGTATTATGAGGATAATGACCGGGATGAGTTTTTCTGGGACATGGTGGGTCTTGAGCTGAGCGATCCCTTAAGCAATGTGTCAGTGGAGGTTGAAATGTCGCCAGAGCTGGCGGAGGCGCGAGTCGGGCAGGCTTATTGCTATTTTGGTGAGATTGGGGCCACCAACCAATGCCCTAATCTCGAGGGCAGGGACGGGGGAACGGCACTGGCCACTTCATTTGATTACTTAGGTACAAATAAGGGCGTGACGATGGCGGTAGGGTTCAAACCGGGTACATTTACTGCCTATCAAGCGACATTTTTTGAGAAACTGGTCGCTATCTGGAAGTGGGTGCAGGCAATAAGCCTGTTCGCGGCTCTGTTAATCTTGGTGGTATTGGGGATTAAGCGATTCAGGGCGACGGGTAGACGGTCGGAGCTTAGGCCAATAGTCACCGAATTTATACCACCAAGCAACGCCAGCGTATCGGTGTCGGCAAATATTGGTAGTCCATATGGCTTAATCCGAGGATCAGTGCCGACTGCTCAGCTGATTGACTTGGCAGTGCGGCACTTTATCAAGATAATCGAAGTTTCACCAAAAAAAGGCTTGAAAGCAGCGGAATACAAGATAGAAGTTATCCGTGACCCGGCTAGTCTCAAAGATGAGGAGCGAGAGTTGCTTGAGGACATGATCGGTGGAGAGGCGAAACTCGGTAGTAGGGTAGAACTGAAGACGCTCAGAAACAATCGGAGTTTTGCGAGACGCCTACTTGATAATGACACTAAGCTACAGAATTCTACCGACAATAGCTATGGTATGAGGGAGCTGAACTCTGAGTTTAAAAATCAGTTTAGAGGACATAGCAATATTATTTTGATATTCGCACTGCTGACATTGTCGCCAGCGCTATTGGTGTGTGGTCTGATAGTCCGTGCATTTTCTACGACTCTGTCGCTGACGGACAAGGGGCTGGCTCTTAGACGCTATCTAATGGGGCTTCGAGAGTACATTAAGCTTGCCGAAGTGGATCGATTAAAGCTGTTTCAAAGCCCTGAGGGGGCAGAGAAGCTGCAAATTGATGGTGGTAGTGTCGATAACCCAGAGTACCTAGTTAAACTCTACGAAAGAGTATTGCCATACGCAATTTTGTTTGGGCTAGAAAAGCAGTGGAATAAGCAGTTGGGCGATATTTATGCCCAAAGTGCGACATCTCCGGATTGGTATAGTGGCACTAGTGCCTTTAACACAGCGACTTTTGTTCGTAGTTTTAATAATTCCGTTAGCGCAACAGGCTATACTCCTCCGAGCAGCAGCTCGTCATTTGGCGGCTCAACAGGCGGTGGCTTCTCTGGCGGTGGCGGCGGTGGTGGCGGCGTTGGGAGTTGGTAGTATTGACTACATGTCTCTTAAGCCAGGAGGTCAAGCTGAGCGATAATGACCTAGGAGAGTCGTAGCTGTGCCTATCTGTTCAAGTTCGTGCATAGCACTGATGAGTTGATCGCGACTTGCCAAGATATCTACGATGAACTGGTATTGAAATGGTTGATTGCGGATTGGTCTTGACTCGAGTTTGGTCAAATTACAGTTATTTACGTAAAAAACTCCGAGGGATTTGTAGAGTGCGCCAGGGGTGTGATCGGTGATGATGATTAATGACGCCTTGTTTGCTTTTTGATTAGGGACTGCCTGTTTCTTGATAGTGATAAAGCGCGTAGTGTTGTTTTCCTCATCTTCGATGTTTTTGGCTAATATTTTCATGTCATAGAGTAGGGCGGAATGACCAGAGGCGATCGCGGCCTGGTGCAGACTTTGGGAGTTTGCTATATCAGCCACAGCACCTGCGGTATCAGCATGCTCTATCAGTTTTGCAGACGGCATGTTTATCTTGAGGTAATTTCGGCACTGATCGAGAGCCGCAGGATGAGATAAAACCTCTGTTATCTGAGACGAGTTGGAGTTTTGATTAGCGATGAGATTTTGATGGATCTGCAGGGATAATTCACCAGTGATTGAAAAATTATACTTGACCAACTGGTCGTACGTCTCATGAAGTGAGCCGTAGAGTGAGTTCTCGATCGCAACAACCCCCAAATCAGCCTTGCCGCTATCGACACCCTCAAACACCTGTCGAAATGTGTCGCATGACAAGATTTCATACTGGGTATTTGGAAAAAG
>CAYVCA010000051.1:0-2940 GCA_964450025.1 uncultured Candidatus Saccharibacteria bacterium
TGGCCTTTTGTGGTCGAGTCTAGTACAGTGTAGACTAGGCATAAGGAGGAGATAATGAAGAGGGTTTATTTATGGGTGATGCTGGCAGTATTATTGGTAGGAGGAGCTGGCTTTGGTACCTGGTATGCTCTGAGTAGTAGTGTCAAAAAAGCAGCTACCACTTCGGAGGACGACAAGGACACTAGAGAGATGGCGGTTGAGAGTGGGGCTGTGACACCAGGCTCGATTATTGCGCAGATTAAGCAAAATATTGAGGCCGAGTATGAACTTATTGGCGTAGATAAACAGGAAAAAGCAAAAGATGATCAAGTCATATTTATGGCCGCCAAGTCTGCACCAGTATATCGAGTAGATGGATTTGATTTTTATAATAGCTATAGTGGTGGCGCATCTCTCTCGCTTGAAACACCTGAAGTTGCATCAATCGATGAGATCGTCAGGCGGACATATGTCGATAGCGGCCTTTTACCTCAAGGGGAGGCATATCCTGAGGGGTCACCATATCAGGCGGATGCCTACGCTGCAAATGGCATATATTGCACAGTGAAAAAGGAGATATCAACAACAAACTCGGTTAATGCTTCCTGCGGGGAGATAGATAGATATAAAGAGGTCGCCGAAGTACTGAAGCCAATCGTAGCGTCTTTGCCAGAGCGTAATAAAAACTCATACTTTACTGACTTAAATATCGAAGACAGTAAAATACCAGGCTATAGATCAGCCAGTCTCGGGGCAAGCTCTGTCATGGATACGATAAGCGGTCGACTATTCTTTTACCAGAAGAGTGGTGAGGATTGGAGGTATTTCCCAGGTGGCCATCATCAACTTCATTCGTGCGATGATTTCAATACCGATGATATTAGAAACGCTTTTTATGGTGAAGAATGCAGAGCCGATAATAGTGGCGCTGAGTCCACCGTCAAATAGGCCCCGCATCGAAACAGATAATCAGAACTAATATGCTAGAATGTATTTCATGAACAATTGCCCTTTCTGTAATCTCGAACATTCCATCTCAAAGCACATTTATACATATGAACACTGGAACTTGTTTTTGCACGCCGATAAGAAGCGGGACGAGACTAGGCAGGCGGCTGGTTTTTTGGCCAGCAAAGAGCATGTGGCGACGCCAGTAGATCTGAGTGCTGAAGTATGGCAGGAGTTGCAGTTGATTATCGAGGACTCTGGCAGTCGTCTTTGCGGCGAAGTTGGTGTGACTTATTCGGGTCAAGAAGCCGTTGGGTTCAATCAAGGCGATATGATAGGTCAGACTGTTGACCATGCCCATGTTCACATCTTCCCAGTTGCTGAGGAGGACCCAGAGGAGCTTAAGGCTCGTAGTGGCATAAGTGCGGCTTTTGAGGCGTTAAGGCGAGAGCGACTAGGCTAGTTATTTGACATAGTTAAGCGGCCGGTGCTATACTGGGTACTAATGTATAAAAAAGTTTTCAAACCGATCCTATTCCTGCTGTCGCCTGATTTCGTGCATAGTTCGATGTTGTTTTTTGGCAAACTAACCCAGAGTTTGCCGCCAGCTCGTTGGCTGATCAATCGCTGGTGGGGCTATGATCATCCAAAGCTAGAGCAGAATTTGTTCGGGATTGATTTTGACAACCCGATAGGTCTGTCGGCTGGTTTTGATAAGAACATTGAGATAGCACCACTTATCGAAGCAGTTGGCTTTGGCTTTGAGACCGGCGGCTCGGCAACTCTGGCTCGGCGAAAGGGCAATCCTCGGCCTTGGTTTCATCGATTGCCAAAAACTCGCTCTCTCGTTGTTCATGCAGGCATGGCGAATCATGGAATTTTGGCCATGAGGAGCGGGATTCGACGAAATCGTAAGAAACTTATAGGCATGCCACTGATTATTTCTGTCGCGGTAGTGGCTCGGAACTGCAGTGAAGCAGACGAAGATGCGATAATTGATGCAAAAAATACAATATTGTACATTTTACAACATAATCTAGCTCAAGCAATCGAAATCAACATCTCTTGCCCTAATGTCGGCACTGTGCCTTTTTCTGAGCCGAAGGCGCTAGAGAGCCTGTTGGCTACTCTTGATACGATCGAGCGTACCGTACCGTTTCTTATAAAGATGCCACATCTGCAAAACATGAGAAAGTACGATGCATTATTGCAGATTATTACACGGCACAACATTCAAGGGGTGACCGTTGCAAATCTCGTAAAAGAGCGGAGCAGGGCCCAGCTTCAGGATGAGCTACCAGAGAGTATCAAGGGTGGCTTAAGCGGTGCGCCAACAAAAAACCACAGCACAGCCCTGGTGCGTCATGCCTACGCTAGATATGGCAAGCGGCTGATAATTATTGGCGTGGGGGGTGTTTTTTCAGCCGAAGACGCATATGAGAAGATCAAAGCAGGAGCAAGTCTGGTAGGCATGATTACTGGCATGATTTATGAAGGGCCACAGGTAGTCGGACAGATCAACAGGGGGCTTGTTGCACTTTTGCAGGAGGACGGATTTGGTCATATATCCGAGGCGGTGGGCGCAGATCACCGAAAACCTATAAAAAAGAAATAATCTTTGGAAAAACTATTGCATTGCAATGAATAGCTGTGTATAATTGATTATTAGTTACGCGTATGTTCCAATGCGAACCTCTGGCAGAGAGTTGTGGTAGGCGAGATAGTACCGCAAGAAGAGTGAGAAACAAGGCATTTGAGTGTAGATAAGATGCGCCAGTGGCGGTCAATTTGTACACTGAAGTGCAGTGTGCTGATCATTAACAATTTGTATGTAAGAAATGAGTTTTTAGATTGACGGTTAGTGATTGTATATAGCAATTACTAGTTAAGTCAATGCATAAAAAGGTACTCAAGGGCGCTAAATGGATGCCTAGACGTATATTACCGATGAAGGACGCGGAAGACTGCGATAAGCCTCGGGAAGCTGTCAACAAGCTTTGATCCGGGGATTTC
>CAYVCA010000052.1:0-2743 GCA_964450025.1 uncultured Candidatus Saccharibacteria bacterium
GCCCCTGCCAATTAAATTACTATTAATTACCGTTCCTTCACCTCGCCAGCTAGTTGCTCTATTGATAAACCCGACATCTAATTCAATAGGCCGTGGTTACTAATCGGGATTCGATCCCAGACCAGCTTCACGCCCGCAAGATATGGGATTATCTGGTATAATAGGGAGCGTTATGAAGTCGTTGAGTTTAGCTACACCTCATATTATTGCGATGGTGGGAATTCCTGGGTCAGGGAAGACCTACTTTGCTGAGCAGTTTGTAAATACTTTTGCCACGCCACTTATTAGCTACCATCAGTTCCAGGGTCTTTCTGGGGATGCACTAACGCTACACAGTACGATGCTACAGATACTAACCGAGGTGACAAAAACTAAGCAGACAGTCGTCTTCGAGGGAGCCACTAATACTCGTGCCGAACGCGATGAACTGGTCAAGCTTGCCAAGCAGCGCGGCTATTCGGTGTTGTTCGTGTGGGTGCAGACTGAAGTCAGTATGGCAAAGAAGCGATTATCAAAAGAAGTCTCTGGCGCGGACTATGATCACTACCTTGATCAGTTCGAGCAACCCCAAGATCCAGAGCCTGTCGTTGTTATTAGTGGTCGTCATACATACAACACTCAAGCTAGGGCAATCTTGAAGCGGCTTACTGCAGATCGCGCGCAACAGATGCCACAGCGACCGGCCATTAAGACCGTGCGTCCGAGATAGCCATGTCAACCATCCAGGACCCAGAGTTTGGCGAAATAATCATCAGACGCAGCTCAAACTCATCAAGAATTACACTTCGCATATCTCCAGACGGCAAGCTAAGGGTTATGGCGCCCAAACGCACCCCTCTGATTGCGGTTAAAACTCTCATAAAAACTTCTCGCAACCAGATTCGTGAACTGCTAGTAGACCACCGCAGCACCACTCCACAATACACAGATAATCGCACGATAGGCAAGAGTCATTCGTTGATTTTTAACCAGTCATCGGCCAACTTTAGTGTCAAAACTGTTGGCACAAAAATCATTGTCGACCTGTCGGATGATGATGAGGTTGGTAGCGTCCAGATTCAGCAAGATATTAGAGAGGCCATCATCAAGGCCCTTCGGAAGGAGGCTAAAAGCTACCTACCACGACGATTGAGCTACCTGGCTCAGATGCACGATTTTAAATATTCCACTACTAAACTAACCCACGCCAGCAGTCGATGGGGTAGCTGCTCTTCGAGTGGTACGATCAGTATGAATATCTCATTGATGCAGCTGCCTTTTGAGCTACTCGATTATGTGTTGGTACATGAACTATGTCACACAAGACATATGAATCACTCTCAAGCATTCTGGGATGAGGTCGAAAGTATAGATCCGAAATACAAAATACACAGACGAAATCTCAAAAAATACTCTCCTCATGTCTAGTTACTAACGATACTGCTTGTGCTATAATTGCAGAAATGAGTCGGTTACGAAAAGCTGTGATTCGCTCTAAGAAATCACAAAAATCACCGTGCGACGATACGGCACTGCACATAGAGCAAGAGGAGTTGCGAGTGTTGATAAATAGCCTGTCTGATGCGGTGTTCAGTATTGATCAGCATGGCATCGTCAAAACATACAATGCCGCAGCGCTAAACCTGCTGGACACCAACAGGAGGATTGACGGGCAGCATATTAATGATTTATTAACCGCAGAATCTACAGAGGGCGAAGAGCTAGATATATTTGATGAACTTTCGCTAAGCAGCTCTATTAGACAAAGGGACGACATCATTATACGACTGCCAGGCGATGATCATATCAGGGTCGACATGACATTTGCTCCCGCACAGGTGACGAGCAACGCCGACGCTCCTGATAGTTTCGTATTAATTATCAAGGACATCACCAGACAAAAGAGCCTGGAGGAAGAACGGGACGAGTTTATTAGCGTGGTCAGTCACGAGCTCAGGACCCCCGTCACGATTACCGAAGGAATTCTCAGTAATGCCGAGCTCTTGGCAGAACGAGGACTGCATGATCAGGCTATTTCAGCAATCGCTGAGGCTCAAAAGCAAACCGTTTACTTGTCGAAAATACTAAACGACTTAAGTATGCTATCAAGAGCTGAAAGAGGGAATGAGATCGACTCAGAGCAGATAAACACCCTCGAGCTTGGTCATCAGTTGCACAGCGAATACAGTCCTCAGGCGCAGGAAAAGGGTCTGAGTTTTAATCTTGATGTATCAGGCAATCCAGGCAATGTCTTTACATCGAGACTGTACTTACGAGAACTCCTGCAAAACCTAATCACCAATGCCATCAAATATACTCCAGAAGGGTCGGTTAGTCTGCGCATACGCAAAAGCGGCGAGACTATACGGTTCAGTGTTGTAGACACAGGGGTTGGAATTGGTAAGACCGATAGAGGAAGAGTGTTTGACCAGTTTTATCGAGCAGAGGATTATCGGACTCGCGAGACTAGTGGCACGGGTCTGGGGCTTCATGTTGCCAGTAAATTAGCAAATAAAATGGGCTGTGCCATCTCCGTGGAAAGTAGACTAAACCATGGCTCTGTCTTTAGCTTCGAACTGCCATCCGCAAGCTAGGCGTCAGACCAGTGTTCGTTTTCGCATCGGTCGATCGACAATGCGACCTTTCCAGGTGATCGTGCCTCTCTTGTAGCCAGCAATACTCGAAATAAGCAAATACAACTCCTGCCAGGCGACATAGGGTGCTACAAAAAAACCAATCCACCAGCGAGTCCGAAGTAGCATTT
>CAYVCA010000053.1:0-2650 GCA_964450025.1 uncultured Candidatus Saccharibacteria bacterium
TGCCTAGCCACCAGCCAGCAATCCGCGATGACTGGTTCAATTCCTCCGATTTGTGTGAGTTGAGCTAGAGGTTTTGCGTCGATGAGTCTGAGGAGCTTTATCTGATCTGTACCGATGTCACCCTGGTCACTTGGGCGAAGCGCCCTCTCTGTTTCGTCATACATATAGAGCTTTCCCTCCTCTAGTGACCGCCCTGCTACATCTCGATGCAGGTTCAAGCCTTCGCCAAGTAAGCCCGAATATTGGATATAAAACCAGGCCTCAATCAGCTGTCTATTGACTGCTGGCTGGTTCAGATGCTCAAAAACCGACGAAAGAACCGCATACCACTCCGGCTCATCTATCGAATCACTAGCTTTTGACACGAGCTTCATCACTGTATAGGCAAATTGCATACGATCATAGTCTTCGAGAATATGTCGATAAAACGCCACCAGTCGGGCTGAACTAAGTATTCCCAACTCCCCTCGCCCCTGACGAATTACGACATCTGACACCGCAAAAAGCTCTATCCCACCTGCCAACTTGCTCCGCTCCCTTCTAGCCCCTTTGGCGATAACACTCCGTCGACCTTTTGGCGTGATGAGCTGCAAGATCCGATCAGCCTCGCCGTAGTTCGTCCGCCTCAAGATTATAGCCTTCAGCCTCTCGCCACTACTCATTGCAGACCTCTCTTATTGCTAGTTTCATGCTTGCAGGATTCATTGATGATTTATCCAGCAACTTTTGCACACCGAACGGCGCTAGCTCCGCCATGCCAATACTGTTGAGGTCTGTGCATACAATAATTGGTATTGTTGCCAAATCATCATGACTTCCTATTTCGTTTAGTAGCGCCATCCCTGTTTCCGTCGCCAATAGAATGTCCAGTATTATGATGTCAACCGCCTCCATGTCTAATACATCCATCGCCTCCTGAGGTGAGCGGGCGGTCACTGGCAGTAATTGCTCTTCTCGGCAATACCCCGATAAGATGTCAGACCAAACGGGGTTATCTTCCACAATTAATGCTTTTTTCATAGCAGACTCATCTGAGTTGACAGTGGTAGTTCAATGAAAAAGGTTAGTCCAGTTCTGTGTCGTACCATCCCAATTCGACCATTCATCATCTTCGCAAACTCCGATGCAAGATATATCCCCAAGCCACTGCTCTCTGGACGGGTTCTAATTGTTTTTACAGATCCCAGCTCGTCAAGCAGCTGACGGTACTCCCGACTTGATATTCGAGGACCAAAATCTCGCACACCAAGACGCAATTTTCCGTCAATTTTTTGCATGACTATATTTATTGATGAGGCAGATTCGCTGTATTTAAGCGCATTGCTTAAAAAATTAGCTACCACTCTACTGAGCAGTTGTCGATTGGCAACGATCAATGTTTTCCCTCGTATTCTAGGTAGGGTTATGTTATGGCCATATAGCATTGCTACTGGATGAATCTCTTGAGCCGCCAACTGACAAGCAGCCAAAGGGTTTATTGGCTCCAGCGGGAATAAAGATGCTTGAATGGCCGTAGCCTGTGTAATATCCGTCACCATCGCAATAGCCCTGTCAGCAACGGTCACTAATTGCTGTTGATATCTAGTGTAATCATCGGCGGTAGCAGACTGGTCGCCAAGCAAAAGGCCCAGTTGCCGTATCAACGACAGTGGCGCTTTTAGCTCATGCGCCGCCACCGATACGCTAGGTAGCGTCCCTACTGCGTCCACCCCCAACTCTCCCCTGGTCATATACCCAGTGTATCAAAAGAATCGGCTACTGACTACTGAATGAACTTAATGGTGTCAAGGACAGCCTGATAGTCTGGCTTGAACACATCGGCATCGGTAGAAATTCGTATGGTTTTGTCCCTTACTCTCATTAGCACAACGGATCCTCGCACATCCTTGGCGATAACACCATCCAGTCGTGTCGAAGCATTGCCGTTGAATTCTGGTGCACTAGACGAGAGCTCTCCCTTTTTTAGACGAGAGGCATATTCAGCCAGCACATCGTCGTAATCCTTGTTAATAATCTCTAATCGATAAGCATACCTACTCTCTTTATTGCCGATTGGTGGCACAGAAACGGGGTGAAAATAGGCCTCATAGCTCTTTCTGTCACTAGCGTCATTCGCAACATAAACGCTCCAAGTCCTAGGGTACATGAAGCTTACTCGACCGTAGTCTTCTGGGCCAACAAACTCAATTCGCGGCTCCTTTCGCGCCTCTTCAAAATTCTTATTGTCCTCTTCCATCTGCTCTTTTTTAGCCTCGATCACGGCAACCTTAATCTTGCCCTCAACATCCGACTTCTGTTCATCGTACAATATGTACGCCCAGCCGGCCAATGCACCAGCTATTGCAAATAGTACTACAAAGCCGATAGCTGCAATCATCCAACCGTTGGCTGACCCGTTCATGTATTTTCTCTGCTTATTCATACTTCTATTATACTTGTGCTTTAGAGTTCTGTAAAGCTTTTATGATTTGTAAGTTCCACACCAACCCCATCAAGATTAATTTAAGAGACAGCGAACAGAGATCCCGTAGCCGCGATTGCTGTAGTGGCCTGGGTAGACTTCATCGGCGACGAAGTACGCGTAGAACGCGACGCCCGCCCAGACCGGACTGACCGAACTAGACCACAAGAAACCCCAGTCACCCTGGTC
>CAYVCA010000054.1:0-2580 GCA_964450025.1 uncultured Candidatus Saccharibacteria bacterium
GGCCGTGAAATCGAACTCCAAAAAGATCTCTACTACATCCAATGGCGCTACGTCGGTGAACCCGGCTGGCGCAACCTCATCGCCTACAGCGACCTCAAAGGCGACAAAGGAGACAAGGGTGATACAGGCAACACTGGTGAAGCTGGCGCTACGGGTCCAGCAAACACACTATCTATCGGCTCTGTCACCAAACCAGCTGACTGTACACCAACAGCTAGTATCACTGGCACTGCTCCAAACCAGACATTGAACCTTGGTATACCAGGGCTACCGAGTGGGGGGACGGCTGGGCAGGTATTGCAGAAGAAGTCGAGCGCGGATTGTGACGCAGAGTGGGCAACGCCGACTGGCGAGACATTGATAGCCTCATGGACACAGGAAGACGAAGATAGGGTCATGGTAGACTCGGTTGACGAATCTACCTGGACTTTCCATGCTGAGAACCATGGGTTACAGAACAGCAACCGGTTATATGTGATGAACGACCTAACTCAACCTCTGGTTGACCCTTCTAAGTATCTACCGGCAAACTACCCGATGAATGGAGATATCGGGCTATATGTTATCAACCGTACCACAGACACATTTCAGCTCTCTGCCTCTAGCGGAGGCAGCTCAGTAGCTTTTGCTCACAATCCAGATACAGATTTCAGTAAGGTTGCGTTCCGTAGAATGGAAAATAGGGCTAGGGTATCTGTTGACATCCCGACGACCGAGAGGTTCCGTGTAGTCGCCAGGATAGCCGCACCTAATTTTAGAAATGGACTGGCTGTTTATCCGAACACGATGGGTCTGGGCACAGACTATGCAGTGGTGCGACACGCTTGGGCGGGTAGCACTAGCACAACAGTCAAGCTCCAGACTGCGACCTCCTCAGGTGGTTGGACCGCCTCCAGACCGCTTAGCGCCGTTTACTATACTATTATCGATGCTGTCATAGATACGACGCTCGGTGAATCTAGCGGTAGTGCGTCTACGATAACATGGCAAGACAATAGCGCAACACCGCTTGCTCATATCGGTGATTGGAGCGCCAAGTTTGAGGCGAGCGGCCCCGCTACACAAGTGATTATCGGTCAGTATGACATGAGGACGAAACCCGCTCCCGGCTCGTGGATAAAGGTGCACAGAATTGATTGAGCTACTTAAGGAGAAACCAATGGTCATAGATTACCAAACACTAACTGACAGCGACCTCAACAAGCTTTATGCTAGGGCGGATGAGGAGCTTATGCGGCGGAGGAACATGCGAGAAGTACCAGAGCAGGTGGTGGGGCTGGTCTGCGATTTGCACAAGGACAGTCCTTGAGCAAGTGGAAGGACATTGCGGTCTAAAAAAGGAATTTTGCCCAAGGATTATCCCTGGGCAGATGAGATAAAATGCACATGGCCTAAAATACCATGAAGTTACTTAGGCTTGTTGCCTGTTCACAATGATCCCGTCGGAAGTGTCTTTGAAAGAAGCAGATATGATACAATTAGGCTATGCGAGAGATAGTTAGATCTAATATGGGTTCTATGTGTCCACCTTGAATTCAAATAAGGCGAGCGGTGCCGAAAGTAGTTTGTTTGGTGGCATAGCTAGATACAAAAAGAGAATTTTAACGCTTGTTATTATAATAGCACTCTTTTACTCGATACAACTGGTGTTTATGTTTTTTAACATTCAAATCGTTCGGGGTTATGATCAAAAGCTTATAGAGAAGCTCGGCGTCGATAGATCTTATGACGCTGGATTCGTCAACGATTGCACTAGCCAGGGTCCAGTTGGGTTTGGCGAGGTGACTGGCTATAATATTTGTGAGTTCACGATGGCACGAATTTATTATCCCAAAATAGTAACAGTCACCCCCAGTCATCAGACACTTATTACGGGCGAGACGATATACGCTGATGGGGATATTATTGTTTATGTTGATGCTGATAATCGGTCTATAGAGCAATATATAGAACTGGGTACGCCTGTCGGAAAGAAACATGTGCCAAAGATCAATAGTTTATTGAGGATTAAGCCAATGGATGAGGTGAATTGGTCGGCTCTGGGGGGGAGCGAAAGCTCTGTAGAGGGTCAGGGACTGGGAGGCAAATGGTGGTGGTCTGTTGCGGGCCAGGGCCTTGGCGATCATAGTCCGGCCTCTAGATTACGAGACGATATATCAAAGAAGATTTTAGCAAACGAATCACCAGCAAAAGGAGCACCAACTGCGAGCGATGCCTTGGCAGAGCAGAGGGCTCCGCTAGTCGTGTTCTATACTTCGAGATATTGTCACAGTCCGGATGTGATCGGCCTCGATCGAATGTGTATCTTGCCAGACTGACGATTTCGGCAAAGAGAAAGAGGGGTCTAGTGACGGCAGGGATATTGTCCAAGGATTCCAAGGATAATCCCTGGACAGATGAGATAACTTGCGGATGGGTATATTAACGATACTGTCCTCGCATCTTGACTGGGAGGTTTTCGTTGCTATTACTATGAGGAGGCTGATTTCTATAAGAGGCAATTGTATGTGCTATAATATCACTTAAGCACTGAGACGGCTTAACCAACCGTTGAGCTTTGTGGAAGCGATTGCGGTGACA
>CAYVCA010000055.1:0-2230 GCA_964450025.1 uncultured Candidatus Saccharibacteria bacterium
CACTTTTGTCTAGTCATAGCCAATCGGCGGCCTTATTAGTGTTGAGCCTGCTAGTCGTTAGCGGTTTACTATTGACGGCGCTGGGTGTGCTATTGGCCTACGCTTCGTTTGCACGAAAGTTTACTAAAAAAATGATCATCACAACAGTGGCAATCATTATCGGCGGGCTGTTGGCATTTGGGTTTGGGGTCGGAGTTATGATGGCGACAGTCTACAAAGAAAAAACAATTATCCAAAACTCAATCGTAAGTAAAAAGGTTGATTTACCAGCAGATTTCGCTAACATCAAAAGTCTAAAAGCGAGTGCTTATTCACTAAGTGGTTCGCATGGTTCACAGGAGATGACGATTCAGTATGTTGTTGATCCAGGCCGACCCCGATATGTGCTGCGAGGAACTGATGACATCAGGCCGGATATTCGGATAGACAACGGCGAGGCGAGGATTTCGTTTAAGAACTCGGCTAAACAGAATAGAGCATTTTGGCTAGGAGGCTTTGAGGATCCGAGCTTGACGATTTATGGGCCAGAACTGCAAGACTTAACTGTAGAGCAGGGCAATCTTGTATATACATCTGAGTACAGGTCAATTCAGAAATTCTTGCGGATCAAGAGTCTTCAAACGACCTCAGTTGATTTGTTTGGAGTTTACGAAAAGCTAGAGACTAGCGGCGCTGGACGCGTCAATGCCGAGCAAGGCACCGTGTATGATTTATCAGTAAACGCAGAAGAGATGGGTGCGGTCTTGGCCGGCATGGTGCGAAACTTAGCAATTTCCTACAAAGAGGCCTGCCAGAGAATGGACTATCGCGATCCGAATGTCTCAGTAGTAGGCGTCAGCTCTGGAGTGATGACGCTAAATGGCCAAGAGGTTAGCGCTACCACTCAGTCAATGCCGTGTATGAAGGTGGTGGTGGGTGGTGATGACGAGATGGAGGACTAAGCGGGGGCGGTGCTTGCGGTGCCTGTCAGTATTTACCAGGCACTGTTAGGCTGTGGCCTGTGGGTGTAAGCAGTCTAAAGATTCGGAGGGAGGTTTAGGGATTTATCTGTAAGGATAGTATAATATACCCACTAGGAGGTCATTCATGAAAACGAAAATAGTCATTTTTGGGATTACCGGTGATTTGTCTAGGCGAAAGTTGTTGCCGGCATTGAGGAGGATCGTTAGGAGTCAGGCGGTCGAAAATGTAGAGATTATCGGTGTTTCGAGGAAAGAAATAGCGATCGATAAGTTAGTAGGTAAAGAGCTGGCGCCGATATCTAGCGGTGTGACTATGGATCTAGCTAATCTCGGTGACTATCAAAAGCTCAAGAAACTAATCAGCCCTCGCCAGGGTGAGCAGACGCTGATCTATCTGTCTGTACCACCAGCAGCTTCGACTAGAATAGCTGATAACTTGGGTGTGGCTGGTGTCAACAACCCTCGAGTTAAGCTATTGTTCGAAAAGCCATTTGGTCTTGACCTAGCCAGCTCAAAGGAGATGGTCAAGCGAACCTCAAGGTATTTTAAGGAGTCGCAGATTTATCGGATTGATCACTACCTAGCTAAGGAGATGGTGCAAAATATCGTAGCTTTTCGCTCTGGCAATGCTATGTTCCGTCATCTTTGGGGTAATCGAGCAGTTGAGCGGGTTGAGATCCGGGCTTTTGAGGAAATCGGGATCGCCGGTCGGGCACAGTTTTATGAGCAAACTGGTGCATTGAGGGATGTTATTCAGGGGCATTTGATGCAGCTACTGGCTCTAGTGCTGATGGATATTCCCTCGAGGCTTGATTGGTCGAAACTGTCTGATCTGCGACTACAGGCTTTGAAGCGAATCACATCAGCCCAGCCGGAGTTAGCAGTGCGGGCTCAGTACCAGGGCTACCGTGATGAGGTTGAGCTATCGACCAGTCAGGTTGAGACATTTGTTAGGGTCGAACTTTATAGCGACTCGTTGATCTGGGAGAATATCCCACTGGTTCTAGTTTCTGGCAAGGCACTTAATCAAAAAGTTACAGAAGTTATCGTCTATTTTAAGGCCGGCAACACCGATCAATCCAATGCTCTAAGGTTTAATATCCAGCCCAATGAAGGTATCGAGATAGACCTATTTACCAAGCAGCCCGGCTACGAAAAAATCTACGAGCGGCAAAAACTTCAATACAAATATCCAGAAGACACCTTGCTACCAGAGGCCTACGAGCAAGTACTGGTCGACGCTATCAAGTCGCAAAAGAGCTTGTTTA
>CAYVCA010000056.1:0-2006 GCA_964450025.1 uncultured Candidatus Saccharibacteria bacterium
TTTAGCCTATTCGGGCTCTCCATCATCACCATCAAGCTACCCGCGATCATCATCTCCATCACCACTTCAGTCGCTATTTTCTTTCTTTTGCGTCGCTGGTTTAAGCCAAATGTCGCAATCCTGTCCATGCTAATCATGGCCGCTACTGGCCAGTATATTTTTATTGCTCAGCACGCCACGCCTGGTGTGCTTTATGTTTTGTATAGTACGCTTATTTTGCTGTTTTCTAGTTTAATACTACAAAAAGCAAAGTATCGACTGCTGTGGAAGATTAGTCTTGGAGTTAGTGTTGGCCTTAGTTTATACACCCCATTCTTTCTATATATAAATGCCGGGCTGCTCATTGTCGCTCTCATTCACCCGCATACTCGCTATCATCTTCTTAGGAAATCTGAACGAGTGAGCTGGAGTATAGCTATGGCTGCATTTGGAGTAACCCTTGCACCGCTAGTTTACGCCTGCCTACAGCAACCAGAGCTCGTCCATAACCTGCTGGGGATCACTAACTTGCCGCCTATTGATATCGTTACGAACATCAAGACTCTACTTATGACATATTTTTGGATTACTCCCGTCGTTGTTAATGGCCAAATTGCCCCAATCATGGATTTTTCCGCGCTAGCATTAGCCATCCTTGGGATAATTATCTTGTTTCGACAGCACCACTCAGCTCGATCATACACTATCGCCGCCTGGGTTATTCTGACCTCGCCTCTATTGCTTATCGACCCCTATTTAACTGTTCTGGTTACCACACCGATGATAATACTGCTAGCGATTGGCCTTGAGACTCTACTGCACGAATGGTACAAGCTTTTTCCCAAAAACCCATACGCACGAGGTACTGGTCTGGTTCTCACGATAGGGCTGGTAGGCATCATGGTCATGAGCGGTATAGATCGATTCATGAATGGATATCAGTACATGCCCCTGGCAGCAAGGGGGTTTAATGCCGATGTCTCACTGATAACCCAGCAGATCAAACAACGGCCAGTGCGCACGCTGCTATTGGTCGATGAACGGGAGCTATCTCTATATCGCACCCTGGTTCACTATAACTTCTCTCAGCTAGATATCCGGGTTGACTCCACCCCTCCTCCTGACGACACTGGTGGGAACGCTATTGCCACTCGTGCAGCTCGCGATTCAGCTCCAGCTGAATGGACTCTGCAATCGATCATTACTAATGAACGGTACGAGAACGGTGACAGGCTGTATCTGTACAAAACAAGTAAAGATGCGCTACAATAGAAGGGTTATAATCAAGGAGGGTTACATATGGCGCTAGATCAAATGAAGATGCTTCAACAGCTACGAAAAGCACAGAAGCAGCTAGGGAAAGAGATTGTTGAGGTTGAGGCTGGTGATGGAGCTGTTGTAGTTCAGGTTACAGGTGAGCTCAAGGTTAAGTCAATCAAAATCGACCCCGAAATGATAGACCTGGATGATATCGAACAGCTTGAGCATTGGATTCAAATAGCAATTAGAGATGGGCTTGCTAAGGCACAGGAGATCGCCGCAGAAACCATGAAGCCGCTCATGGGCGGACTAGGCAATTTACCTCTGTAATAAACAGCCTCTATGAAGCAGATTTTACCGTCAGCCCTGCTGGAGTTGATAGACGAGATGGGCAGATTGCCGGGAGTAGGAGTTCGCACGGCCGAACGATACGCCTATGGAATACTTCGTCGTGATCCCAATCAAGCCCTGCGATTGGCGAAGTCTCTAGAATCGTTGCATTCTCGCGTGAGAACATGCCCTAAAACCTTTGCTTTGATTGACGAATCTGAAGAAATATCCCCTCTCTACACAGAACCAAGCCGCAACAAGACTCTGATTGCTGTAGTTGAGGAGCCTCTTGACATCGTCGCCCTTGAAAAGACTGGCCAATACAATGGCACCTACCACGTCTTGGGTGGAGCTATTTCGCCAATCGACGGTATTGGCCCAGAGCAACTGCATATTCCAGAATTGATTAGTCGCATCAAGTCTGACTCCGTCCAAGA
>CAYVCA010000057.1:0-1542 GCA_964450025.1 uncultured Candidatus Saccharibacteria bacterium
AGATCAGCGAAGATCCGCTTGAGCGAGCAGAATGGGTGAGTGGTTGTTATGTGCTGGGTGCGGGTAAGTATGAGGAAGATGAAGCGGCTAAGGCCGAAATCGATGAATTAAATAGGGAAATCTACGCCTGGTATGAGACTGATGACCACCAGACACCAAAAGCCCAGATATACTGGACAGTCAGGCAGTGGAGTTTTGATTATTTTGAGGCGTTTTATCGGTTGATTGCCGTTGTACCGATGCGGTATTACCCTGAAAGCGAAACGACAGAGGCTGGTATGGCCGAGGTTAAAAAGCAATTAGAACTGGGGAACCTAGAAGAGTCGGACGGTGCGGTAGTTTTTCGAGGAGATGAAGAGCAGCATCTGCACACTCGAGTGTTTGTTACCTCAAAGGGTCTGCCGACATATGAGACCAAGGATATTGGTGTGATTTGGCATGAACAGAAAGATTATAATTTTGACCATCGCTACCTACTTACCGGCAACGACCAGACGGAATATATGAGGGTAGTGTTTGCGGCCGCTGAGACTTTTCGCCCAGAGCTAAAAGGAAAGATGACCCATCTGACCAACGGTACAGTTCGGTTCGGGGATGGGCAAAAGATGAGTTCGCGACTTGGCAATGTTACTCGGGCGATTGAAGTTGTTGATATTGTGCGACACAAGGTAAAATCGCTAATAACGATACCAGAGCAGCTAGAATCAGTCAGCTTGGGGGCTTTGAAATACGCTTTTGCCAAGTATCGTTTGGGCGGTGATATCGCCTTTGATGTTGATGAGACGGTCAGCCTGCAGGGCAATTCTGGCCCATACATTCAGTATGCCCACGCCAGGGCCAGGCAGGTATTAAACAAATCTTCGGCTGACTTTGTGATGCCGACGGAGGTGCGAGACGAGGACAGGCTGTTGGTGCGAAAACTCGGTGAATACCATGAGGTGGTAAGCCTAGCAATTACACAGCTTGAGCCGCATCACATCTGTAATTATCTGTTTGAGCTAGCCCAGGAATTCAACCGTTATTATGAAAACAATCGAGTAGTTGGTAGTGAGCACGAAGTTCATCGCGCTGGGCTGGTAGCGTTATATGCCGACACTCTCAAGGCTGGACTAGCAATCCTCGGCATTGAAGCCCCAGATAAGTTGTAATCTATAGCACAATATGTCATAGTATAACAATGACTCGTGCTGAATTATCACCATCGTTTTCTGCCAACCTAGCTATACCGAGCGAGGAGAGGGGTGTTGCTAGCGAGTTGCTACTGGAATCGAGAAGGTGGCATAATCTCCGTGATAAATTTGTAGCTAACGGCGCTAGCGAGAGTGATTCTGTGGAAGCGATTGAGGGTGTGATCGATCTGGTTACTCGTTCGCTAGTATTTAGTGACGCTCGAGATCCGAGAATCACCAGGATGGACCCAGACGAATTCCGCGGTAGCCCAGTGGTCCCTTGTCACGGGTATACCGTAGTGGCCTCAGAGCTGTTGGAGATGTTAGGTGTCAGGCATTTGGTGGCTAAAGCTGAGCATTCTTCACACTCCTT